>JBILFA010000008.1:0-55886 GCA_044351795.1 Bdellovibrionota bacterium | reverse complement strand
ATATCGATGAAAGGCTGGCTCGTTCGGGTAGAAAAGGGGTGAGCCAGCTTGAGAGAGTGGAGCGTAGTGCGTGGTCCGAGAGATCTGGAAGCTCGCAGTTCGGATACACAGCTCGTGCCCACGCCACCCGAGTTCGTAGTTCAGTGCTGGCTGCCGAAAAGGAGAGCCTCATAAAGCCCTCTTCGCTCGCGAGCCACGTGAGAAGCGCCTCGTGCATCTCCTCTGTGCTTCCCTGATGGTGGCTTTCCTCGCGGAGCGTGATAGCGCCGATCCGTTCCACGACCCTTGTCGAGAGCGAGCCGCGCTCCTGATCGAACGACACGAGCCGTTCGCGTGAGAGCAGGTGTCGAAGGGGTCCGCTAAAGAGGTCGGGGTGCAGCGGCGCGGCGAGGAAGATCCGTCCATCCTCACGTGCGTCGTACATTGACGCCACTACGATGAACTCGTTATCTCGGAACGTATCGCCCTCTCGCAGTGCGGCAGCGCTCCCCGATGCGAGCAGGTATTTGTGTGAACCACGGTCGCGTCGACGGCCGATCCTGTCAGGGAAGGCGATCGAGAGGAGGAATCCGGCTTCGAAGCCGGTAGGAATCGAGCCGGAGGGAGACGGCTCGCCCAGATGCTGTGGTACCTGAGCCATGCGTTCGAGCCAACGCTCTTTGAGCGCTCTGACGCGGTCGATGAGCGGAGAGGAGGAGCGATTGCGGTTGATGACCTCGATCCGATCTGCGATCTGAACTCCGCGGCCCTCTTGTGAGAAGATGTCGCGCTCTTCAAGGAGTGGAATCAGCGCCGCGGCGGTATCTTCGAGCCCGTAGCGGCGCGCTTCGAGCATCATTCGGCCGAAGCGCGGGTGCGTCCCGAGCTGCGAGAGAGTTTTGCCGAGAGATGTGACGCCATTGGCCGAGAGCGCTCCGAGTTGAATCAAAGCGTTTCGTGCAGTGGTGATCGCTGCTTCGGAAGGCCGCGTCACCCACGGAAATGAAGAAGGGTCTTTAGTGCCCCATGTCGCGAGATCGAGCAGTGTTGACGTAAGATCGGTTCGCAATACCTCGGGCTCTCTCGACGGGCGCAGGGCTGCGTGCTCGTGTTCGCTCCAGAGTCGCACGCACACCCCTGGAGCTGTTCGACCGGCTCGACCTGCCCGTTGATCAGCGGCGTCCTTGGAGATCATCTCAGTGCGTAGGCTCGTTACTCCGCGCGCGTCGTTGCGCGCAACTTTGTGTAAGCCGCTGTCTATTATGACCCGTACTCCTTCTATAGTGAGGCTCGTTTCCGCTATCGGTGTCGCGAGTATTATCTTTCGTATCCCGCCGTGATCGGGAAGTATCGCCCGTTGCTGGTCGGCATAGGAAAGGTCGCCGTAGAGCGGTAAGAATCTCAGCTTGAGTTTACTCTGTTCGAGGAGTGCTCGTGTTCGTTCGATCTCAAAGGCTCCGGGCAGAAACACAAGGATGTCTCCTTCATAGCTTTCGACGGCGGTCTTTGCTACACGAGCGACACGCTCCCAGATCGGGGCTTTAGGATCCTCAGGTCGGTAAAGTATCGATACCGGATGTGGTGTGCCTTCGAAGGAGTGTCTCCAAGCATCTTGGAAGACAGTCGTCGGTACGCTCTCGCCGAGGGTCGCTGACATGACGATGATCCGAAGGTCCTCTCGCAATACGGATGCAACCTCGCGGCTAAGGGCGAGGCCGACATCGGCGTGAATGCTCCGTTCGTGGAATTCATCGAAGATGATCGCCCCCACATCGGTAAGCTCAGGATCGGCCAGGATGCGCTTGGTAAGAAGCCCCTCGGTCAGGATCTCAATCCTGGTGCGTTTCGACACCCGACTTTCAAGGCGGATTCGGTAGCCGACGGTGTCGCCGATGTGCTCCCCCAAGAGTTCGGCCATGCGGCTTGCTACACCCTTGGTCGCAATCCGTCGCGGTTGCAGCACGAGCAGTTTTTTGTCGTTCAGCCACGCTTGCTCACTGAGCGCCAGGGGCAGAATGGTCGTTTTACCGCTCCCGGGCGGGGCTTCGAGGATCGTAAAGCGGTGCTGCTCGATCCCTTTGGTGATGCGCTCGAGGTGGTCAATGATCGGAAGGGTGCCTGCACGAGCGCGCCAGGAGGTGCTCATGATAAATTATGCCCGTTCTACACGAAATATATGTGCCTTCCATTCCGGTACATCGAGGAAGAGTCCCCGCTGTTTCACGTCGGAGCTTTCTCGCACATACCGCTCTCCGGACAACAGATCGGTGAAGACGAAGTTCGTGCATGTCATGAGACGCTCGGGAAGGTGCGTGAAGCTCTGTCCGCGATAGGGAGCGTAGTTGACTGCTATCATAAGATCTCCGTCGCTGTGCTCGAGCAGGTACGAGATAAAGTTGTGGTTGGTTTGATTTCCATCCCATGCAGGCGTACAGGAGAGGAGCGACCAGGCACCACGCACTACGGTTGATGAGGTGATGATCGGAAGGAGGGCTTCGTATAGCTCTACGACTCGCGCATCACGGTGCTCGTCCGGGCCGCGCCGCAGGTGCACCGGGATGCGAACCCTCTTTCCTTCGAGCTGACCGTCGTGCAGGAGCCTCAAGCCGGGCGCAGTAAAGGTCAGTACTGCCGCTGCGCGGTGCTCTTCAAGGGAAAGCTGTGTCGCAATGCGAGGTTCGTCGTGATTTTCGAGGAAGTGTGCCATGCGCGCGAGGTACTCGGTAGGGGCCTGAAGGTGTTGGCGTGCGCCCTCCGGATCTCGGGCGAGAAGTCGATCGTAGAGGGTCTTGTCGTATGTGTAATCAAATCCGTGTTGCTGTAAGCGGTGCTCATAATCCCAGTACACTTCGGCCATGAACAGGAAGGCGGGGTGTGTGCGCCGTACACGTTCGATAGCTTCGGGCCAAAATGGTGGAACAGAGAGTCCTTCGTATCCCGGCACTGCTCCCCAAGTACGCAGGAATACTTCAGGTTCTAGAAGCATCGCCATGTCGCACCGTACGCCGTCGGAGATCTCAGCGACGGCGTCGAGTTCCTGCATCATCGATTCCCTGAGGTCGGGGTTAAAGTAGTTGAGCTGGAGCGTGTCCGGCCAACCGGGATAGTTTGGGTCTCGTCCGTAGGCGAGCACCTGATCGGTTGCACTGTTCGTCCAGCGCAGCGGGTCTCGCGCGAGGTCTTTGCTCGTACCGTGAATGAAAAAATCGGGGCGCTCTTGAACCCAGGGATGATCGAGTGCGACGTGATTGGGGACGAAGTCCACGAGGAGTTTTATCCCTCGGCTATGCAAGCGGTCCCGAAACCTCTTCAGAGCCGCGTTGCCGCCGAGGTGTGGATCGACCGAGTACTTGTGGACTGCGAAGGGAGATCCGCTTATGTCCTCCTCTTGGAGATCTCTCACCGCTCGAACATACTCAGCCCTCCAATCCGGATTGCTGCGAGATATGCGAGGGCTCTCCTCGCCCAGGCTCCATACTCCCAGTAACCACACCCAGTCGAATCCGCGTGCGCTCAGGGAGTCGAGGAGCTGGTTGGGGATATCGTCGAGGGTTGCCTGAGGGCCCAATCGGGTAAGGCAAGCTCGGGTATTGAGCTGAAACAAGGTGGGGTTCATCACGGGACCAGGATACCTGCGTGGATGCTACCTATCAATGGAGATGTCAGCCCCTTCTTAGCGCTTCCACAATCCTTGGTAATCGGGTCCCCGCGAATGTGGTGCTTGAGTTGGTGCTATCATCCTGACCCTAAGCGGTGTTGAGAAGTCTATCCCTAATATAAACGCCTCACCCGGCCCAAGCGAGGGTAGGTGTGCCAAGAGGTTCTGATTGCACGTTCCGCTGGCTCGCTCGATGGTGGCTCTATCCTGGTCGTTCACCAACCGATGCGCCACGAAAGTTCCCACCTGACTCATCACGTCGTCGGGGATATCCCGGGGGCGCTGAGTGGCGAGGCACAGGGTGAGGGCGTACTTGCGCCCTTCTTTGGCGATGATATTGAAGGCTTCGAGCGGAAAATCGACGGAGAGATCCGAGAGTTTGCTGTTCAGTGCTTGGTGGGCCTCATCGAGTAAGACGACCATGGGGCGTTTGCGAAAATCACCCTGGCGACCGCGAGCAAGCAGGAAGCGTCCAAGGGCGTTTGCGACGATCTCTCTGGTTCTGTGCAGCGACGGCAGGAACTCGAACGAGATCCGTAGAACACTGACCTCGGGGTCCTCGAAGAACGTAGTAATCACTTCGAAGATCGATGGGGTCTTCGACGGATAGAAGATGCTGCGCAGCTCTTCCGCCGCTAGTATGTCGTCAATTCGGTTTATCAATGGCACGCAGTCGGCGTGGTCGTGGGAGTTTGTTCCTCCCCAGTAGTCTATCTCGGTTTGGCTACGGGTCGGCTCTACACACTCGTATTCGAGCTGGAGGGCGAGCTTCCTGATATCGAAGAGGTTCTCAGGTCGATCAATATCGAGCTTCGACACCTGATACGAGGCGTCGAAAGAGGTCTTCGACTTATGAGCCTTAATCATGGACCCTTCCGATCCAAGCCGCGGTTCGAGCCGCAGGAGCTTCAATGTCTTCATCGCTGAGCGCAGCTTTACAAGCTGATTCCCCGCACCTGGACGAAAGATAGCCACGAGGTCAGCTTCTGTCAGTTCGGTATATGGTAAGGAGGCTTCGCGTGAGCGGGCGAGCTCGCGGGTAGCGTTACCGAGGTGTACGTGAAACACCCCTTCATTTAAAGTTTCGTATTCCCCTGTCGGGTCGAGAAGAACAAGTTTCGAGCGGTGTTTGGCGCATTGCTCAACGATGCGCGCTACTGACCAGCTTTTTCCGGCTCCGGATGTTCCCAAGACTGCGCAGTGTCGCCCGAGGATCTTTTCCGGGCTAAAGGCGAGCTCTATGTTTGGGTAGTTCGCAGGGTGAGCGAGGTCCAGGGAGAGCTGATCGCTCGTGTCGGCGAAGATCTCGTGACGGTCTTCGATCACCGCTTTTACTACGGCGGGATGAGGACGGAATGCACGCCCTTTGAGGACCGGAGAATCGGATACACCCGGCGTAATAAGCGCCTTCTTCGGATTTAGAGTGGCGATGATGGAGACGTGTGCTCGGGTTTCAACGCCTCCTCCCGTGTTAAAAGCTGATATGTTGTCGACCTCGCCGATGAGCGCCATGGTGCTGCCCTCGATCACAAGCACCTCGCCGATCGTTATTGGGTTCTGTTGGGCGCTTTGAGTGAGGGACACCACCACTGTTGTGTTAGACACCTCTACCGCTTCTCCAAGCGAGCCTGAGGTGATCAGTGACGGGCTTGTTGACCGGGGCGGAGAGGGGGGACTGGAGTCTTCTAGAGCGGTAGTTTCCATGACGCATGCCTGTGGGTTAGGGCGGTAATCTCTTGGCTCTGACTCGGTAGTTGATGGATAGAGCGTATCCGGCCCCATCCATTAGGAGATATCGACCGTTCGAAGGAATTTCATACGTACTGAACAGAGAAAAGGGATAAATAAAAGAGCAATGAGGCGGGCAGTCTAGGGATGTTTTTCTATCTCGCTGATAGTATTATCAATTAATATACTTCTTGCTGATTTGGGCTGTGAGCTAGCCGTCTATTTTTGACCGTCAGGATGGCAGGGTCTACTGCTTGGGTCTTGGCGCATGCGGTGTGGGAGGTTCTTGGCTTCAGTATGAGGTATAGGAGGTTGCGTGGGGGGTGATTGCCGTGTAATTACGCTAGAACCCATCTCAAAAGTCTCTTCGTCGCGAGGGCGGCGAGATAGGGAGCGAGACAAGGAAGACGAACAAACAAACCGGAGATGTATCCTCTGGGATACATTGAGGATTTTTTTGTGAAGGCTGACGCCGTCGCAGCCCCTATATCGCCGCCCGCAGCAGAAGGGACTTTTGAGATGGGTTCTAATATCTTAGGGGCTTATGGTGGCCTCTGTTCCCAGGAATATTGTGTATGGGTTTAGTACGAGAATTTTACGCGTCGACTATCGGGAAAAAGGTTGCCATGGCCTTAACCGGCATCATCCTGGTGCTCTTCGTTTTGGGTCATATGGCGGGCAACCTGAAGATATTCGCCGGGATAGATCCTGCTACGGGTAATTACAAGATTGATGACTACGCTCTCTTTTTGCGAAGCCTCGGGGCTCAGATGTTGGGGCACGAAGGGTTTCTCTGGGTGGCTCGGGTAGTGTTACTTGGAGCAGTCTTAATCCATGCGATCAGCGGCATCCAGCTTGCGCGACTCAATCGCGTAGCTAAGCCGGTCGGGCAAGCGGTCAAGGCTTATCGCTCGGCCAATGCGGCATCGTTGACTATGCTCTATGGTGGACTCTTTCTAGTCGTGTTCATCGTTTTTCATATATTACACTTTACTACAGGGTCCCTTCCGTTCAGCACGTTTGTAGAGGGGCGCATCTATTCTAACGTGTGGTTGGCGTTTCAGAGCTATGCGATCGCAGGTTTCTACGTCGTATCAATGGCGTTGCTGGCACTGCACCTCTACCACGGAACGTGGAGTATGTTTCAAACGCTGGGCGTGGATACGCCGCGCTGGAACAGGGGTGTTAGAGCTATGGCCAAGGTGGTTTCGGTTGCGATCTTCGTTGGCTTCTCCGCGGTGCCGGTTGCTATCGCGGTCGGCTTACTCAAGGCTCCCTAGGGGCAGTAGTTCTTAGGATTCGGACACAAGGTTTCGTCTCAGTAGGAAAGGTATGCATCTACAGTTAGATTCGAAGATTCCATCGGGCCCACTCGAGCAGAAGTGGACGAACTACAAGTCTCACATGAAGTTGGTCAATCCGGCCAACAAGCGCAAGCACTCTGTGATAGTGGTCGGAACCGGTCTTGCAGGTGGGGCCGCGGCTGCCTCTCTCGGCGAGCTGGGATACAAGGTCAAAGCGTTCTGTTTTCACGACTCTCCGCGTCGGGCGCACAGTATCGCCGCGCAAGGCGGGATAAATGCAGCCAAGAACTACCGAAACGACGGCGACAGCGTGTATCGTCTTTTCTACGATACGATCAAAGGTGGAGACTTTCGGGCACGTGAGGCGAACGTGCATCGCCTGGCTGAGCTGAGTGTCAATATTATCGATCAATGTGTCGCTCAGGGCGTTCCTTTTGCCCGTGAATATGGTGGTCTTCTCGATAACCGTTCCTTCGGAGGTGCTCAGGTTTCGAGAACCTTTTACGCAAAGGGTCAGACTGGACAACAGCTTCTACTGGGGGCGTATGCTGCTCTCAACCGGCAGATCCACGCCGGTTCGGTGGAGATGCACACCCGTTCCGAGATGCTCGATCTAATCATGGTAGACGGTCGGTGCAGAGGAATCGTCACACGAAACCTATCCACAGGTGCTATCTCGAGCCACACCGCAGATGCTGTAGTGCTGGCCACGGGAGGGTATTCCAACGTGTACTACCTCTCCACGAGCGCAATGAACTGCAACGTTACGGCTATTTGGAGAGCCTACCAACACGGCGCTGGCATGGCCAATCCGTGCTTCACGCAGATCCATCCGACGAGCATTCCTGTCTCAGGCGAGCACCAGTCGAAGCTGACCCTGATGAGTGAGTCGTTGCGAAACGACGGCAGGGTGTGGGTTCCTAAGGCTGCAGGGGACAAGCGTCCTGCTGGCCAGATCCCTGAATCCGAGCGCGACTACTATCTCGAGCGGCGTTATCCGAGTTACGGAAATCTCTCGCCTCGAGACATCGCCTCGCGCGCCGCAAAGGAGCGCTGTGATGCGGGATTCGGTGTGGGCCCGATGGGCTTGGGGGTCTACCTCGATTTCTCTGACGCCATCAATCGACTCGGCAAGGACGTAATCGCAGCACGCTACGGAAATCTCTTCGATATGTATGAGAACATATCGGGAGAAAATCCGTACGAACAGCCGATGCGTATCTACCCCGCGCCTCATTACACCATGGGTGGGTTGTGGGTGGACTACAGCCTGATGACGACGATTCCAGGTCTCTTCGCGGCAGGAGAGGCAAACTTCTCCGACCACGGAGCCAATCGTCTCGGTGCTAGCGCCCTGATGCAGGGGCTTGCTGACGGCTACTTCGTAATCCCCGCCACGGTCAGTGATTACATCGCTCAAACCAAGGCACCGCCGGTGGGAAGCGACCACGCCGAGGTCAGGGCTGCGGAGGAGCGTGTCAACGCGCGCACTGATAGGTTCCTGGCTATGCAGGGGACTAAGCCGGTGGACCACTACCACCGCTTGCTCGGACGGATTATGTGGGACAAGTGCGGGATGTCACGCACAGAGAGCGGTCTGCAGGAAGCTATCACGCGTATACGTGAGCTGCGTGAAGAGTTCTGGAGCAAGTCGTTCGTGGGTGGCTCCGGCACAGAGATCAATCAAGAGCTCGAGAAAGCTGGACGCGTTGCAGACTTCTTCGAGTTCGCGGAGCTGATGTGTATCGATGCTTTGCAGCGCAACGAGAGCTGCGGCGGTCACTTCCGCGAGGAGTATCAGACTGAGGATGGCGAGGCGCTCCGTAACGACAAGGACTATTGCTACTCGTCAGTATGGAGCAAAAAGGAGAGCGGCGAGGGACACGACCTCACCAAGGAGCCGCTGACGTTCGAGAATGTTGAGCTCGGAACGAGAAGTTACAAGTAGAGGGGTCAGGGTTATGGATCTTACGTTATTTGTTTGGCGCCAAAAAAATCCGCAAGAAGAGGGGAGCTTTCAGCGCTTCGAGTTGAAGGATATCAGCGAGGACTCCTCATTCCTCGAGATGCTCGATATTCTCAATCTTCAATTGGTCGAAAAACGCGAGGCGCCGGTGGCCTTCGAGCATGATTGTCGCGAGGGGATTTGTGGTTCGTGCTCGATGACGATCAACGGACGCCCGCACGGTCCGAAGCGGCTCACGACGGCATGTCAGCTGCACATGAGGAACTTCAAGAGCGGGGACACGATCTATATCGAGCCCTTCAGGGCGAAGGCTTTCCCGGTTATGAAGGATCTCGTGGTCAATCGCTCTGCTTTCGATAGAATTCAGCAGGCGGGCGGTTACATCTCGGTTAATACGGGTGCTGCGCCGGAGGCTAATTCCATTCCCGTGGAGAAGGATATGTCGGACGAGGCGTTCGATGCGGCTGCATGTATATCGTGCGGCGCTTGTGTGGCTGCATGCCCGAACGGGTCGGCTATGCTGTTTACGTCGGCTAAGATAGCCCACCTCGGACTGTTGCCGCAGGGGCAGCCTGAGCGCTCAGCGCGCGTAATCAATATGGTTCGTCAGATGGATGCCGAGATCTTCGGTGGATGTACTAACCACGGCGAATGCCAAGATGCGTGTCCGAAGGGGATAAGCATCAAGTACATTACCAAGATGAATCGAGACTTCATCGTAGCCAACATCAAGCGCGGGCTCTCTCTTCGCGGCAAGATGGAAGCCCAGTAGTGAAAGCGCCGTAGCGCCATCTCGGCCCTGCATAACGGAGACAGGTATGATCAAGCGCGTGCTCTTTCTCGTTGTTAGTTTCGGGTGCGCTCTGTGCCTGAGCGGCTGCTTCTCGCATGCTGCAAGGCCCGGCGACGAGGCCATTAAGGTAGGGGCCTGCAATCCTCCTCCATGCGTGCGCATGGATGTAGGCGAGATACCGGTGCTGTCTGAGTCTATTGCTTCCGCTACTCGGGAGAGGATAGTAACTGATGTCGCTCAGGTGCTTTATGCGCCGCTCGATGACAACGTAAGTGAGCTTTCTCTGGCATCCCTCCAGGCGCAGATAGAGGCGAGACAGGCGGATCTGGTGAATAGCGGGCTATCATCGGCTCCGATGGATTGGCTCCTCCAGCGCAAAGCGTCGGTGCTCTTTGCAAACGACGATGTGCTCACTATAGCCGTCACTAATATCGGTTATCTCGGCGGTGCGCACGGCTTCAACGAGCGAACGCTCTTGTGCTTTGATCTGCGGAATGGAAAGAGATTAACCATGGCAGAGCTTGTCACTGAGAAATCCCAAGAGGTTCTACGACAGGTCGCCGAGGCGGAGTTCCGTCGCGTTCGTCGCATACCACCGGAGCGCGCACTTCAAGAGGAGGGATTCTTTGCTGCTCCGGGTGAACCGTTCTGGGTAACGGACAACTTCGGCGTTGTCGAGAGCGGCATTCTGCTGCATTACAATCCTTATGACATCGGACCCTATGTTATGGGTGAGACTGATGTTGTTCTGCCGCGCGATGTAGTGCTGCCGCTCTTGAAGGATGGAACTCTTCGGGTTGCGCATCTCTTTGACTCACCTGACCTGAAGAGTTAAAGGGTGTCTGGAAGTTATGAAGTTCATCGAGCCACACACGCCGGCGCTCGTTCTAGCACCCATGGATGGCGTGACCGATCACCTCATGCGCAGAGTTCTCACGTCGCTCATGCCTTTCACGATGTGTGTCACCGAGTTCGTGCGAGTCTCGGGGAACGTTCCTCCGGATCATGTTCTTCTGCGGGATGTACCTGAGCTCGAGACCTCAATGCTAACAGCGCGCGACACCCCGATCTCGCTCCAGATCTTAGGAGGAGATCCGGATAAGATGGCGGCCACTGCGGCGCGTGCTGTCGGCCTGGGATCCCGAGCGATCGACATCAATTTCGGTTGTCCAGCCCCGACGGTGAATCGCCACGATGGTGGGGCCACGTTGCTCAAGTATCCTGAGCGCATCGAAGCGATCGTGCGTGCGGTGAGAGCTGCGGTGCCTACAGAGGTTCCCGTTTCCGCTAAGCTCAGGCTTGGTTGGGACGATCCGAGTGCGATCGTGACAAATGCTGAGCGGGCTGCTCGCGGTGGTGCGAGTTGGATTACTATTCACGGGCGGACCAAGATGCAGGGCTACACTCCTCCGGCCTACTGGGGCCCAATAGGAGAGGTTCGACGGGCGCTCGACATCCCCGTGGTGGCCAACGGAGAGATATGGTCGCTCGACGATCTCAAGCGGTGTCAGGAAGAAACCGGAGCTATCCACTTCATGATCGGTCGAGGGGTGCTGGCCGAGCCGGGTTTGGCGCGCGAGAGTGCGGCGTTTCTCGGATTGTCTGGTGTTCCAGAGAGCGTAACCTTCTGTGCAGATTACCCTGAGAGATGGCTAGCGGTTTTAAACACACTGCTGACCTACGGCTTCGAAAATGGAGCAAGCGAGCGGCATCTCCTGTCGCGACTCAAGCAGTGGCTCGGATATGCTCATCGACGAGGGGTGATCTCGTGGTTTGATGCAGTCAAGCGAGTTACAAGTATACAGGAGTTCCACGCCGGATTTGATGCACTAATAGTTTCGGGCGGGAAGGTGGCCTTAGCGCAGGCTACCGATACCTCTCTCGACGGAGTGAGAGTTTAAATGGAGGCGCTCTTTTCGCTTGCCCGGGAACTTGCATCGCCCAGAACCTGGTCGGCTGGGGTCGAGCTTGCGCGTAACGCTGATTTTCAGGAGCAGCGCAGCCTCGACGAACAGGAGCGAGTATTCCGTGTGATTCAGGGACCGCGAGATCGCGTCCTCACCGTTTCGCTCTCCGAGCCCAACGAGCTGTGGCAGTGTGATTGCGGCGATGAGGAAGATCCGTGTCGACACGTGGTCGCTACCCTCATTGCGGTGCGGCAGGGGCTTCAGGGACGCGCTCTCGTGCGCTCGACGCGCGCAGCACCAGGGCATGTCCTGTATGTGTTCTCTCGACAGGGAGCCTATCTGGCGTTTAGTCGCCTCCTCGTGTGGGAGGATTCGAGGGCTCCCGTATCGGGCTCCCTCTATCAAGCGATTCAGAGCCTTCCGTCCGGATCTCCCGGTGTGGCGACATCGAAGGAGGAGATGCAGCTCGATCATATTCTGGTTACGAGAAAGCAGGGGGTGCTCGACCCTAAGACGATGCGTCTCCTTATCCCGGCGCTTTCAGATCTTCGTTCAATCGAGATCGATGGTGCTCCGATCCAGGCACAGCGAGAGCCGGTCATCCCGGAGATCGCAGTCACGGATGAAGAGGGGGGCTTTCGGCTGCGTCGGGAGCTTGATCCGCAGGTCTCGGAGGTTTTCGAAAACGGTGCTGCGATACGAGCGGGCGCGTTGTGCGGTGTTGAGGACTCGAGCCTGAGCGCTGACGAGCTCGCCATGGTACGAGGCGAGGGAGCCCTCTTTCCGCACTCCAGAGCAGCCGACCTCGCTGGTCGGATTCTGCCGATCTTGGAGGGAAAAGCTAGAATCGATCTTCGTACCCGAGAGCTGCCGCGCGCCAGGAGGATCTCTCCGCGTGTCGTAATAGAAACGATCTCTGATGAAAAGGGCGAGCGACTGACTGTGGTTCCGCACTTGGTGTACGGACAACCTCCAATAGCCGAAGTTGAGGGCGATCGTGTGCGCTACCTCTCGAAGCGCGAGGTGCCGATTCGTGATCTCGTCGAAGAGGCGCGCCTGATGCGAGATGTTCAGAATAGGCTGTATCTGAAATTCAACGAAGCAAAGGTGTTTTCCGGTGAAGGGGCGATCCATTTCTCCTCGCAGCTCAAAGGATGGGAGACGCGTGGAGAGGGTCAGTCGGTTTTTACGCCCGCGACCGGACTCACCCCAAGCGCGTCGTCCGATGGAGCGCGCCTCTCCATTTTTTTTGCCACCGAGGACGGGAGGCGCGCAGATCTGGAATCCGTGGTTTCCGCCTGGAAAGGTGGAGGAAACTTCGTGCCTTTACTGGAGGGGGGTTGGGGGGCGCTACCTAAGGTGTGGTTAGCACAGCACCGTGACGCGCTCGAACGACTCATGGCGGCGCAGCAGCGTGATGAAGTGGTGTCAGCGCATCTTCTTCCCGAGGTAAGCGAGCTGTGCGATGCGGTAGGTGTGTCACCGCCGGAGTATTTCAAGCGCTTGCGAGACGGACTGCAGCAGATCTCTTTGATTCCTGATGCAGCGTTACCCGCTGACCTGACTGCAACTCTGCGGCCGTATCAACGCCAGGGCGTCAACTGGCTGTCGTTCTTGAGAGAGTTCGGATTGAACGCCCTGCTGGCAGACGACATGGGTCTCGGAAAGACTCTACAAGCGATATGCATGGTGCGGGGAAAGACACTGGTAGTTGCGCCTACTTCGGTTATTCATAGTTGGCGGGACCAGGTTTCTAGGTTTCGTCCGGAGTTGCGAGTCTCTCTCTATCATGGGTCGAATCGCACCTTGGAATCCGCAGCGGATATTACTATCACGACGTATGCGGTGTTGCGCCTCGATATTGAGAAGCTGACCGAGGGCGCCTGGGAGATGGTAATCCTCGATGAAGCACAAACGATTAGAAACCCGGAGAGCCAGGTAGCGCGCTCGGCATATCGTCTTAATGCAGGCTTCAAATTGAATCTTAGCGGCACTCCGGTCGAGAACTCGCTCGAGGATCTGTGGAGTCAGTTTCATTTTCTGAATCCGGGACTGCTCGGATCGAGACGCGAGTTCGAGGAGGGGATAGCTCGGGCCGTGAAATCGGGAGACAGTGAAGCAGCCGGGCGCCTGCGAACCCGCGTCACCCCTTTTATCTTACGGCGCCTCAAACGCGACGTAGCCAAGGAGCTGCCGCCCAAGACTGAGGTTGTGTTGGCTTGCGAGTTGAGCTCAGAGGAGCGCACGCTGTACCAGGCAATTCTCGGGGCCTCTCGCATGGAGCTCGTTGAGCGTCTCGAGCATGGGGAGGGGATCTTCTCTGCTCTCGAGATCTTGTTGCGCCTGCGACAGGCGTGTTGTCACCCCGAGCTGCTTCCCGGTCAGAGTGCGGAGTCATCGAGCAAGGTCGATATGTTAGTGGAGTCGCTCTGCGCATCCATCGAACAGGGGCACCGAGCCCTCGTTTTTTCGCAGTGGACATCGTTGCTGGATCTCGTCGAGCCTCACCTTGTGAGCCGCGGTATCTCCTTTTCTCGGATCGATGGGTCTACAGCGAACCGCTCTGAAGTAGTCGATCAATTTCAACGACCGGATGGTCCTCAAGTGATGTTGCTATCGCTCAAGGCTGGAGGGCTTGGCCTTACTCTCACAGCAGCGGACCACGTCTACATCCTCGATCCGTGGTGGAACCCTGCGGTAGAGGACCAGGCGGCCGACCGAGCCTACCGCATCGGTCAGGAGAACCCGGTCATCGTGCATCGTTTGGTTGCTCAGGACACGATAGAGGAGCGGATTGTGGACCTTCAGCAACGCAAGCGCGAGCTGCTCGCTGCGGCGATCGGAGACAGCGGCGAGGTTTCGTTATCGCGCGAAGATGTATTAGCGCTCTTGGCGTAAAAGCGCCCTCTGCAGGCTGTGGGCATCGTGCCGGAAAGCTGTGGTGGCAGCCTCCGGGCGAGCTCTCCTACGGATATCCGCTATAAACATAGCTCTGAGGCCGTTCGGATCTGTCCTAATCGGTCGAACATTCCGTCAAAAAGTGAAGCATCAGGGACGCTTATGGTGATATGGGGTAGCATGGACGGTTCTCAAGCTGCCAAAAATGTGGATCAAGGATCGACGCTCGGCCGCCGTGGTGTGGTGCCGCGAGGAAGACTTCTCCGCAGAGCCCCCGTGAAGCCGTCCTATCCTGAGCACCCCATGTCCTCCGTAAAGACACTAGTGCTTGGTATCCAAGCGCACACGCGGAGGGCTCTGCCATCGGTGCTTGCCGCTATCTTCTTCTGCATCGGCGCCACGTTTATGGCGTTGGCTCCCGATAGCGGTGCGGCCTTTAGTGGTGAACAGCGCAGCGAGGCTCTTCCGGAAGCCGTTGAGGAGATCGGGCGTTCCTACAAGAGGTTACGGGTCGAACCGGTGCGATATTCTGCTCCCGAACCCTCCCAACCGGTAGAGGTGGTGAGCGTCTCCCCAAATGTCGACGAGTCGGCAGCTCGGGATTTTGAGCAGCGTATGCCCCTACCGTCGAGTAGGGCGCTGGCTGAGAAGGTTGTTCAGATCATCCAGAAACATTCGCCGCGCGATCAAAACGCGGATTCCTTGGCCCAGGCGATCGTGCGGGAGAGCGCCGAGCAGGGGTATGACCCGTTGTTCGTGGCTGCGGTAATTAAGTCTGAGAGTACGTTTAACTCCATCGCACGCTCTCACAAGGGAGCCCAGGGGTTGATGCAACTCATGCCGAAGACCGGGGCATGGCTGGCCGACATTGGAAGGATGCCTCGGGGAGACCTCACCGACCCGGGCTACAACCTGAAACTCGGCATCCAGTACCTCAAGCAGCTCGAGCAGGGATACGGCGGCGATCGAGTGTTCACCTTAATCGCCTATAACTGGGGGCCCGGAAGGGTTGAATCAGCCGCGGATGGAAAACGTCGAGTACCACCGGAGGTGATGAACTACGCGATTAAGATCCTCAATGATTATCGACGCTGGCGACGCGAAGTCATCTGAAGCATGGCTGTACAGTGCGCTTGCCGCTCGACTAGGGCGAAGTAATTACGGTACACTGAACCGTATGAAGGAGCCCGAAGACACATGCGATGACAGTAGCGAAGTCAGTAGCGAAGATAGAGTTGAACGATCACATATCGCCGATGAGATCGACGATCTCCGTTCCACTATCCTTCGTTTGGCCAATGACCGCGAACGCCTACCTCAACCTCTCTTCTGGTCGCTATTCAATTCACGCCTTAAAGATATCAAGCGGACGAAGGAACTGTCGAGGTTGCTCAAGGACGCATTCAACGGTACTGACGAGGTCTGAAAACGTCGGCGCGCTCTAGCCCGCATATTTCATGAAGCCTGCTACTGCGAGCGCCGATAATGGCGCTTTTTCGGTCCAAAAAACTATTTTCCGACCGGAAGGTATCTCGATACGATTCCGCCCGGAAAATAGTTTTTTGAATTCGCCCTTCGGGCCCGAAAAATCACCATTCTCGGCGCTCTCGCGACGCAGTTTCATGAAAAATGCGGGCTAAAAAGCTGTCGTACGCAATTTTTCCATTTTCTTTTTCACCCAGGGGTGCGTCTGTCCGCGTCCTGACAGATCCCTGTCGAAGTTGGCAAGGGCGTCTTCGCCTCTGTGGTAGAAAGCATGCGTATCAGTGTACCGGATTCGATATGGGACACACGGTACACCATCTGACTCCATACGAAGGTAGACCTCGGCAGAGTGGTCTCCATCGTAGACCTGAACCATAGTCTCTGTTCCATAGATGTCACTGGTATCTAGAGGAGACAGCTCTTGAGACAGGTATAAACGATCAAAGATCAGTACATTTTTATCTCCCTTCTCTCGCCGCTGGACTACGCTCGTTCCGCTCTGCACACACTTCGGCGGACGAGATACTTTAGCAGGAGACGAGATCCAATAGTCCGGGATTCGCTGTGGAGTTGCCGTATCAGCCGTGTTCGAAGGAGCCTCGAGTACTACCTCGCCTGACTCCGGAAAGGGAACACCCTCAGTACCACGATGATGAGAAACGATATCAAATCGAGGATCTTGAATGGAGACAGGATCCTGACGTTCTATGGAACTTTCAATCTCTCCAATGCGTTCGCCTGCTCGTATCCTGTTTCTCTGTGCATCACCCTCATTTTCAGGCCGATATCTCTCACTGAGAGCTCCCACCTGCTGCGACAGATCTGACTGAACATTCTGCGCGTGTGCACATGGAGCAAACGCTAGCACTCCAATACTGACCCCCAGGTACAAGCTTGCTCGACATCCGCTGTGAAGTGATTGCATGTTAGAACCCCTCCATCTTCTGTCCTAACTCAGGAGTTGCGACGGCTAGCGGATCGCGTATGTGAGAACCGTCACGGAACTCCCCGCTGTCATCGATGAAGCTCTCGATCGATGTGGCGCCCTCTACGATACGTCGTCCACCGCGAGTGACAAAAACCCACGCAGGTGAGGTTGTGATAGGCAGATCACTTGGAACTCCACTGAGGGCAAAGAGCTTGAGCTTCGTTCGCCACAGCTTCCCTTGAATGTCGGGCGTCACGCTGTTGAAATCCCCGATGTGATACACGGCGCTAATTGGAATCACATTGCTCTGTTGCAAACGAACAGCGCGCTCGATGATCGCATTAAAATGCTTGGGGTCTTTTGAGTTTACATACAGCTCTAAGTACGTAGTTTTTGGGCGCTCTACGACATTTTCTGTGCTCTGAGCAGAACCATCTTGCATCCCAACCGCAGCTAACAACACGCTCGCTAGTGCGAATACAAGGCAAAAGCTTCTCGACTGCCTGTCTGCGCTTACCATAACTTCTCCTCGCCGCATGCTAGCTCCGAATGCGGCCCCCTCCAGCGCGTCCAACCCTTTGGACAACTAGCAAAGATACGCATCGGTGCCGCATGATTCCCACCGACGCCACTCGAACCAGTGTACAATCGATCACCTCGGGGCGTTGCCTTGGAATACATTTCGCCCTTCACAGTCCGACACTGTAGACCCAACTCATTCGCTCCTACACTACCAACGAATGGCTTACCCTTGAATTTGAAATACGGCAGTGGCTCGAACCGCTTGTAGTAAGATGTTCGAGTTTGTGGATCTGCCATCGCGGGAGCATACACACCTGCTGCGATCATAAAGGCCATAGCTCGTGCTGCGGATAACTCGCGCCCCTGATCCGCTCCGCCCTTGGTGACCGGAGACATACTCATGCGACCACTACCTGCGTCCACGCAGGAGTAGCCTGTGTTGATCTCCTTTGATTCGCGCGAAATGCCCTTGCCGTACACATCAACGGCATCACTCAGTCCATCGGAATCGACCCTGATGTTCCCATCGGCAAGCGATTGGCAGTACTGAGCGTCACGGCTGAATCCCCGCTCGTATCCAAGAGCGAGATCGGTTGCCCTGCCCTTGGTTCCACCGATGTACGAATACGACGCCGCATCGAAGTTTGCTAATTTCAAGCTTTCGAGGGGATCGGTTACCAAGGTAGCGCCAAACTTACTGTATGTGCTCCATAACGGGATCGCCTTGAGCATCTTCTCACCAGGGGTTCCCTGACCCTCTGGATTCCGTTGATACGGATCTTCGTGGGGATCCGGATCCATGAGCTTCATGAACTGCATCGGATGCATGCAGAGATCCTTTGCCAACGCCTCACGGTGTTTCTGATCCATCGCAGCAAGATTCACGCGCAATGTGATATCATCAACTTCCGGTGCACTTTGAGCTTTACTGATAGGCTTACTCTCTTGAAAAGCTGCATCGATACTCTCTTTATCGACTATCAAAGAGGTTCCATCAGATCTCCCCCACTCGAGAATCTGAGTGGGGAAATAGAATTCAAAGAGCCCTGCCCATCCCGTACCATCCGGATGACGACACGCTATCTCCTCTTCACTGAGCTGCTCCTCGCCTCTTCTGACGCAACACGTCTTGAAGTTATGGTCCTCTCGAAGAGCCGCATAACGTGACGTGTCTGTACCACAACAGGCATTCGTTTCGTGTTCAGGATGGCTCCAGTCTTTCGAAGCTGGACATGCGTCCTCCGTGACGCCCGAGAACTCACCCGCCTGGCTACGAATGTGAACGTGTGCGCTTCGTTGCACCCCATCGCCGATATCACGGAGGTGCGGGCTGTAATGCTTATCAAGCTTATCGGTGTTGCTGTGTGCAGGATTCCACAGCACTTCGGGCAGGGCCGCCCGCATGTTTTCCTTTATTACGCTTGGCGTCTCCTCGATCTCTCGCTCAGAAACTCCCTTGGATTCCTCCCGGTTACGCAGCTGGCCCACGATATCGTCTAAGGGTGAGCACATCGCTGCGGACGCCCGACCAAAGATGATGTATCCAGCTAGAGAGAGTGTGCAAAGGGTATAGTGAAAAGTCCGCATGTGCGATGAATCTTTACTCTCTAGTCTGCTTTGCACAAGGTGGATCAAACCACCTCGACGCACGAGCAGAACAGATTCCGATCACCGTACACTCCATCGATGCGTCCCACGGCTGGCCAAAACTTACACTCCTTGGTCCACGCTGTCGGAAACGCTGCGACCTCTCGGCTATAGGGCCTATCCCACACATCGGCGACCACACTTTCGGCCGTGTGCGGCGCTTGCTTGAGCGGATTATTGCTCTTGTCCATCTCGCCATTGGCGATGCTACGCACCTCAGAGCGAATCATGGAGAGCGCTTCGCAGAATCTATCGAGCTCTGCTTTGGATTCGCTCTCTGTCGGTTCGACCATCAAGGTGCCTGCAACGGGCCACGAAACGGTGGGCGCATGAAAGCCGTAGTCCATCAAGCGTTTTGCCACATCCTCGACCTCGACACCGGCCTCAGCCTTGAGAGCATGCAAGTTCAAAATACACTCGTGCGCAACGAACCCAGATGAACCTCGGTAGTATACTGGGTAATCTGCTTCGAGCTTTTTGGCGACATAGTTAGCCGACAGGATCGCAACCTTTGTGGCTTCGGTGAGCCCTTCTCCACCCATCATCGCCATGTACATCCACGAGATCGGCAAGATGCTTGCAGAACCCCATGGGGCTGCCGAGATCGGCCCCACTCCGTGAGGATGGCTGAGATCGACCACAGGGTGGTTAGGAAGGAACGGTGCGAGGTGCGCTCCACAACAGATCGGCCCCATACCTGGTCCACCACCCCCGTGAGGAATACAGAAGGTTTTGTGCAGATTGATGTGGCATACATCGGCGCCTATCTCCCCAGGTCGAACGAGTCCGACGAGAGCGTTCAAGTTCGCGCCGTCCATGTAGACCTGACCACCGCGCTTGTGAACGATCTCACACGCTACCCTAATACCCTCTTCGAATACCCCATGGGTTGACGGGTAGGTCACCATGAGCGCCGCAAGCTTGTCCTTGTGCTGCTCGGCTTTCGCTTCGAGATCCGCCAGATCAACGTTGCCCCACTCATCACAGGCAATCGGAACAACCTCCATACTAACCATGGCGGCACTAGCCGGATTCGTGCCGTGCGCGGATTTCGGGATAAGGCAGATGTTTCGATGGGCTTCCCGACGATGTGCGTGATACGCACGAATCACGACGAGCCCTGCGTATTCACCCTGAGACCCGGCATTGGGCTGGAGCGAGCAGGCATCGAAGCCGGTTACCTCACACAACGCTTTCTCTAAATCGGTAAAGAGCTCCTCGTATCCCGCACGATGATGCGCCGGCGCGAATGGATGAAGTGATCCGAACTCTGCCCATGTGACGGGCACCATCTCCGAGGTTGCGTTGAGCTTCATCGTACACGACCCCAGCGGGATCATCGAGAAACCGAGCGAGAGATCTCGCGATTCGAGCTTTCTGACATAGCGCAGAAACTCAGTCTCCGAGTGGTACCTGTTGAAGACGGGATGCGAAAGGTAATCCACCTCGCGTCTGAGCGCCTGCGGAATCTGAAGCGCTGCCTCAGCAAGAGCCGTTTCACACTCAGCACGAGTGGTCTTGATAGCGAGAGCGGCGCACAGATGACAGAGATCATCCACACCCTTCGCCTCATCAAAGCTCACACCCACGGTGGAATCCGAGATTACGCGAACCAATACGCCCTGTTTCTCGGCACCTTCAGCCACGGTCGCGGCCTCGTTGGATCCGACATCGATCGTCACAGTGTCGAAAAAGGCGGTGCTCCCAACCTTCTTCCCGTGGCGTGCGGCGAGCGCTGCAAAGGCGCTTGCGAAAGCGTGCGTACGCTCGGCGATACTGCGCAATCCTCGCGGCCCATGATAAACACCATACATACTGGCCATAACCGCCAAGAGCACCTGTGCGGTGCAGATGTTGCTCGTCGCCTTTTCCCGGCGAATGTGTTGCTCGCGTGTTTGCAGCGCGAGTCTAAGGGCAGGCTTGCCGCTGGAATCACGAGATACGCCTACCAATCTTCCAGGCATACTACGCTTGTACTCGTCGCGAGTAGCGAAGAACGCAGCGTGTGGACCACCGAAGCCCATCGGCACACCGAAACGCTGAGCCGATCCAACGACGATATCTGCGCCCATCTTGCCGGGAGGAGTAAGCATACAGAGCGCCAGGAGATCCGACGCAACACAGACAAGAGCTCCGGCCTTGTGAGCTTCGCTACAGAGCTCAGTGAGATCCTGAACCGTTCCTAACGTATCAGGGTACTGAAGGAGACAGCCGAAGGTCTCCGAACTAAAGGCAAAGCGACTCACCGGAAGTGTCTTCACGGTTACTCCGAGCGCCTCGGCACGGGTAGTTATGACACCAAGCGTTTGTGGATGGACCGTATCCGCTACGAGATATTCTTTGAGAGCTCCAGCAGCACCAGCCTTGGTTGAGAGAGCCAACAACATAGCCATCGCTTCCGCCGCCGCAGTTCCCTCGTCGAGCAGTGATGCATTGGCGATCTGCATCCCCGTCAACTCCATCACCATCGTCTGATAATTGAGCAGCGCTTCGAGACGCCCCTGCGCTATCTCAGCTTGATACGGCGTATACTGAGTGTACCAACCGGGATTCTCTAGAATATTTCGCTGAATCACCGTCGGAGTGAGACAGTCGTAGTACCCCATCCCGATGAAGGAGCGCGCTATGACATTCTTGCTCGCCACCCCTCTGAGTCGCTCGAGCGCCTCGTATTCCGTCAGCGCGATAGGGAAGCGAGAGAGCGACAAAGGGGCAGAGCTGCGTACAGCAGCAGGCACAACGGCTTCGATCACCTCATCGAGCGAACCCTTACCAAGGAAGTTCGCCATCTCCTGCACCTCTTGAGTGCTCGGACCGATGTGGCGCTTGGCAAAAATCGACGCTCCGAAACCCGTTCGGTGCGTTGCCGTCTTTTCACTTGAACCTTCAGTTTTCATTTTCTCTGCCAACATGTACCTACCGATGAAGAAGCTACTTACCGAGCAAGGCCTTGTATTCCTCAGGTGACATCAAACTAGCGACATCAGCTTCCGAAACCCCTGAAAGCTTGACTATCCAGCCATCCGAATACGGCGTGCGATTGATCAGCCCAGGATCGTCCGCTAAGGCCTGATTTACCGCCTGCACCGTTCCTGCCAGGGGCGAGTACACATCAGAGGCCGCCTTGGTGGACTCAACAACACACAACGTCCCGTGTGACGCAACGGACTTACCGATCGGCGGAAGGTCTACGAACACGAGATCTCCAAGCTCAGACTGCGCGAAGGCGGTAATGCCGACGACCGCTACATCTCCTTCCATTTTAACCCATTCATGCTCTTTAGTGTATTTGTATCCCTCGGGAAATTCCATCATTCACTCCTTATCTGATTACTTCTTACTACGTTTGTAAAACGGAAGGGGCACCACATGAGCCGCTATCGAACGTCCGCGGACAAGCACCTTAAGCTCTGCATCGAGCGCTCCGGAAGAGCCGGCAACGAGAGCCATGCCGAGTGCCTTGTTGACGGTAGGTGTTTTGGTTCCACTTGTGACTACACCCACCTCAACATCCCCCATCGCACTCTTCACGATATCGCCTTGGCGCGCGATACCTGCCTCATCCAACACGAAGCCCACCAGTTTTCGGGGTACTCTCGATTGCTGCTGCTGCATAAGCGCATCGCGACCGATGAAATCTCCCTTATCGAGCTTTACTATCCAGCCGAGGCCGCTTTCGAGTGCAGTAATATCTTCTGCGAGTTCATGCCCGTGCAAAGGCAACGCTGCTTCGAGACGCAGGGAATCCCGTGCACCCAGACCACACGCCAAAACGCCGTAGCTTGCGCCGTGCTCAAGCAGGAGACGCCACACGTTCGCCACGTTATCGGTACGGACGAAGAGCTCTACGCCGTCCTCTCCGGTGTAGCCTGTTCGCGCTACAATCACCGAGGAGCCAAGGATCGCCGACTCCACGAAATGAAAACTCTTGAGGCTCGAAATATCGTGCTCACGGACGAGGGGAGCTACGAGCTCGATCGCTCGTGGACCCTGTACCGCTATCTGCCCCCATTCTGCACTCTCGTTGGTAACTGTGGCGCTGGTGGGATTGTTGGCCTTGATCCACTCGAAGTCCTTGTCAGCATTGGAGGCATTAACGCACAGGAGGTATCGCTCGGAGTTGAAGCGGTAGATGATGATATCATCGACAACTCCACCCTGCTGATTCAAGAGCGCGCTGTATTGAGCCTTGCCATCGTAAAGCGCCGCTACCTTGTTACACGTCAAGTGCTCGAGTGCAGCGAGAGCGTCCGAACCTGTAATCCAGATCTCACCCATGTGGCTTACGTCAAAGAGGCCTACCGCCTGCCTCACTGCCGCATGCTCGGCGATCACTCCGGCGTACTGAACCGGCATCTCCCATCCCGCGAACTCGACCATCTTGGCCCCGAGTCGAAGATGTTCATCGTACAGAGGCGTCCTCTTCATAGCTTCACCCCTTTTCTGCGAGCACAGTTATCAACAGTATTAAACATAAGCATCGCCACCGTCATAGGCCCAACTCCTCCCGGTACTGGCGTTATTGCAGCAGCAAGCGGCGCGACATCATCGTAATCAACATCTCCTACGAGCTTTCCCTCGGAGGTGCGATTGATCCCGACATCGAGAACGATCGCCCCAGGCTTTATCCAATCTCGCTTCACGAGCTTGGGTACACCTACCGCGGCAACGACGACATCTGCAGCACGACAGACGGCCGGTAGATCGGTTGTTTTGGAGTGTGCGAAGGTCACCGTTGCATTGCGCTCGAGAAGGAGAAAGCCCATAGGCTTGCCGACGAGCTGCGATCTCCCGATCACTACGGCGCTTTTACCGGCCAGCGAGGCAGGTGGAATATCATCCAGGGTGGTCGTGTCACCAAGCTGAGTCGACGAGAGCGCGAGGTCTAGCATCGTCATCACTCCAAGCGGCGTACAGGGCCGCGGAGCGATTCCCCCCTGCAAGAGAAGCCCCTGGTTAGTGGGGTGAAGCCCATCGGAGTCCTTCTCCGGCGTTATGAGACGCACGAATTCGGCCCCTTGAAGAGGCGCAGGGAGGGGAAGTTGGAGCAGGATCCCATCCACCCTGTCATCGCTATTGTAGCCCTCTATAACGGCACGTAGCTCCTCTGGAGAGATCGTCGCTGGCAGATGGCTATCAAAGGTGACGATGCCGCACTCTTTGGCAAAACGGTGCTTTGAAGCTACGTAGGTCCTTGACGCCGGATTGTCGCCTACCAGCACAACGGCAAGGCCCGGTGGACGGCCGATTGTAGCCGTAACCTTTTCAACGCGTTGGATGATTGTGCGAGCGACTGCTCGAGACAGGGTCTTACCATCAAGGATCTTTGGGCTGCCAAAAGCTCTAGAACCGGGGGGAGTGGAATCGGCCATGGGCTAAACTCCGTCAATACGCGTGAGATTAGCCAGAGTTTAGTGTGAAACTCGGTGCAAGACGGAGTTCAGACAAAATTCGGGCACCACTTTTATAGTCGAGCCCCTGGCGCATGTAAACATTGTACAAGCGTGGCAACTAGTCTATGCCTTACAATGGGTGCAATAGTGCCCACCTTGAAGGCAACCTGGTTAGAGGAACAGTCGCATATGCAGATAGGAGTACCCCGAGAGCGCAAAACCTTAGAACAACGGGTCGCCATTACACCGGATGGTGCACGGGAGCTTATCAAGCACGGCCACTCACTGCTCATCGAGACCAACGCTGGGTTTGGCTCCTCGTTCCCTGACGAGGCATACGAGGCCGTTGGATGCAGAATAGTGAAGACGCTCGCTGAGGTGTGGAAGAACTCAGAGCTTCTCGTCAAGGTGAAGGAACCCGATTCCTCGGAGTTTGAATTCTTCCGCTCGGATCTCGTTCTGTTCGACTTTCTCCACCTCGCAAGCCTGCCGGAGGTAGCTCAGGCATTAGTGAAGAGTAAGATTAGCGCTTTTGCCTACGAAACACTTACCACACCAGATGGACGACTCTCCCTCCTGGAACCGATGAGTGAGGTAGCCGGAAAGCTGTCTGTGTTGAACGGGGCTTACTTTCTTCTCTCTCAGAACGGTGGCCGCGGAGTTCTCCTCGGGGGCGCTATTGGAGTGCCGCCCGCAAAGGTCGTAATAATCGGGGCAGGAATAGCTGGGCGTGCAGCGTGCACCACTGCAGTCGGCATGGGCGCTCAGGTAAGCGTGATTGACGTCAATCATCAAAAGCTCGAGGCGATCGCGACACGCTTCGGCTCGGCAGTTCGCACCGTGTATTCGACTAAGGGGTCAATTGAACGGGAGTGTGCCGGAGCCGATCTCTTAATCGGGGCAGTGCTCGTACCTGGAGCGGCAACGCCGCGTATCATCGACCGTGCAATGATAAAGGCGCTTGGGCCAAAAGCTGTATTCGTAGATATCAGTATCGATCAAGGTGGCTGCTCCGAGACAAGCAGGCCAACATCGCTCGACAAACCGGTATATGACGTCGACGGGGTAATTCACTACGGTGTGTGTAATATGCCTGCACAAACTCCGCGCACCTCTACGATGGCTCTTACCGCGGCAACGCTGCCCTACATTATTAAGTTGGCTAACAGTGGGGCGAAGAGTGCTCTTGAATCGTCCCCGGAGCTACGGAGTGCCCTTACCTGTTTGGATGGGACGATAACCAATAAACCAACGGCGGAGGCCTTAGGGATGCCTTATCACCACGTCGGATGACGTTTTGACCCTTCGGCAATGTCAGCACAAGAGTCAAGGACGCTGAGAAGGGGCTAGCGCGACCCTCGAGAGGCAACCTCGAGTTTACGAGCTCGCATCCACAAGCTCTCCACATCGTAGAATTGGCGCACAGGTTCGTAGAATACGTTGACCACGACATCACCGCAGTCAATCAAGACCCACTGCGATTGCTCGTAGCCCTCGACAGAGAGCGGCTTCACACCGATACTTAACAGCTCTTCTATGACGCGATTCGTGATGCCCTGAACCTGTCTATCAGAGCGCCCACTCACGACGATAAAGTAATCAGAGAAGTCAGACATCGTGCGTACATCCAGCGCCACGACATCCTGTCCTTTAACGTCCTCACAGGCTCGCACGACTTGCTTAACAACCAGCATTGAGTCTGCGTCATCCTTTACAACCAGTGCGAGGTTATTCTTCATACTTTGCAGGGTCCTCCTTGTTTTCGTTTGGTGTTAGTAAAACAGGTACAGCTTTACGAGAAAAAGCTTTCGAGAAATGAGGTATCAAAGGTGGGGGCGAGGGCGAGAACTGGCAACTGAGCGTAAAAAGAGAAGGCTTGGAAAGCGTCAGTATCACTAAACTTGAGTCTTTTCGTAAAATCGTGGCGCCTCCTCTGAGAGCCGTTTATTTCTTTAATGATACCATTCTCACACAGAGTTACAAAGGAGAATCGGCCGTGTTTAAGGCACTTCTGCCAATACTATGAGAGAAAACAGCCTGTTCAGGCCGGTTATCCGTCAATGTCGGCATCAGTGTTTAGTCCCGCCTGAGCCTCTCGGCTTCGGCCGAGGTCAACCCTATCGGCGAGAAGTTCAATGAGCTCGGAAACTCCACTTCCGGCAACGCTCGATATAACTATCACCTGATAGCCGCGCTTCTGAAATAGCTCTTTATAATGTTCTACTCGTTCCTGCGACGAAACAGCATCAACCTTAGAGAGCACAACGATCTGCTCGCGTTGAGCAAGCTCGGCCGAAAAATTCGCGAGCTCGTAATTGATACTGTCCAAGATTTTTTCGAGATCTGCTTCCTCGCCATTTTCCTCGAGCTGGGTCAGATCAAGCAGATGCGCGATCACCTTGGTGCGCTCGACATGCTTTAGGAAACGTATACCTAAGCCCTTCCCTTCACTTGCACCGGGAATGAGCCCTGGAATATCGGCTACTACGAATGTGCGTCGACCCTTCGCCTGTACCACACCGAGATTGGGCACCAGGGTGGTGAACGGGTAATCGGCAATCTTGGGCTTAGCCGCCGAGATGCGCGAAATGAGTGTCGACTTCCCGGCGTTGGGAAAACCCACAAGCCCAACATCGGCAACGAGTTTGAGGGAGAGAAGGTACGTTCCTTTTCCTCCCGCCTCACCTGGCTGAGCATACTCAGGGGCTTGGTTTGTTGCAGTTTTGAAGAAAGAATTTCCCTTTCCACCACGACCGCCCTTTGCAATTACGAATTCCCGCCCGACGACATCGAGATCCACGACCAAGTCCGCTACCTGATGAGTCTCCGGGTCGGCGGCATACACCTGCGTACCAACCGGCAGCTTAATCACGATGTCTTCGCCAGCTTTTCCGTCTTTGCGCGAGCCGGCACCGGTACTGCCGTCCTCGGCTTTCCATTCAGCCTGAAACTTGAAATCGAGCAGCGTATGGATATTCGCATCCGCGCGCAGGATCACCGAACCTCCCCGCCCGCCATTACCGCCGTCGGGACCGCCGAGAGGAACAAACTTCTCGCGCCTGAAGTGACGAGACCCTGCACCACCCTTGCCCGCCTGGACGTCTATTACAGCCTCATCGATAAACTTCATAATTCCGCCGATTTTTAATATTTTCGCGCATTACGAACGCTCTCGCCAAAACGAAAAAGAGGAGTCGGGCTTTGGTGGCTCCGCACTCCTCTTTTCAGCATCAACTATGGACGTTGACGTTTGGCCTTACGCGACCGCCTCTACAGGCTTGATCGTGATGGATTGCCGCTTTCCCTGCTTGAACTCAACAACGCCGTCGACCAACGCAAAGAGGGTGTAGTCGCGACCGGTACCTACGTTCTTACCTGCATGGTAGGTGCTTCCACGTTGACGCACGAGGATGTTACCCGCACGCACTACCTGACCACCGAACTTTTTGACACCGAGACGCTTACCACGGCTATCTCGTCCGTTTCTGGTACTTCCTACTGCTTTCTTATGAGCCATTGCACCACCTCTAAACTTACTTCACTCGCACGACGCGTAGATTACAGCGTAACGCTCTCAATCAAAATCTCACTCTTTGCCTGACGGTGACCCTGCTTCTTGGTATATCCACCCTTCAGGCGCTTCTTGAATATGATTACCTTTTTGTCCTTCTTGTGCGTGACAAGGCGACCAGTGACGGTTACTCCCAATGGAGAGCCGCCCGCAGCGAGAATCTTCACATCACTTCCACCGGTCTTACCCGCCATAAGCACGTCCGAGAACGTGATGCTGTCTCCTGGATTGCCATCGAGTTCATCGATCGAGATCTTCATGCCTGGAGTTACGCGGTACTGCTTTCCACAGGTACGAACTACCGCGAAAACCTGAGGCTCCGTTACTACTGCCTCAGTCGTTGTCTTTTGCTCATTTGCCATAACGCACACTCCTCTACCGGCCGGTACAACACTCTTCCAGGGCTCGGCCCACCCCTCTCACCTGTGATTATGGGATTACTCACCAGAACTATTCAGGCGTGTCCTCAGACTCGGCCGAAAAGACAACGAATTACACCTTCGCCAGGAACCCTGACGGAGCTAAGCACCTGAAAGCACTAATGTCACAGCTACAGAGGGGTAAAGATACCGATAAGAGCAGTGAAAAGCAAGGTCATGGGCTCTATCAAGAGTCCTTTCTTTGTTGTTATACTCCTTTTGAGCCAACCGGAAATGGTGGCTGGATAGACAAGTAGTCATTAGGTGCGAAGCAAGGAATGCGCGGAGAGGAATTCGTCATTGCGATTATTGAAGACGAGGAGCTCATCCGAAAAAGCCTCGTCATGAACCTTCAGCTCGAAGGCTTCCAAGTGATCACCGCCAGCAACGGAGAGGAAGGGGTCGCTATCGTCCATGAAAGCAAGCCCGACCTTATCATAATGGACGTTATGATGCCCAAGAAGGATGGGCTGCAAGCGTGTCGTGAAATTCGAACATCAGGCATTTCAACGCCGCTTATCCTTTTAACCGCTCGCTCAAGTGAAGTAGACAAGGTGCTCGGTCTCGACCTCGGTGCAGACGATTATCTTGCTAAGCCGTTTGGAATGCTGGAGCTCTTGGCCCGAGTTCGCGCCCTGCTTCGTCGCATCCAACGTACGAGCGCAGTGGACGAAGTGAGATTCTCGAATGTGGTAGTCGACTTCAAGGCGTATCGGGCACTTCGCAACCAAGAACCAATCGATCTCTCCGCTCGCGAGTACCGCCTGTTGCGCTACCTCGTCTCTAAACAGGGCTCGGTCGTCACCCGAGACGAGCTCCTTGATGAGGTCTGGGGGTACAACTCGTACCCTACCACCCGCACTGTCGATAATCACATCGCTCGCCTGCGTCAGAAGATAGAGAACGACATTGATCAGCCGCAGCACATCCTTACGGTGCATGGCGTCGGTTACAAGTTCGTCGCTTAAGCCTCTCTCACCTTCCCTCATTTCAGGACCTTAGCTCCCAACCTACCGTTGTTTCGCGAGTTGTCCGAAAAACTTCGAGAATTTGTAACAAATTTGCACCGAATCCGTGCTGAGTGAATCAAATATGGAAACGACGCGATGCGAACTTCCCGGTGTTACGGTTTTGGCTAAAAGAATCGGTTTCCCCTCTGAGAGGTGAATCCTGATGGGGTCGAGATAAAGGGTTTTTTAAGGGTGCCCGGGAGCAGAAGAGACGCAACAAAGCGTACCACCCTTTAACTTGCAGAAGGACCTTTACGATGAACGACAAGAACTTCGATTCCAGCGCCAACTCCGACAGACTCGAGAGCTTTGAGTGCAGGGACGTGACCGCCCGCCTCGGCGATCTGGTGGATAACGATCTCCCCGACCTTGAGAAAAAAGCCGTCGAAGCGCATCTCGACAGATGTCCCGAATGTGCATCCTTCTTCGCTTCGTACCGCCATGTAGTGCAGAGCGCCGCGGAGCTTCGAGAGCCGGAAGAGCCGTTGGCCGTAGACGTACAAAATCGCCTCAGGAAGGCATTGAACATGCGCCTAGGAATTGACCTCCCCTACATTGCGTAATGCATCCCAATCCTGCCCGGTGCCGGACTTGGCACCGGGACACATGCCCCCTCGTCACACCAAACCCGACAGCCTTCCTGATCGAAAACAGTTTGACTGTCGAGAGCGGCGATAACTGACATAACCGCCCGCTACCCCGAGAAACTACCGTTTAAAACCCGGATAGGGTTCCCCGCTGTTGACGGCTCATAAGTGTGGTGCGTAACCTGCCGCTCTATGACCAACGCGCAAGACACCACCTATATCATCGACGGGTCCGGCTACATCTTCCGTGCCTTCTACGCCATTCAGCGACTCTCCACTAAAGACGGCTTCCCTACAAACGCCCTCTTCGGTTTTCTGCGCATGATTCTGAAAACCATGTCGCAAGCCACCTCCGATCATGTTGTGATCGTTTTCGACGCGGGCCGCAAGACGTTCCGCAACGACCTCTACCCTGAATACAAGGCCAACCGCAGCGAGTGTCCACCTGAGCTTGTGCAACAGATGCCTTATTTCCGCGAACTCTCTCGCGCTATCGGTCTTCCAGTACTCGAACTACCCGGCTTCGAGGCCGACGACATCATCGCCACCATCACCGGCAAACTCGCCTCAGAGGGCAAACCCGTTGTAATCGTCTCGGGCGATAAGGATCTCATGCAGCTCGTTACCGACACGATAAAGATCTGGGACACCATGAAGGACAAGCGCTTCGGCATCGCCGAAGTGATCGAAAAGTTCGGAGTCGGGCCCGACAAGGTAACTGAGGTGCTGGCACTCACCGGCGACACCTCCGACAACATCCCTGGGGTGGACGGCGTGGGCCCAAAAACAGCGACGCAACTTATCCAAAAGTACGAATCGGTAGAGGGCGTTATCGCGAACCTCGCTGCACTCAAAGAGAACCCGGAGATTCGCAATCGGAAGAAGATCGCAGAAACAATTGAATCAAGCATCGACCAGTTGCGTCTGTCTCGTAAGCTCGTCGAGGTTGATCACAATGTTCCCCTCGAGGCAATTGCATCGGGGGCTATGGCGTCTGCTTCAGGAGAATCAGGAAGATCCTCAGAGGGCACTCTGGTCGACATCGAAGCGACTCTTGTACGTCGTGAGGTCGACGCGGAACACCTTGCAGAACTCTTTGAGAGGTTCGAATTCACCTCCCTCTTCAAGGAGTTTCAGTCCGTGCTTGGGGCCAAGCCTAAAAGCGCTCTCACTTCATCCTTCGAGTACAAAGCCGTTACGCTACCGGAGTTTCCAGCGTGGTGCGAGCGGCTGCTGGAACAACGGGAGTTCTCGTTCGATATCGAAACTACGTCGCTCGATGTTCACGAAGCAAAGATCGTCGGCATTTCGTTCTGCTGGGAAGACACCACCGCGTACTACGTCCCGATCGGACACGTCGATCTCTCGAATCAGGTTTCCTGGGATCACTTCGTGCAAGTGGTCGGACCACACTTTGCCGATCCTTCCGTTTTCAAGAGCGGTCAAAACGTCAAGTACGACATCAGCATCCTCGAATTGAACGGCATGAAGGTTGAAGGCGTAGACTTCGACTCGATGGTTGCAGCGTATCTGCTGAACCCCGATGGTCGTAATTTCAACCTGACTGCTTTGGCGCACGATTTTCTGCGCCTTCCCGTGATCGAGTACGACGAGGTGACCAACGGAGTCGGAAACTTCTCGAATGTGTCGATTGACGCCGCAACGGAATACGCCGGTCAAGATGCTCATTATGCATGGCTCCTCAAGAAGGAGCTCCTCCCTCGCATTCAGGAGGCAGGGCTCTCGAACGTACTCTCGCAACTGGAAGTGCCGCTTATTCCGGTGCTCGCTCGCATGGAGCGCGTGGGAATCAAAGTTGATGCGGACATCCTTGGAAAAATGTCGGCTGAATTCGAGCTTTTGCTTCGCGATCTGGAAACGAAGATCTACGGATGCGCTGATTGCGAATTCAACATCAACTCTCCAAAACAGCTCACTGAGATACTTTTTGTGAAGCTCGGCATCCCGACGAAAGGCGTCAAGAAAACAAAAACCGGCTTATCAACCGACTCCTCGGTTCTCGAGAAGCTCTCCGATGTCCATCCCCTGCCCGCGCTGATCCTCGAGTATCGAATGCTGCACAAGCTGAAGTCGACGTACACAGACGCGCTCGCTGAAGACATCTCTCCGATTACCGGGCGAGTCCACTCCAAGTTTAATCAGACCATAACCGGGACCGGTCGTCTTTCAAGTTCCGATCCCAACCTGCAGAATATTCCGGTGCAAAGCCCGGAGGGTCGGCGGATTCGGGCGGCCTTCGTAGCCGAGAAGGGACGATTTCTCATCTCTGCTGACTACTCGCAGATTGAGTTGCGGCTCCTGGCGCATATGAGTGGCGACGAAAATCTCATCAGGGCTTTCCAGGAAGGTCTCGACATTCACGCCAATACCGCCCGCGAAATTATGGGGTACGGTCCTCACGAAGAGCTACCCGACAACATCCGCCGCATCGGCAAAACGATCAACTTCGGGATCGTGTACGGTATGGGAGCATTTCGCTTGGCTCGCGATCTCGGCATCTCGGTGCAGCAAGCAAGCCAATACATCACCAACTACTTTAACCGATACCCGCGTGTGAAGGAGTACTTCAACAAGCTCGAGGAAACTGCATTGTCGAGCGGTGAGGTGCAAACTATCTTCGGTCGCAAGCGCGTAATCAGTTCGATCGACACGAGCGGGCGCGACCAAGGCTTTGCTATGCGCGCCGCCATAAACGCCCCGCTCCAGGGGTCGGCGGCTGACATTATCAAACTTGCGATGATCCATGTGGACGCCTTTGTTCGGACCTCAGGGATCAAGGCCGACCTCCTCCTTCAGATCCATGACGAACTCGTAGTCGAAGCCGAGGACCGTGGGCCAGAAGAAAATGCCAAGTATATGGAGGCCATACGCCGGACGATGGAAGGGGTTATGACCCTTAAGGTCCCCCTAAAAGTCGACGCCGGTATGGGTAATAGTTGGCAAGAGGCTCAACAGTGATTAGATGGCTTAACAAGGATCATAACGAGCGTAGCAAAGCGATTGGGCCTCGAGAACCTGACCGCGCCACAGCTCGCTGTATCCTTGATTGTTCTATTAATCTAAAGTCGACAACAGGCGACAGTGGAGCTCGGAAAGCTCCAGAGAAGCAACCCCGCCCCGCACCACCTATGAACACCGTCGCAAAGCCCGATACGCCCCCCCTGGATGACGAGACCCTCGTCGCCAAGACCCTCAAAGGGGATAAGGAGGCGTACCGTCTACTGGTTGAGCGCTATCAGAATAGACTTCTGGCGATGGCCTCCGATATCTTAAAAAGCCGCGAGGATGCGGAGGATGTCGTCCAGGAAAGCTTTGTTAAGGCCTTCTTATCTCTAGGAAAGTTCAAAGGCGATTCATCATTTTATACATGGCTCTATCGTATCGCATACAATATGGCGATCGACGTGCGGCGTAAGGCCGGTCGCCGTGGTGGTAACCATGTTGAATACAAAGAAGGAGCCGGCGTCAACAAAGTAGCCAGCAGCAGTGGCGAAGGGGCAGAAACTGTAACCGGTTCGGCCGAACATCTTCAGAATGTCGAGGGTCCTCACGCCGCTCTCGTTCGGAAGGAAACAGGTCGTCGGTTACAGGAAGTTCTTAGAGAACTTTCAGAGGAGCATCGTGCAGTCATCATGCTACGCGAAGTTGACGGGCTGAATTACGACGAGATCGCACATGCCGTGGGAGTACCGCGTGGCACGGTGATGAGTCGACTTCACTATGCGCGAAAGGCCCTGCAACAGGCGCTCCAGGAATTTGCTGTGCCCATGGAGTCCGATAAGAAGGAGGAGAACGAAGATCAGGAGATCCCTCTTTCCACGACCAAGGCGGTAAAAAGCTCATTGAGGTGATGGAATGTCTCGACAGCACAAGAAAACATTGACGGAGAGGCAGGAACGTTTGCTGAGCCGATACTTCGACGGAGAGTGCGGCTTTTTGAGTCGCTATTCGGCGGAGTCTCTACTCAAGAGAAAGCATGAAGCACGCGCGTTCTTCGCTCAGCTTTCCTCCATCAGCGAGGAATGCCATGGAGCATACGCTCACAACGCAGGGAGAGACGCGGATCTGTGGAACCGGATATCGGTACGTATCGAAAGTGAGGAGCGTGCAGCCCTTTATCTGGGGAATCGTCGCGAGGAGCCACAGCTGGCTCGATCGGGTTTTATGGAGAGGCTCTACAACCCCCAAGTCGTCATTGGAGGGCTATCCGGCGCTGCTCTCGCTGCAATCGCCCTCGTGTTCGTCACCCGCACTACGAGCCCTACAGAGATACTCACAGTGGCTCGGGGTGGGTTAGCCAGCCCCTCCATCTCCTCGGGCGTAACCCAAGTTGGCCTCGGCAGTGGCATCAATCGTCTTCCGACGGATTCGAGTGCACGTAGACGCGCCTCGGCATCGACGATGGAGGTTGACTGGATGCGTGCGAACGGACCACTCGCGCTGATTCAAAATCCACACGGTAAATCGGCGATTATCTGGGTACGTCGCAAGCCCGGCTCTGGTATGCGGAATGCCCGACAACCCGTGTCGGCCGTACCTACAATCCAGAGGATGCTCGAACAGGGGCTTGACGAAAGCCCTCTCAACCAGTCGAAATAGAGCGCTATGGTATCTGCCCTGCGATATTGCTGTTGTACATTCTCGTTGCAAATAACCTCACTGTGCCTTTTGAGCCTCGTGTGGGGTGTGAGCCCCGTTCACGCAGATGAGCACCTCCCGGATATCTCCGATGTCAGGATATTCGTCCGCACTATCGAAGCTACCGGGCCTATTACGGGAGATGCGTCCAAGGAGGCGGGCGCCGCTATCTTGCGCATCGATCAAGCGCTCAAAGATCTACGTCCCAAATTGGGTCAGCTTCCGTTCTCTTCATTCAAACTGCTCGCATCGAAAGAGGAGAACCTCTCTCTACGAAAGAAGGAAATAGTACACCTTCCGAACGGTCAATCACTCGCCCTTCGCCCGATGTACATGGATCACAAACGGGTAGGTGTGTGGCTCAATTGGAAGGACACCGGCGGTGCCGACATCTTGAATACGCGGATTCATTTCGATGCTGACGACTCCGTTCTAACGGGAACTGATTGTGCTCAGGATACTGGCTTGATTTTGGCTATCAAAGCTGTGCCGGTGGCCCACTAGTCCTTTGACAGGAAAGTTTTTCACCTCAAATGGTGAAAACCCGAACTCTGCTAAGGACGTGGTCAATACGTGGCTGTCAGACGTCATAGTTGTTCTTCAGGACCGGCCGTAGCCTAGCTACGATGACCGGATACAAAGACCGAGACCAAGCAGGAATTATACTAGGCGATGCGCTTGCTCACCTTGTTGCACCGCGAGGGATTATTGTGCTCGCACTTCCGCGAGGAGGGGTTCCAGTAGCACATCAGGTCGCTCGTTTATTGGAAGCCCCTATGGATGTCCTTGTAGTGCGCAAAATTGGTGCGCCCGGTCACCCAGAGCTTGCCTGTGGTGCTATCGCATCGGGTGGTATCGTTCAATGGAACGATAGCGTTTTGCAAACCCTGGGGTTGAGTGAGCACGATCTTGAGGACATTCGCGAGGAGGAGCAACGAGAGTTGCGCCAACGAGAGATGACGCTCAGAAGCCCTGACACCCCGCAACTGGACATCAAAGGTAAAACCGTCATTATAGTTGATGATGGCCTCGCTACAGGAGCCTCGATGAAGGCAGCTATTATGGCTGTGCGAACCATGGGGCCGGATACGATTACCGCCGCTTTTCCCGTTGGTCCCGAAGGCACCTGCGAAGAGCTCGAGCAACTCGGAGTTCGTGTAATGTGCCCACTGAAAATCGACAACCGGCGATTTTCTAGTGTTGGGCAATGGTATGAGGATTTTTCTCAGGTACCGTCAGAGGAGTGCAAACGACTCTTGTCGGAAAATCGGTTGCGCTTGTCGGCGCACCATCAACGTAGCGTACATGGAAGACACGCCTGAGGGGCACTCTCGTCAGTGTATCGTGCTATCTGATATGTCGATGCCTTCGGAAACGATCTCTTCGGTTAACTCCTGGCACAGATCCGTAATCATATGCAGAGCGCGCGTGAGCGAATCCATCTCATCGCAGGTCAGCTCAATCATCTCAAAAGCGAGCTGTTCCTCGGACATATCTAGAAGCTCATCATCAACCTTAGCCATAGGTGCTCCTGAAAACCTTCAACGTCGAGTAGTACCACCCTACTGAGCATGAATCGCGCCATCTATCTGAACGGCCGATTTGCCACGGAGCTTGAGGAGATTTCTAATACAAACAATAAATACAGCACGTTAGAAGCTGGCCCAGAGCGCCGGGCGGGTTGATTCTATGACACGGGGGGAGTTTTTGACGTCATCCAAACGGCACTTTATGCCTCTGCCGGCCCGCCTCACACGGAGAGCGGCGAGAGCATGTGAGGAGCAGGGAAAGAAACGGCAGGTCTGGTCCTTTGAGTACTTTACGTTGAAGTTGAGGAGCAATCCTACACCCTAGTGGGCTTCATCGAGGTGAAGAGCTTGAGCCTCTTAACAGGCTTCTTCTTCACTTCACCGCTCTCGCTGCTCTCCTTGTTGTGTGACTGTGTGCGATTACTATGAGAACGACCTCTACATCGTCAGAAACCTTGAAGCGCCGCCTCGCTGATCAGCAGGCGTTCAGCAGGCGTTCGTGACTAGCAATAACGCTTTTAATGCCTTTGATGTGTTTGCTCCAAGAGTCGTATCGTCAAGTCTATGATGCAGCAATCAACGGGCCATTTACTGCTGATCTTGTTTAGGTAGTGTATCTAGCGAATCATGCTCTTCATGAGGCGAACAACCTTTTCCCCTGAAGACGTCCATTAAAGTACTTGGTTTCAAAATACGACATGTGGATTCAATCAATTCCGTGTTAGCAGAGGAGTGAGTGATACTGCCTTTGTTTGGAGGACTGTTCCGTTTTCGGTCGTTCATTTTGCTTTGAAACATATCAAAATCCTGTGTGGTTAAATCCTTGCTATTAATAACTGGGGCCGCCCCCAAAGTTTGGACAGGTAAAAGCGCCCCTCTTACTGTCAATAACTTCGTCCCTCTACACCTCTTCCAAGCGAATGTAATCCGAGTGCGGATCCACGGCTGACACCTTGAGCGTCAGACGCTGTCCCAACTTTACCGGCTTATTTGGTCTGACGAAGACGGTGAGATAAACCTCATCGAGCTCAACGAGTGGTGTTTTCATGTCGGTCCTCACCACTGTGCCCATGATTGGAACCTTTTTTCCTCGCTGCTCGATATATCGGAGCAACCAGTACCTCTTAGTTTCACGACCCACCAGATTTGCGCTCTGAAGATAGTTCTCGACCTCAAAAGCGATCGCCTCGAACTGTTCGCGAGAAACCCACGGTTTATTGGTACGCAAGAAAGAGAGGAACTGCCGCTGATGACACAGATCCATGTAGCGGCGAATCGGCGATGATCCTTGAATGTACGCATCTAACCCAAGACCTGAATGGTGCTGAGGCTCGAATGAAACGGTCGATTTTTTTAGCTTAGTTCTGGCGCCGTAATCCTTGGCTGGCCCCTCTGGAGCAGAATCCTTGGCATCTGCCTCCTGTGGTGCCTCTTCCGGTCGCTCCTGCCCCCTGAACAATACGGGAATTCGGTGTTCAGCAGCGAAGTGCGCAAGCACGGAATTCGCAAGAACCATCATCTCGGCAACTAACGAACGTGCGGGGCTGTCCTCCTCTATCTCGAGCAATCGAATTGATCCATCCGATTCCAAGAACGGCACAACTTCGCGGCGATGAACCTTCACCGCTCCCTTGCGTAACCGCCGCTCTTCGCACGCTGCCGCGATATCGTGAACCGTCAGCAAAGTTGCATCGCCCTCTTCCAGTAGTCGATCAACCTCGTCGTACGAGTATCGCCGATGCGACCTAATGAACGAGGGAACGACCTTCGAGGAAAGGACCTCATAATTCGCCGAGAGCTGCAGGAGGACCGAAAGACACGGCCGCACCGCTGCCTCACACAGGCTCAGCCGCGCCTCCGAGAGCTCTTCAGGGAGCATGTTCACGGTTTGATCTGCGCAATAAATCGAGGTTGCTCGGCGTCGTGCAGAGATATCGAGGGGCGTTTCGGGGAGCACTGCCCACGTTACATCGGTGATGTGAATGCCGAGTTCGTATCCGTCTTGGGTTTGCTCCAGACTGAGCGCATCATCCATGTCCTTGGTCGATTCGTCGTCAATTGTGAAGGACTGTTTACGAGTGAAATCCTCTCGCCCATCCCTGACATACGCCTCGAAATCCGCAATTTCGCGCGCTAGAGGGACTTTCCCTGCCTCCTCGACTACCGCCAGCTGGTGCGCAACCGGGATATCGTTACGAATGAAGGAGAGGTTAGTATCTCTATTGAATACACCGATCTTTACCAGAGCATCGAAGGCCTGCTTCTCGATAGCAAGGTTCTGAGGAATGGCGAGCTTTTCCGCGCACAGGTGTACGAGCTGCTTACCCTCTTTTTGTCGAGCCGCATCGGTGTGAGTAAGCCCCGCTGCGACCTCTCCCATCAGGCGTATATTATCCTCGACCTCTCGCGGTATCGTAGCTTTGGGATCCTTTAATCTCTGTTCTATGAAGGAGACGGTCGCATCTCTTACAGCGACCTTCTTTCTCTTCGCCTCTTCGGCCTTCTGAAGCTCCTCTACAACCTCCACCGTTCTCGGTTCAAAGTCGTCCTTATCCCTCTTGAAATGAATCTTCTCAAGGAGCAGCGCCACGCGTAATCCGGCATGCTTGGCGAGGTCATTATTTCCAAAATACGCCTCGTTCAGCTCCTGCACGGTGTATGGCCGCACATCATCGTGAACGAAGCCCCACAGCTCTGCCACGTCGAACGCCTCCGCTTGCTCCTCTATTCGAGCATTCAGTGCGGAGAGTTCAGCCACGCGGGCCGACGTAGTCGCAGCTCCAGCCCCCTCTCGGCCGGGCAGTTGGTAGAGTCGACCCTTTCCGAGCTCGACCTCTCTCCCGCGCACGTTGAGAACGACGTAGCGATCTTTTTTCAGACTTAAGACAACTCCGAGGATGACAGAACCGTCATCCTCGTATTGCACGAAGCTACCAACGAGGGAGTCAACGGTGGGAGATTTCGAAGGGGGGCTCTTACTCGAGCCCTTGGGTAAGATACTCATGCCGGGGATACTCTGCGCGAGGGTTGAAGTATTGTCAAATGGAAGTCAGAGCCTTCAGAACGCTTGAAGTGCTGTTTCGTGGACGTGAACGAAATCTTTCAATTCATGCCTCGTGAGCCTTCTACCCTTTGTCAGGAACGAGGCTGTTATGGCCGAGATATAAGCAACTCCGCTTCAGGAGAGGGAGACGAAACGAGTTCAACTCAGCGCCCCGCGCAACTGTTCGTTGAAGCTGTCAGCATGGCCCGTGATAAGTTGGAGAAGCTCCTCACTCGACGTAGGCTTCCCTACCAGCAATCCTCGTGAGACGTTTACGAGACCGCCGCCTCTGACACCGTGGCGTGAGCCGAACCCGGCTACCGAATCACTCGCCGTTCCTCCTTGAGCCCCAAGCCCAGGTATCAAGAAGTAATTAGTCGGCAGGGCCGCGCGAAGCGCGCGAGCCTCCCCTGGGTATGACGCTCCAACCACAGCTCCAAGACCGGACCAGCCGCATGAACCAGCAAGACGCTCGGCATTACTTGCAAGCCATCGAGCGACGTAATCGGTCACTGAAGCTCCCTCACACATAAGACCTTGAAGATCCTTGGCTCCGGGGTTGGACGTTCTCAATAGAACGAATACACCCTTACCGTGCTTTTGACAGTCAGATAGAAAGGGCTCCAGGGTATCGAATCCCAAGAAGGGGTTTATCGTGAGCGCATCACATTCAAAGGCGGTAGTTGATCGACCCCGGACTGCTACCGAGCCGAGGTAAGCCGCGCTGTAGGCTGCTGCAGTCGATCCGATATCTCCACGCTTCGCGTCGATGATGAGGGGGATCTTGGCTAACCGGATCGCATCGCAGAAGCGCTTGAAAACGTGAAGCCCGGGGATTCCGTACTGCTCGAAGAAGGCGATGTTCGGTTTGATGGCGGCCACTCGACCCTTGACTGCCTCTAGGAATACCTCTGTAAATTGATCCAGGGCTCGCTCGACGAACTCGGCATCAGAACTGGCGTGTTTATCGGCAGACTCTAGAATAAAACTCGGTAGCGACTCGAGCACAGGGTCACACCCTGCGACCAGCACACTCTTTGACTCCGAAATCGATGAATGCAATATGTCAGCAAATGTAGTCATGCGGAATCTCCTACGATATTACGGAGCGCCTCGAAGGGATCTTTTTGAGGCTCCTTGTCGATAACTCGCTCTATTTCCTGAATGCGCCCTAGAAAAGCAGCCCAGTTGCTTCCTTCCCGTTCGAATAGTTGATTGAATTTCAACAGGTCGGAGAGGTACAGCTTGAGTTGTACTATCTCGGCGTTGTTTATCTGCTTCAGGATCTGCAACTTCGGATGCCTCTCACGAAAAGGACGCATGTGCTCCTCGAACACGTTAGCGCGCCGCTCGATCTTCTGCTCTGAAGAGAGCGTTTCGTCTTTGTACAATCTCTCTAAGTCCTGAAACAGAGAAACGATTAAGGCGCTCAGGTCGTACTGAAAAAGCCTATCTGCTGCTGCGGCTCTCAGGCTAGAGTTCGCGTCTTCGCATGCGCCGCCTCCACTACGGCACATATCGCTCTGTGCTTTGAAATACGCGAGCGCTCCTTCAGTGCCGATGAAATTTGCCAGGCTTTCGTTGAACGGGACGTTGTTCTTGATCCACACAGTCGAATGCACACTTTCATGTATAACCGTATTCACAATGCGCACCGGGGGATTCTTGAGGGTAGTTGAAAGTACCGGATCATTAAACCATCCGAGGGTACTAAAGGCCTCTGTTCCCCTCACCCACGTCTCGAAGCCCTGCTTCTCGAGCTCCGTAGCTTCCGCCACGGCATCCTCTTTGTCGAAAAATCCTTTGTACGGAACCGAGCCAACGATAGGAAACCACCACAACCGAAGAGCAAACGCATCGCGCTTCGATCCAACCACAACCCACGCGAGAGGGTCTCGATCTACTGGGCTATATTTGGTGAATGAGCCTCCCGGATCCAGGCCTAATGACGTGGCAAAGCTGCGTGCCTTCAACACAACCTCGAGCTTTTGCTTCTGATCGAGCGGTGTTTCCGGGTCGTCTATGACCTTATGTATGTGCCGGCGAGCGAGCAGAATCTTACTCTGCTCAAATGCAGCGCGCATAACGTACCCACTGGAGCATCCGGAAAACGAGACAACCAGAGCAACAAAGGCTGCTGTTAGGATCGCTCCCCACACCATACCACTTAACCTCACCATAGACCGGGACCTCCCCACAGCAATCCGTAGTCCCGAGCCAGCGGAGTGAACGCCTGAACCACCACCCACGCAAATGCGCCAGCAACGAGATCATCCAGCATGACGCCCCATGCGCCCGGCAGGCGCTCCGCCGCGCGAACAGGGCCCAACTTCGAGATGTCAAAGAATCGAAACGCAAGAAAGGCGAACAGCACTTGCGATAGGCTCATCGGATTAGAACCCATGAGAGCGACAAACATACCCGCCCACTCATCTATGACTATCCAGCCCGGATCCTCTTCGGAAAGCTGCCGGAGGCTCTCCCGAATCGCAATTGTTCCGGCAACTACCACAACGGCGACAAATGCTATGTGCGCAAAGGTCGAGGTCGGTATTGCAGTCGCCTGTACAACACACCACACGCCAACCGCGGCTAAACTACCAAACGTGCCGGGTGCGACTTTAAAACTGCCACTACCAAAACCCACACTAACGCAGTCCGCTATGCGTGTGCGAAGGGGGGTTCTATTCTGTGTTTGTAGTGTCGCCATGGTAAACAATTTCAGGCATCGACGCCAAAACAAGCGGCGTCAGGGACCCTACACGATTGTTCTGTCCCTTTCCGCCGATTGTCACAGGGATATCACAAGAAACACAGAACAAATCGATACCGCCAGTTTCGCATGAAAGAGCACTCCTTAAAAGCCCTGCGCCTCGTACCTCGATACGCCGCGGCAGGGTAGCCCGCGAAGGCTTGCTGTCCGTTAGATCGTCTTTGCTCCTCCAGACGAAGAGTTGATCAAGGCTTCCTCCCCTCTGCGCTATGATCATGAAAGTTAGACGCTGGGAAAGCTGCGCGCCGTTTGGTATGCAATGGCTATGAAGAGCATCGTAGATCCCCTGGTCGCTGCCATGAGGGAGCAGCTTCTCGCGCTGCGTCATCGATACCGGTCGCAGCCCGAAACAGAGATGAAGCACCTTCTACTCCTCGCCCTCGAACGGGAAGAGATCGTAGCCGTAGGATATCGCGACACGATGGTGCAGCGCCGGCTCGCAAGGATGCCTCTCACAGAAGAGGTGAAGGAAATCATCCGACATGCCATGATCTGGATTTGGCAAGATGAGGCTATGCACGTTGTATACGCGCGAGGAACTATCGTGCAGCTTAAGCAACGACTGCTTTCTATGCGTGCAGCCCTTCGAGAGATTCAGGGCATTCTTGGAGGATGGAGCAGTTCGCTCGAACAGCATGTCACTTTTAGGGAAGCCCCGATCGCACGCTCGGTGAGCAGGTCCATCGTGCTCCTCGGCCGACTAACAGGGGCGGTACCGAGGGAGGTTCGTGACTACCTTCGCCTCAGGCCTTTCAGAGACTACTGCCTTTTCAACGTAGCGGCCGAACGGACAGCATCACTCGTGTACGAGCGGATGACAGAGCTCGCGCAGAATGAACTCAATCTTCCCCAGCGTACGGTGAACACCTTGATGCGAGTGCGGGACGACGAATACCGACACGAGCAGATATTCTCTCTCATGGCGGAGAGCCTCACGAGCGACGATACTCTCTCCGCATCTTGGAGCACGGAACGGCTCGTCGAAAGCATAGGAAAGATAGATCCGGCCTTCCTTCCACGGCGGTTTCGACAGAGCATTTCAGGGCATCGCCATCCAGTCGGCGCAGGTGGAACCGTTGTCGTTCGCTCAGGAAGTTCTCAAGCGGAAATGCTTCAGGTGCTCGAGGAGGCTTTGGAAGCCAGTGGCATCAGGGAGCGTGTGCTTCAGCGCTGCTCGGCGCTGAGCAAGCGGATTGAGGATCTGGAGGTCGCGATCAAACCGACCTTCATGATGTCCTATTCCCACCGCGACCCGTCCCCTGCGGTAGACGCAGATGTATTGCGACATATCGGTCGCTACCTCGTGAGCCTGGGCATTAAAAAGATCAAGGTAATCGAGTCACCAAAAGTCTACGAAGCGTTTTTTCAAAATCGTGACGTGCTTTCGATAGCTCGAGAGTTCGGTTTTGAAAGTAGTGATTATACCGTAGTCGACTGCTCGACGGATCTCGTAGAGTACCCTTTCCCTCGGGGAATCGGGGAGACAAAGATATCGAGAACGTGGAAGGAGGCAGATTTTCGCATTAACGTGAGTAAGCTCCGCAGTCATCCTATCGAGCGCGCGCTTTTGACCTTGCCTAACACCGAGGGTCTCGGTCATCAGTGGACTGATTATCTCTTCACCGAGCGTGAGGCCTCATACCAAACTGCCATTCTCATGATCCACGACGAGTTTCCTGCCGACATCTCCGTCCTTGATGGATACCGGAATGCTCCTGATGGACCTCTCGGGGTGATGGGGTCGACTTCTCCACGACACCCTCACCGTTTTTATGTCGCAAGCGACCCGCTGGCGCTCGATATGACTGCAGCTCGACATATGGGGCTCGCGGATCCCCTCGAGTCACCACTCCTTCGTGCGGCTGTGTACTGGTTCGGCGACCCCAGGATAGACATCACCGTCGACGGGCCTGATAAAGCAATCGATGGCTGGCGTGGACCGTGTCACACTGACCTCACTGCGTTCTTCAGCTTGGCTGCCGAGATATCCTACCAGCGCTATAGTGGTCGCGGGGCCGTCTTCGTACCTCAGATGGACCCTGTGCTGTTTCCGCCTTTTGGAGAACCATCAAGGATGCTGAAAGTGGTGCGTGCCTGTGTCCAGCGTATATTCGGGCTTCATCTCTCATGAGTAATGAATCAACTGTTGTCATCGGGGGCGGCATTTCAGGATTAGCGGCCGCTCTTACCCTGGCTAAACAAGGTCGAGCTGTTACAGTCGTAGAGGCAAGAGAGCGCGTCGGTGGACTCGCCTCTACCCTACATCTTGGCGACTTCTCATTCGACGTCGGCCCTTACATCCTCTTGGATCTTCCCGGCCTAGCCTGGGCTTTCGAGCAGATGGCGATTGCGCTCGACTCGACCTTCGACCTGCACCCGCTCGATCCAGTGTACGCCGTGCATTCCCCAGGAGACGAGCCGGTGACGATACACCGCTCACTCGATGAAACTGCTGAGCAATTCGAATCGAGATGGCCCGGAAGTGGGATGCAGTATCGACGCTTCGTGTCGCAGACAGCCAGGATGTATAAGGCTCTTGCGCCGCTGCGATTCACGTCGAAGCCCACCCCTTGGGGTGCGTTCTCGAGGGGTGGATTGAGCGCTCTTTTCCTCTTGAGCTCATCTCTGGCACAGGTCTTGAGACGTTATCAGTTGCCACCCGCCGTTCAACGCGCGGTGGGGATCTGGACCCACATAGCGGGACAGGATCTCAAACATGCACCTAGTCCGCTCGCATTTGTTCCGGCACTTGTTCATGAGGTCGGAGCCTACTATCCCACGGGAGGCATCGGTTGCATCGCTGAAGTATTAGGCCGCGAATTGAAGCGGGCAGGCGGTGTCGTTCGAACAGGCACATCAGTGGCGCAAATCACCCTGCGCGGAACGCGCGTGGATCAGGTAGTGCTTGCGGACGGCACCACGATGACGCCGAGCTCTGTTATTGCAACCAACGGCGTGTGCGGAGTGTACGATCAGTTGATTGACTGGCAGATACCAGCGCGCCTCTCGCGGTTCGTACGCGCCCTTCCTCTGCAGTCACCAGGAGTGGGTGCCTATATGACGGGCCGACGCAAGAACCCCGCAGGATACCTTTCTTTCGAGCTGCACGGTCACACCTGCACAGCCGTGGTGCAGCCTGGGATTTATGGAAAGAACCACTCAGCCGATCGAGAGCCATTTCGCGTTGTGCGACCCCTTCGACACGGCACGGATGTAGATCCGAAGCAGACACTAGAAGAGATGCTCCAGTGCCCGCTAGTACACCACCACTTCGATGATGTGAAGCTCCTTCATTCCTTGAATCCGGCGTCATGGAAGGAAGAGTTCAAGCTCTACCGAGGAGGAATGAATCCCGCGATGACCCCAGCGTTCATGCGTCGTGGCCGATTCCCTCATCGCTGCCCGTACATCGATGGACTCTACTTCGCCGGAAGTTCCACTCATCCAGGGCAGTGGGTCAGCTTCTGTTGTATATCGGGAGTGCTTGCTGCGCATGCCCTGCTGCAGGATTCGCCATGATGCTATCAACCGAGATCATTCGGTACGACGACGAGCGAGAGCTGCGAGTTGCGCGCCTTGGAACCGGACCGAGGGTACTCGTACTTCTTCACGGCTACCCGGATTCTCTCCAATTATGGTGCCGAGTAGCTCCGCTCTTGGCACCGCAGATGTCTATTGTAGCCATCGATTGGCCTGGGCTCGGAGGGAGCTCTGAGTCCCCGGGAGGAGCAACCCCAACATTGATGGCTGACCGACTCGCACGAGTTCTCAACGCTTTGAACATCGAGACGTGCGATCTGTGCGGCTTCGATATGGGGGGACAGCCGGCGTTGGTGTTTGCGGCAAAATACCCACAAAACATCAGAAGGCTCGTCGTGATGAACTCTCTCGTTTTTGGGGATTCAGCAACATCGTGGGAGATAGCGCTCCTGCGAAGATTCAAGTTCAACAGATTCTTCTTACGACATGCGCCGCAGCTCGTATTTTGGCGTGCAGTTAGAACCTCTCTCTCCGGTGCAAGAGCAACGTACTCTGACGTACTCGCAGATTTTTGGAATTACTTTCGGTCGCGTCGAGTTCGGGAATTCCTCATTCGGATGTGCGCAGGTTACCAAGGGCAGCTCAGACGCCTCCCGGAGATCTACGCTGAGATTCAGAAGCCAGTGCTCGTTTTGTGGAGTGAACATGACAAACACTTTCCTGTCGAACAAGGTAGAAGGCTTGCTCAACTGATCAGCGGTAGTTCATTCATACTACTGAAGGACGCTCCTCATTGGGCGCCGCTCTGTGCGCCCGAGGAAGTAGCGCAAGCGATTGGGGATTTTTTGCGATAAAAAGTTTATTTCTTGAGCCCTTTTGGCCATTCGTCCTTACTTTCCATCAGCAGCTGCCAACAAAGCGGGCACAAACGGCCGGATTACCGCGGGGATAACGAGAGAGAGCTCATGCAATCGCCGTCTAAGATAGTCAAAGTCGAGATCCTTCAGGTCTTTGAAGAGCTGCTTCAAATCGTCGAGGTGGGTAGAGCAAGCACCATGCAGACCCCCGCAAAGCTCGGCTATCTGCAAATGCCCGCGCTCGCGAGCTTTTGCGGTGTCCTTATCGCTCTGCGCTCGACGATACGAACATGGAGGCTGTTAGTAGCAAACAACTCTCGTAGAACTGCGAGCGCTCGATGTGGGTCACACGAACCACACATGAAGATATCGACCGCTGCGAAATTCAACTCAGGCCAGGTGTGGATCGAGATGTGAGACTCAGCCAAGAGAACTACCCCGGTAACTCCAGCGCCCTCACCAAAATGGTGCATCGTACAGTCGAGCACAGTTGCTCCGCACGCATGAGCTGCCTCCTGGAGTCCATTCCGAATAACCTCCACGTCACAAAGATTCACCTCAGTTTCGATATCGACGATGAGGTGCAGACCTGCCGGGGGTATCTTCGTCACTGGACAATCCCTCCAAGAAGTACTGTTTTCCACCGAGGATCCCCCTCGTGCAACCGCCACAGGAAGGCGTCGAACACATAATGGAGAACTTGCGGCAGTATCAAAAGGGGAACTATCATGGCAAGCATAGTCTCGGATGGTGTTCCAAGCGACCATGCCCATGAAAAGAGCTGCTGGTGGTCGCGCCACACGAGGCCGTCCCAAAACGCCTCCTCTATGAAAGCAACCACGAACAAGGCTGCAAGGTAGCTGGGTATGCCCCGCGTCCGAAAGAACAAGGGCCGTGAGCGATCGAGCTTCGCTTCCTTCATCTTGTAGAGCCAGATCAAGGCAAGATACGGAACGCCGTGTGCGATGACGTTCGTAGCGGTGAAGGCGATGTCGTTGTTGAATGTGACGATTCCTACCCACCATGTGAGCGCTGTGCCGACGAGCAGTAGATTCTTCGGAAGATTTATCTTTCCCGCGCTCCGATAGCTTCGGACCTCGGCAAGCAGATACGAAACGAGGATGCCCGCATAGATGCATAGCCCCATCTGAGCGATCATCGGAGCTCGAAACGACAAGAAATCCTTCTCGACGAACCAATGAAAATCGCGCTCGTGGCAATGCCAGTACACCAAGGGATACAACGTCGCAGAATAGATCGCAGCCTTGTCGAGTCGCATACTCCCCGTGCGGTTACGAGATGCGTATATCATCATGAACCCGTACTGCTGCCGCACGAAATGAAATACCGCCAAATACGCCATGGCCCGCCAGAAATAGAGCGAACCGCACGAGTAAACAACTACCCCCAGCACCCATGAGACAACCGGAAAGAGCTTGTATAGATTCGGCATGCGAGCTCGCTCTCGAGGATCGAGATAGGTACGAAAGACAGTGCTGTACACATGACTGACATCGACCCCTACGATCAACACGACCCACAACCACGGTGGTAGCTCACCGAAGGCGCGAGCGGAGTCGGACCAAATGAGTAAACAGATCGCGACGATGAATTGCGGTGCAATGATACACCAGGAGTCGAAAGCTCGCGAATGAATCCAGCGTTGGGAACTTACTACACCCACGATTCTTCCCTTTTCCCGAAGAATTTCAGCACACCTTCACCGGCCACTATGCCACGATAAAACGCCTCTTCGAAGATAGAGATCGCCGATTGATCGCTGTGCGCCGCAAAGACTCCCGAAGGGAGTCGCTCCTCGCGGGAGCCTGTCGACCAGATGGCGTGTGGTGTTGGACGACTCATAGCATGACCCCATATCCAAACATCCATAGAGGCGATCTGTCCATCCAGCTCCGGGTGAACTCTCGCTATCTCTTGGAGGAACTCTCCTTGGAGCTCGCTGAGGGATGCGTTGTAAGCGATCATCCGAGCCAAGTCAGGCGGATACTCACTGAGCGGATAATAGTAAGTAATTACCGTTTCTCGCGTTACCTGTGAGAGCGATTGATGACGGGCGTGCACGTAGCCCAGCAGCTTGCTGTTGTACACGACATTGTCCCAACTCAACGGAGCGCCCTCTCCCTGGGGCGGGCTTTCCAGCGTTACATTTGCCACTACCCACGGCGCATAGGAGAGTCTCTGGGAGACACCCTCTTTACAAAGCCGAGCGCGGATAAACTGCGGCACCGCGAGAACGCATGCTCGCGCGTCAACGGTGTAAGACTCCCGGGAAGCCCCATCGAAACAGTACACTCGAACCCCTTCTCGCGTCGATTCGAGAGCGTATACGAGCGAGCCTGGCAAAACCTCAGGCTGCGCCATGCTCGTAAGCTTCGAGACGAGCCAATAGTTACCCTCGATCCATGTCAGCACATTGTTGGGATCTGCTGCCTCTACGTCCGCGCGCCGGGAGGCGAAATAGTGGAGTCCTGCCCACGCCGATGCATCGTTGTAGGAGGTTCCATAATCATCGCGGCAGCAATAGTTTACGTACCAGCGCAGTTCGGGAGACACGAACCCGTTCTCATCCATCCAGCGTCGCATAGTGATGGCATCGAGACGTAAGGCTTCAGGATCACGCGACGAATTGCACACAGGAATATCGAAGTAATACCGGCCGTCTATCCCACGCTTGTGTCTGTATTCCTCTACGACCCGATAAAATTTCGCTATCTCAGCGCGCCCCACCTCGTCAACCCCGCGCTGCGGCACGAGGCCGTCTTGCCACTTTCCATACGTAAAAAGGCGCTCCTGCGGACTCGCGCAGAGGTACTCTTCGTTATAGCGAGGTTTTCGCCCCAGCTCTACCACATCCGCCTGTCGTAGAAATTCTAACAACGCCACGTTGGAGTTGTTAGGGAGTGGTAGGTAATGCGCTCCCCACGGGTAGGCGCTCACGTGATTACGTCCACCGATGGAGTTTCCCCCGACAGAGGACTCTAACTCGACCATCGATATCTTCTCGATACCAGCGGCGCGCAACCGCCGCGCTGCGGAGAGTCCTGCGACGCCGCCTCCGACGATCACAACGTCGGTAGATCTGCTGTGGCTGGGCTTTGGAAACTCACCGCTCGCCCTTCTGTGTGCGAGCGAGTGATTCGCGCCGCAAAGTTTCCCTGGGATCGGCGCCTTTCGGAGAGCCCCAAACCCAAGCAGACCGCAGACAGAGGTGGCCAGAAAGGCCCTTCGGCTAATACTCATCAGTTCACGTAGTGAGCCCACTCATCAGTAAAGAGGCGAACGAGAACCTGATCGTCTAAACGGTTCACAGGCGCGTCCACCTCTGCCATGTCTTTCGGAAAACGTGTTGCTGCATCAAAAACCTCCTGAGTCAGGAAGGACTGCTCTCCCGATATTACGGGCTTGGGCGGTTGAAGCCCACCGAGTACGAACCCCCACTCGCCAAACGAGGGCACATAAATGTGGTACGGCACTATGTCGAACCCTGCAGCCTGCATGGTGCGCGCGATGCACCAGTACGATGACCGCGCGAAGAACGGAGAGGTGCTCTGAACACTAACAACAGTATTCTCGCTCATCAACTTCCTGAGCGCTTTGTAAAAGGTCAAGCTATAGAGCTTTCCGAGCGAGTAATTGGAAGGATCGGGAAAATCTATGATAACGGCGTCGAACGGCTGCCCCGCATAACTCTTGATCCACTGGAATGCATCCTCATTGATGACCGTTACCTTGGGCGAATCGAACGCATTTCTGTTCACCTCCTTGAGTAAGGGCGCGGTGCGAAACAGCTCAGTCATCTCCTGATCGAGATCAACCAACACCACCTCACGCGTGTCCTGATGTTCGAGGATCTCTCGCACCGCGAGTCCATCCCCTCCTCCCAAAACGAGCACTCGCGAACGATCAGGAACCGCATGCAGGGCGGGGTGCACCAAGAGCTCATGGTAGCGGTATTCATCGAGCGTGCTAAACTGTAAATTTCCGTTCAAGAACAGCCGCATTTCGCGGCCCGAGCGCACCAAGGAGATCCTCTGGTACTTACTGTGCTTACTGAAGATGAGATTACCGTGATAGTTGCTCGCTTCGGCGGTCGTGACGAGCTGTTCAGACACGGCAAAGAGCGCTGCAAGCACGATGAGAGTTAAGCATGCTGTGGTCTTGTGCCGCCTGTAGGCCGAGACGCCGAGAACAGAGATCAACCACAACGCAACGCCTACATTCAACATTCCGAACAGCAAGGCCGAACGAACCAAGCCGAGATGCGGGACCAAGATAAGCGGGAAGAGGATCGATGCAAAGAGCGCGCCGATATAATCGAAGGTAAAAACCTTCGATACTAAATCCTTGAATTCGAATGTGCCTTGGAGAATTCGGAGCAACAGCGGTATCTCTATTCCCACGAGGATTCCTATCACGGTTACGAGGAGATAAAGAACAACGCGGAAGGACTCGACATGCTCGAAGATGAGAAACAGCACTCCGGCTGAGACACCACCTACAACTCCCACCAATATCTCCACTCTAATAAAAGTGTCGATTAAGTCCTTCTCTACGAAGCGCGACAGGTAGCTTCCTATCCCCATCGAGAAAAGATAGCACCCGATTATAGTAGAGAACTGGAGAACGGAATCTCCCAAGAGATAGCTCGCCAAGGTGCCTGCGATAAGCTCGTAAATGAGCCCGCAGGTCGCGATGACGAAAACTGAAAGCAGAAAGGAGAATTCGCTGCGTTTGCCTCTATTATCCATGGATAGCTGCGGCGATGATTTGCGCTATTCCGAGCGCTGCGGCTCCGAGCATAACCGCGACTGCAACGTTCTGCTTTTCAACTATCTCCTTGCCCACCTCTACCTTGGGGGTAAGCAAGTCGATAATGTAAAAGCCGAAGATGAACGTAACGATCCCCACGACCGAGAATATCACTGCATTGGCTACCTGGTGCATATTGACGATATCTCCCATATTTCCTCCCAAAAACACCCTTTATGTTACTTGTGGAATTGCGATGCTCCCTTCTGAGCGCCGACTGAGCTGCTGAAGAGGTTCAGGATCGGGGACCCCTGCGCCGTAGCAAGGAGAAACCCTACCACTACCGCCACACACATCATTTTGTACAAAAAGACCATCATCCCTCCACTTATTCGGAATCATACGGCGAATAGTCGCTCTCCTCCCATCGCTTCCGTTCAAAAACACGCCCTCGAAAGAACAAGAAGCATGGGAGCGCAAGCAACACACCGATCGCCAAGAAAAAATTACTCCAGATAGGAACATCCGCCGTTATTCGCGTCACGAGTGAGCTCGCTAGATCCCGCGAAAAGCTATCGGCGTCGACCGTAGCGAACACCTTGTACCGCTTTGCACCCAAACCACCGATGGTCGACACCTCTCTCGTTGAGCCTTCACTCCATGACTCGCCACCGCTATAGCCGTAGTAGTACTCGATCGCTTGCGAAGCCCACCCGGATTCAGTGCCATCCTCACTCTCGAGCTCGTAGGCTACTTCAACCCAAGAGTTCATCACAGGAGAATCCGATTGGATCTCCACGTTGGTGTGATTCCCTCGTATCTCTATCTCCCCAATGAGCTGCTCTGCTCCCGCCTCCGCTCTGGTAAAGGTGCGGGAGGTTTGAAGAACTTGTTGCTGTTTACACCTGGCAACGAAGTAGAGCTGTGAGAGAAAAACCACCATGCAGCAGAGTATCACTGTCGATCTGATCGACGTGAGAGCTTTGTCGAAGTAGTTCGGCTGAGTGGGAGATACCTTAAACGGTGTCGGAAGACTAGAAATACCAAACGCAGCCTCCACCGACCCGAGCGGAAGATATCGAGAGCGAGAAAAAGTCGCTTCGGCGTCACTACTCGCCTGAGAGACCTCCATCGTTATCCCCTGCGGTGCACTTACAAAGTCGGCAAAGTCGCAGCAGTCATCGAGACGCACTCGCCAGTAAAACTCCCCAACCACTGCCTTGACCTGACATACGCCTCGATGAAACAGGGAATATACTGCGTCGTCGACCCCTATCGTTCGTCCGCGAGGAGAACCAACCGGCCTCTTGGTTAGAACCTCGGCGAAAGAGAAATGACCGTCAGAGTGAATCAAAAATCGGAATCCGTGATACGGATTGAAGAGGAGATACTCGTCCCAGCAAAACTCCCACGTTACATCCTGCTTTGTAAGGAATCCGATAATCTCCCATTCGACCTCAAACAACACCCCTCGAGATCCCAAGGGGATAGCAAGACTATCGAGGAGTTCCTTCTGTTGAGAGAACTTGGTCAGTACCTTGAATCCTTCGCGCGTCGAATCGATGATACTACCACACGACTCGCAGGCGAACGTAATCGAGATCCCCTTGGCTCGCATAGGGATCGGAGCTCCACAACTCTCACATGGGACACTCTTTAGCGACGTGACCATCCCTCGAGCTCTCGAAGATTAGACACACGTAGTTCAGTGAATGCAACATATCGACCGACAAAGACTCGTCGAGCAGGCGGATGTTCGACGAATTCTACTGTAGCGATCTCCCCGTTGTTACCCATAAAATCTATCGCTGTATAACTTGAACGTAGCACAGACATTCTGGGGGTCTCGCCTTCGACAACTATGCATTCCGTTTTTTTGACGTCGGATACGACGAGCGATACAGATTCGATCCTAAACTCTTGTCCCAGTAACGACGAGAGAGATTCATACTCGCGCAGCTCCGCCTGAACGCGCCGATTGACCTGCACATCGGTGCTCTCGAACAGGATAGCCAACATCCCCTGTGCCTCCGCCAGCCATCCGAATCGCCCATCGTCGAAATAGGCGTACCACTCGTTCCAGAAGCCGTGTTCCCACGCTAGACGAAGCCTTCCGATCAGACCGAAATGGACACCGTCGAACCACCCTTCGGAACCGATCTGAAACGGCGACATGTCCTCGGCGATCTCTGATACGACACCTGAGGCCGTATACCGATCATCACGTTTCTCGAGGATATGACGACAGTAGGCGCACACCACATACCACGTGAAGGTACGGGTACGGACCTCTCCCGCACAATTGGGGCAAGGCAACGATGTAGCCACTAGATCTTTCCGAGTAGTTCCACCTTCTTCTTGTCGAACTCCTCTTGGGTCAGGAGTCCCTTCTTGAGAAGCTCGCCTAATTTCTCAATCATCAGGAGCGGATCTTCGCCGCCCGCAGCCTTTCCACTAGGAGCTCCCTGAAGCGTTTGCGCCATCATCTGTCCAACCGCAAGCCCTGCGCCTATACCAACACCCGCCTGCGCGGCGGAATCGCCCCCACCAGCACCCGTCAAACTATCTGCAGCTTGGAACTGCGTGTAGCTCTTCATGTCGCCGACAACCTTCATCGAGGTCGCTCGGTCGAAGTGCTTCTCGACCTCTTCGGGTAGCGAGAGGTTCTGAACAAAGAAGGACACCAGCTCCAATCCGTACTCTGCGAGGTACGGCGCGGCTGCCGCCTTGAGCGACTCCGAGAAGGTGACCTGATTGGCTGCCATATCGAGAAACGGAACCTTCGATGTTGCGAGGAAGTTGCTCACCGACGTCAGGATCGCCGCGCGTAATTGCCCCTGACAATCTTCAACGGTGTACTCGGCTGTCGTACCGCTCAGCTTTGTCCAGAATGCTTTAGGATCGCTAATTTTGTACGAGTACACACCGTGCGCACGGAGCCTAATCGGACCGAACTCCGGATCTCTCAGAGATATCGGATTCGTCGTCCCCCACTTCTGATCCGTCTGCTCGCGTTGACTGAAGAAGTACACATCGCTCTTGAAGGGAGATGCGAAAGCCTTGTCCCAGTTCTTGAGATTTGTGAGGATCGGAAGGTTCTGGGTCGCCAAGGTATGGGTACCTGGGCCGAAAAGGTCAGCAACCTTTCCCTCATTCACAAACAGCGCTGCCTGCGTCTCTGTAACAACGAGCTTGCCGCCATTTTGGATCTCTCGATCTTGCATCGGATATCGAAAGGAGAGGACTCCCGGGCCGGATTCAGTCCAATCGATGACATCTATGAACTGTTTGAACAAAAAGTCTTTTATTCCCATACCTGCCTGCGTCTTCCTTCCGACTTACAAGTCCGCTCTGACCTTATCTCGACTACTGAAAGCTGCAAAGGGTGATTTAAACTCAAGGGCATACACTATTTCCTCAGAAATTAGCCCTTGCAGTCTTTTGTCTATTCGCTTCCTCTACAGCGTCGATGTCATTTGACCTTGCGATTAAACTCACCCCCCATCTCGAGACATTAGGCATACTTGAACACCCCGCTCATGGTAGTCGGTCCCTACGCTCGTTTCAGTTGCCATACTTGTGCTCTTTGGTTTGGTTACTTACAGCACTGATCCGCTATCACTTCCGGGAGTCGATCGCCAAGGAGCCTTCATCTTACCTGACAAAGAGCTGGGGAGGGGGTACTCGAGTGTGCACTTAGATTAACTCCTGACAATCCGCAGAAAACATGCGAGGTTGCGGCCAGAGCCCGGCGTTAGCAGCGGGTGATAAAAGTAGCGATAAGCTTCCTGCTGGGTGGTCCGTGCATGTTCGTGATGGACATCATTATGGCATGACAAAGACGGTATCGTGCGCGACGGTTAAGTACATGGCAAGCAGACTAAGGCGAATCGGATTTGCAACTATACCGGTACTGCTCTCTGCCGGTGTGTTGGCCCTGGTCACAGCTTTGGCGCACGGCGTGCCTACGGCGCAGAGTCCCGAAAGTCACCGAAAGGATGAGCTTCCCTACATAACGCCACGCGCAGCGGCGACCCCTACTCGCACGGCTACGCCGACTCGAACAGCCACTCAAACGCCTACTCGCACAGCTACGTCTACTCATACGGCTACGCCGACTCGAACAGCCACTCAAACGCCTACTCGCACAGCTACGTCTACTCGTACGGCTACGCCGACTCGAACAGCCACTCGAACGCCGACTCCCACAGCTACATCTACTCAAACGGCTACGCCAACCAATACCGCTACGCCAACACCTGTCGAATGCAACTACTACAAGGTTGACGTAACGAACAAGGGAGACTGGGGCATCGATGACACAATTACAATAAATTCTGGGTCTGACCGAACCTGCATCGACAGCAAGATCTTAGCCGGCCGAGCACACTGCGCCGGACTTCGTTCGCCTATGTTCTTTGATGATTGTGTGGCGATGTACATGTTGGGCGACGCTTGGTGGAGACGCGGATTGGGCAGACTAAATTTTTGGTGGGCTGTGTACCCAAAGATTGCTGGGCGCGATACTTCTATTAATGGAGTTTGCAACCTCTATCATTGGATGGACTACTGCCAGACTGGTACTGTATACTTCGATAGGATGTGCCAGGCCATTACAGCGCCGTCGGGTGTTATGTGCACTTCGGCTGTCTTTGGCTGGCGCATATCTCCAGTGTCGCTTATCTGGAATGACTCTCGCTCGAGCGGGGCAGAGGAACTTCAGATAGCTCAGTTCCCACTCTTTTCGGATCCCCAGAAAGGTTGGGTAGTGTGGAAGGCTTCCGAAGAGATGCCCCTTCTGGTGCTCGACCCAGAACATACTGGTAGCATTACCTCTAGGGAGCAGCTCTTCGGCTCGCATTCATTCGGTGGTAAGCCTGGGGGTGGTACGTGGGACAACGGATTTGAGGCGCTCGCAACCCTCGACAAAGACAACAACGGCAAGATAGCCGGATCCGAGCTCGATGCCCTCGCGCTGTG
>JBILFA010000062.1:0-20207 GCA_044351795.1 Bdellovibrionota bacterium | reverse complement strand
GCGATTCTCGGAGAGAGTTGCCGATCTGCTTTCAGCGCTTTCGGTCCACAAAGAAGCAGAGGCGTGTGCCGTATGATTTCGGTTGGTTTCGACGTGAGCGGACTTGATCCTAGCTTCAAGTCCCATGCGCAACGGGGCATCGGGAGATATGTGCTCGAATTGAAGCGTTTCCTCGAAGGGCTCGCCGAGCCGGACCTTGCGGTGCGGTGGTTCGATCACACCTCGCTCGTGAAGGGCGGCTTCGGGGCGCGCGCCATTGATTGTATGCCGTGCGGTCGCACTACCCTAAGACAACAGCTTCTCTATCCGCTCAAGTTGAATTCGAATGAGATGAAAGGTTTTTCGTTTCTGCACTTTCCGGCACACATGGATGCTCCGGCGTGGAGTTCGAAACCCTTTGTGCTTACCGTGTTGGACCTTATTCCGCTCATTCTAGAAGACCTGTATCGCGCGAATCGCCCGACATGGCGCTTCACATTCGCGCGCTGGCTCGAGCTTAGGGCGATAAAGCAGGCCACCGTGCTCCTTGCGATCAGTGAAACTACTGCACAAGATCTCGTGCGGGTGCTCGGGATACCTCGCGAGCGCATAGTCGTTACTCCTCTAGGTGTCGACGGGAAGTTCTTCGGAGTAGAGGAGCTCAAGGGGCGACGAACGAGCGACGAGCGAGCTGAATTTCGGCGGAGGTTAGGAATCCCCGAGGATCGGGAGATTATCCTGTACGTCGGTGGTCACGATGAACGGAAGAACATTGCGACCTTGGTTGAGATCGCTCATGGGACGACTCGGCACATGCTGGCAAAGGGTTCTCCTGCGCCGGTGCTCGTGTTGGCCGGTCGGGTTCATTCAGACGCCGAGAAGCAACGCTTGGCCGAGGCGCTGCGTGTGCACGACATGCAGCGAGATACGGTCGTACTGGGATTCGTGTCCGACGAGGATCTCCTTTCGCTGTACGCCGAGAGCTCGGTGTTTCTATTCCCGAGCCTCTACGAGGGCTTTGGGCTTCCTGTGCTCGAGGCGCTGGCCGCAGGATTGCCCGTCGTGAGCTCCGAAGTGTCTTCGATGCCGGAGGTGATGGGCGGGTGTGGTGAGATGTTCGATCCGCGTGATCCCGAGGCTGGTATTCAAGCGGTAGTCCGAATGCTCGAGGATGATGCTCTTAGAAGCGACTTGCGCCGGAGAGGCCGTGATCGTGCCCGGCAATTTACCTGGGAAGAGACAGGAAGAAAGACACTTGAGGCGTACCGTTTGGCGGGGGATTTGCTCACGGCCACTCGGCATTCGAGACGTGCGGGGAGAGGTATTGCTCGAACCGGCGCTCCTGCGAGGGACTCACTCATGGGAGGTCACAAGAGCGCTCTCACTGAAGGGGAATCTCGATGACGACCGATTCACTGAGCCGCTCCAAGAACGCCGCAACTCGTAAGGTGGTCAGCATCAAAGAGAGGACCCGCTCGGGAAAGCGAGAGGGCGTCATCGAAGGCCGGAGTAACACAAGTCGGTTCGATGTAGCACTCCTCGTACTCTTAGTGTTGTGCGGCGCGCTTCTTCGCCTCGATTTTATGCGGGCTGTCGAGTACACCATCGACAGCGACGAGGCTATCGTGGGGCTTATGGCTAAGCACATCCTCGAGGGTGCCGCGCTTCCCACGTTCTACTATGGCCAGCACTACATGGGATCGCTCGAAGCGATTATGGCGAGTGCGAGCTTTTGGCTCTTCGGCATGTCAGGTTTTACCCTCCAGCTAGTACCGCTCGTGTGGTCTCTGGTGCTGATCGTTGTGATGTTTTTTCTAGGACGGGAGTGTGGGGGCGTCGTGGTGGGTCGTATCGCTGCATTACTTACGGCGATTCCCCCGGTCGCGCTCGTCGTATGGAGCACCAAGGCTCGCGGCGGCTTCATAGAGATCGTAGTGCTCGGCGCTCTTGCGATGTACGGTGCCGCACGGTGGTTCAAGAGATCTCCTCGCGCCACGTCCTACCCAATCTTCATTGGGTTTATCCTCGGTGTTGGATGGTGGGTGAACAATCAGATCCTCTATTTTATGGTTCCGATAGCGGTCATGGCAGCTCTGTATGTCGTGCGTGAATGGCGTCCTACTCTCCATTCGAGTCTCGATGTCTTGCGAGTGATCGTTTGCGGCAGTCTCGCGTTTTTCGTCGGAAGCAGTCCTTACTGGCTCTATAACATAGAGCGCGGCTTTCCTTCTTTGGGGATGTTTGGTCGCTCGAGCGTTAAAGAGATCGGAGAGCACCTCGTAGGAGTATGGGAGACAGCTATCCCGATCCTATTGGGAGCGAAGCATTTTTGGGAAGCTGATTCGATCTTTCCAGGTTCCACAGAAGTGTACTACCTGGCATACGGCCTCCTCTTTGCCGTCGTAGCTTGGGCGCGTCGTGGAGAGATCGCAAAGCTTCTCAAGGGGTCGATCGATAGCTCCGCTCCGGTAGAAATGATCTTTCTGTTCCTTGTGGTTGCAGTATCTATCTTCGTTATTAGCACCTTCGGTTGGCTGTACAAGGCTCCCCGCTACTTACTCCCAACCTATGTAGGGCTGTTTGTCGTGTGCTCGTATGGATGCATGCTGCTACTCGAGCGCTGGAAGCTGCTCGGAGCAGTTGCAATAGCATGTTTAGTTGGGCTCAACGTCAGCTCCTCGTATGCCGGAGGAAGGGCGATCCCCGGAGAGCCGGTGGTGTTCGCCGGGGAGAGGGTTTCACGCGATCATTCTGACATCATCGCTACCCTCGAGCGGTTGGGTATAACCAAGATAAAGACAAACTATTGGATAGGGTATCGGCTGGCCTTCGAAACGAATGAAGGAGTCACCTTCCTTGTTTCGGGAGAGCCGCGCCAGGTGCGCATCGAGAGCTACGAGTCCGGGCTTTCAGATGCCGAGCGAGATCATATGCCGTTGCTACTCGTCGGTTCTGAAGCGGCGAGTATTCGGCCTGCGCTGGCGCGCCTGGGCTATAGTTACGAAGAGCTTCAAGCGAGTAGATACACACTTTTTTACGACCTGATTAAGAATACAGAGGACCTCGCTCCACTCGGCCCGACAGACATCGCCGAAATCCGAGCGCAAGGACCTCAGGAGGCACAAGGAGCCGTGGATGGATCGTCTCATACTCGCTGGGGCTCCGGAGAGCCGCAGCATCCGGGCATGGTCTTCGAGGTGCTCTTCAAAGAGAACCAGCGCTTGAGGGCGATAGAATACGACCTGGGCGAGTGGATACACGACTATCCCCGGGGGCTAGAGGTCGATCTGCTGCTGCCCAATGGATCTGTAAAGCCGGTCCTAAGCGAGGCCGAGTTTGAAGGTATTCGGATCTTTCTACAGGATAATAGGTCAGTTCCAATCGTATTCCCGTCGCAGGAGGTACGTGGGGTCCGGCTCATACAGACCGGTAGGCATCCCGTCGTCGATTGGTCGATAGCCGAACTACGATTCTTCTCTCAAAGGTAAGCGGTGAGCTCCGTGAACGAGCAGCGTGATACGAAACCAACCTCGAAGATAAAAGCCTTTTTGCGCTATTCGCTCGGAATAGCGGTGCTCGGGGCGCTCCTGATATACACGGATCCGATCTCCCTTATATCAGCGTTCAAGGATATCTCCCTTAGAGACCTGGCGCTTTTGGCGCTCATCTCTTTTTTGCTGATACTCGTCAGCGTGATTAAGTGGCAGGCGTTTTTGACGCGCCTCGGCATTACTGCGTCGATCCGTCGATTGTTTGGGCTCTACCTGCTCGGATATTTTGTAAATTTGTTGATGCCGTCCGTTGTGGGGGGAGATGTCGTACGAAGCCTCTATGTAGGCAAAGGCGCCGACAGAGCACACTCTGTTTCGGCAACTCTGCTCGAGCGCTATACGGGTCTCATGGCGATGCTGCTCATGGCGATCGTTGGCGTCTGGTGGGCACCCCACGTGACAGCGCCTATCAAGGTGTTGGTTGTCGCCGTAACGTGCGGAGCGATCCTCGGAAGCGCGCTCCTGTTTTCGCGTAGAACTACCTGGCTCCTAGGACGTTTTCGCGCCCCGGAGAGGATCGTTTCCATGACGCGCCGGATTGAGGATGGTCTCGTACTCGGGATGAAGGATAGGGGGCTCGTGATTCGGGCACTTTTGCTCTCTTTTGTGTTCCATGTACTGACAGTGGCAAATACTGCGGCCGCAGGCTGGGCTATTGGATGGGAAAATATCCCGGTTGCCGAGCTCTTCGTCGTAGTTCCGCTAATCCTTCTTGTAGGGGCAGTTCCAATCTCACCGCAGGGTCTCGGTATTCAAGAGGGTGCATTCATCTTCTTTCTCCACACACTCGGTTGCACGACAAGCCAAGCGCTCGCGTTAGCGCTTCTGCTACGAGCGAAATCCTACGTTCTCGCTCTCATCGGAGGTGTTGTGTGGTTGATGCTGCGGAGGACTCCGCAGTTGAGCACTGAGGCAGAGATTAATCCTGAGGCCTTTTGAGGATCGTAGAATCCTCTCGCTGCTCTTCCGCTCCCTCCAAGCATGTAGCGTGTGCCACGATAGGAGGGAGATCGCACAGCGCCTTAGCTACTGAATCCTTGCGAGCGCGTTGCCGGGCTCTCCACATAGTGGTTTGGTCAACCGAGCCGGAGCATCCTCTACACGTAAAGCTGTGCCAGTTGAGGGCGGCTGCAAGATCCAGGCAGGTGTCGTAATGCAAGCATTCGTACCGCCGTCGTGGGGGTTCGGCCATCGGCCCCGGAGGCTCGTCGTCGGTTCCGATCGCGGGTGCTGAGTTGCCGGATGCTACTATGGGAACACGATGAGACGTGCCCACGAGGTTGTGGAGCTTGACCTCAAACGGCCCTGGTTTTCCAATCGACGAATCAACACTCATATTTCTGCGACAGGTGACTCATTGCTTACGGCAGACCGCGATCCGCTCGAACTCCTCCTCGAAGGTGACACATCTTTACGGCATGAGCAAACTCAGTAGATTCGAACTCATGCGGATCGGCTAAATCACTAACCAGAGGCGCTCGGTGGACTAACCCAAAGGCTTCGGCTACCCTATTGATGGATATAATGGATACTACGACTGTTTCTAACAAGCTGTTTGAGGGACTCGAGATCCTCTTTGATGGTGGTTCTGGACGAACTTACGTCACCATTCTTGACGACGAGGCCTACCTGCCGCTCGCCCGTTCCGTAACGGAGCGCCTCTCGACCAAAGCCCGCAGTGTTGTAATCAAGAGTCAATCCGTCACAGCGGCGTCGTGGACGGCGCTCTCGGAGAAGCTGCCCTCGATGATCGCAGAGCTCGGTGTTCGCCAGGCCAGCTTGATCGGCATGGGGGCTGGAGCAACCCTGGCCCAGAACCTTGCACTTACCGAACCCAAGATGGTCCGGTCCATGGCTGTGGTCGATGCAGCATCGAGACCACACCCGAGCCGTTGGGAGCGTTTTGTGGACGCGCTGGAAGCTCGATTACCGTTCGGGCTTCCACTCAGGTTAGGTTCAGCCGGTTTCAACGTGCGTTCGTATGTCCACCGCTTTCGGTGTCCTTTGCTGATCGTATGCACTCGGCGTGCCGGTACCTTTATCCGTGCGGAATTGAAGCAGCTCTCTGTGCTCGCTCCGACTGCGTGGCGTGTCGATCTCACAGATATCCCGGTAGACGAAGAGGCGGCGTCCTTTGCGGAAACGATCCTCTCCTTTCAAGAGACGCCGGTAAAGTGTCCGCAGAAGAACTCTAAGGAGCGTGCTTCATGAGCGAGATAGAGCTTCAATCGCAGCGCGCGCCGTCAGGGTTAAGTCGGGATCTCCTTCCCGACATACTAGCGGCCGTTAACCAGCCTGGCGCCCAAGGAGTCGGCTCGTGGAACGTCGTGGACGCACTCGAGCTCCTCCTTGACGCTGGTCACTATCGAACAGCCCGCGCCTTGGCCCAGATGGTTCAACACTTGATGGGTGGTGATGGTCGAGAGAGGCTCTTCTTGGCGTACGGCACGTTGTGCGAGATCATGATCGATGGAGTATTCGCAGGTCATGTCCCACGGCTCGAGGCGCTTTGTCAGCAGATAGCAACGGGCAATCATTCGATTGCCGACAAGATCCGGGCAAGGCTGGTCTATGCGCGCGCCTTGGTGCTCGGGGCAAGTACGAGTTCGTTGCGTGAATCCGATCTACTCAAGGCGCGATCGATCTTGAATGAGGAATTTTATCGGGCGATGTCGCACAGCGAAGCGCATCTCGCATGTCTGATCGGCTTGGAGTTGGCTAGGAGCTATCTGCTCTGTTCGCCTCACGAAGTGGTGGTACTTACTGCTTTGGTATCACACATTCGAGACGTTGCGGCCGATGATCGGGTCTTTCCGGAGCTGCGATTCGATATTCAGCGTATGGCGTATCACCTCTTAGCACCTGCCAAGAGCGACGAGGAGGTTGAAGTCGTAATGGCGGATCTCCGTCGAATGGCTTTGCCCCTCGGTGCCGTCAGTCGAGCGCTGGCTGAGCTTTCTATTTCACGCCGCCTGGATGTTGCTGACTCGCGCCGGGCCGTTGCGAGGGAGAAGGCGCTGTTGCTTTTCGAAGAGAGCCGCTTCTCATCGGGTATCTTCGAGATCCTTCACACCGAAGGATTGGTCTGCTTGGCCAAGAAAGCTAACAGCGAAGCTGCACGCTGTTTTGCTCAGGCTACACACCAGGCCGAGGCAAACGGGTGCAGCTACGGGGTTGTGCTAGGCTCGTTAGGCGCCCTGCAAGCCTCTCTCGCAATCGGATCTGATGACGCATCGCACCATGTAGATCGCATACGAGGCCTGATGCGCTCGGATATCGCGCTTGGTACCGCAGGTCTTGGCACGGTTGCGGCGATGCAGGTGGCCGGGCGTCTGGAAGACGCGATCAAACTCGCTTCACGTTGTGAAAAGTTCTTCCGTGAGCGAGCCTTGGAAGCTCTCGAGAGCCAGGCTGTGTTCATGTTAGGGTCAGCTCACGCGCTCAGTGGACAGTGGGCAAAAGCGAAGACCGCGTGGCGGCGAGGAGTCTCGGTTGATATCCGCCGGCAGGCGCCCCTGGCCGCAGCAGAAAGGCGCGCCGCTCTTGCTCAGGCGATCGCAATGGAGGAGTTCTCTGCAACATCGACTATATCTGCAGCTTCGATGTCGAAAGTTCAAAAACTATTAGAGGACGCCGATCGAGCTGTAGCCGCCTGCGGAGATACGCTCGAAGCGATACGGGCACGTGCCAGGGTTCTGCAGACGCACGCGCAGCTATGCATGATCGCACAGTTGCCCGTGGGCGCGGTGAAACACCTGAGCAGCGCGCGCGATCTGTATGCGGCACACGGGCTCACTCGTGATGTCGCTCTTGCAGACGCACTCCTAGGGTTGGCAATGCTCGAAGTGGCAAAGCTCAAGGGAGGGAGGCTTTACGAGGAATCGATCGTCGCTCTGCAACGTTCTCTCGATTTTTTTTCAGGTACTCAGCACGCCCATATTCGTTGGAAGCTCAAATACTACCTAGCGATAGCAGCGCTCATGAGTTCGCGCACCAAGAGCGAAAGTGGACAGCGTAACCATTGGATGCAGAGCGCCTCGACCTGGCTCAAAGGGGCGATGGACGACGTTTCTACGGCGAACGCGGCCGGGACTATCGCAGGATCAGAGGGCGATTTCTCCCCTGGACTGGGAGTTCAGGCCCTGGAGTCCCTTTCGGCGGCCATACAACAGAAGCCCATGGCGAACCGGCCTCGATTACTCAAGGTCGCTACCCGCACCAAGCGTGCGGTGCGACAAGTCCACTGAAAATGACGGCACTTCCTAACAAGGGTGAACTGCGAGGAAAATCACCCCTGTGGCCCCTCGACAGGGAAGCAGTGAGAGGGTACTGTTCCGCATGGTAGTCCGGTTGCCTGGGTAGTCGCGGCCAGCGTCTAAAGCAACCGCTGAAGTTGAGGATCTACATGAACAACGCAATAAAAGTTAGCGCCCTAGCTATCCTCATGGCAGGGATTGCATTCCAACCCTGCTCCGCCCAAGGACGCGTATCGTACGCAGTTGTAGACACGCAACGAGTCATCAACGAATCTATTATCGGTAAAGCGGCGCGCAGTAACCTCGAAGCTCAAATAAAAAAGGGCCAAGCCAAGCTCTCCGGGTCCAAGTCGGAATTTGAGAAGCAGCGTAGCGATCTGGAACGACAAAGCTCGATCCTCTCCGGGCAAGCGCTCGAAGAGAAACGTGAAGCTCTAGCGAAGAAACAGGTCGACCTACAACGTACGGTGCAAGATCTGCAAGACGATCTCGCTCGCAAGAACGACGCCGAGATATCCAAGGTCATCGAGCAGATCTCACTAGTCGTGAAGGAGTTGGCGAAAGCCAAGGGCTACACTTTCGTGTTCGAGCGGGATAAACAACTGGTCGTCTACTCGTCGGAAAGGATCGACATTACCCCCGAGGTCGTAGAAGCGCTGGACAAGAAGAAGGTAGCTCTCTAGGAAGGAGTGTAGCGGATGGACGTGCAGGAAGTGGCCGAGCAGAAAATTAGTATGGACGTGGTAGAGATCCAAAAGTGGATTCCTCACCGCTATCCCTTTTTGCTGATAGACCGAATAGTGGATCTCCAGCCTGGCCGCTCAGTGACGGCGATTAAAAATGTTACGGCAAACGAAGAGTTTTTTCAGGGTCATTTCCCCGGCACTCCGGTCATGCCAGGAGTGCTCATTATCGAAGCGATGGCGCAAGCTTCCGCTGTTTTGGCTCGCTATTCGGAGACAGCGGCATCAAGCGGCAAGATCTTCTACCTTGTCGGTGTGGACAACTTCAAATGGAAGAAGCCGGTAGTTCCCGGTGATACGATGACTATCCACATGCAAGTGTCCCGTCGTCGTAACCCGCTCTGGATTATGGAAGGTACAGTAACTGTTGACGGCAAGGTTCTCGTATCGGGCACCCTTAGCGCAGCTGCGGCATAGAGGTTCGGATGTTGGAGCAATCGCCCGCCATTCACCCTTCGGCGATCGTTGATTCCTCGGCAATCATAGGCGAGGGAACAACCGTAGGCCCGTACTCAATAATCGGGCCGGGTGTTTCAATTGGGCGAAATAACCGGATCGGGCCGCATGTCGTTATCGAGGGGAATACGCGGATTGGAGACGAAAACGAATTTTTCCAGTTCTGCTCGATAGGCGCACGACCTCAAGATCTCAAGTATCAGGGAGAGCCGAGCGAGCTGCAGATCGGCAATCGCAACATCGTTCGTGAATATGTAACCCTACAACCCGGAACGAGTGGCGGCGGCATGGTCACGCGGATTGGGGACTCCAATCTGTTTATGGCCAACACCCACGTCGGTCATGATTCCTTTGTCGGTAACCGCTGCATTATGGCTAACAGCGCGGCACTTGCTGGACACGTCGTCCTCGGCAACGGCGTAGTGGTCGGAGGATTGGTCGGAATTCATCAGTTCGTGAAGCTTGGAGATCTCGTTATGATAGGCGGTGGTGCCATGGTAACTCGCGATATTCCGCCGTTCTGTATAGCAGTAGGCGACAGAGCCACCCTGCAAGGTCTCAACCTCATCGGGCTCGAGCGGAGCGGGGTGAGTAGAGAAGAAGTCGCTCTGCTGCGTAAGGTTTACCGCGACATCGTGATTGGGGATTCTCCTGAGACTAAAGGGAAGCGCTTCAAGGAGCGAGTTGAGCTTGCTCGACCGGCAGCAGTGAGCAATTCGAAAGCCGCCGCTTTTATTCAGTTCATAGATCGGTCTGAGCGGGGAATAGCGCAGCACGGCGGGGATACGGCTGGCGAGTGATCTCTTGGAGAATGGCGAGGCCTCAAAGCATGACCGTGCTTTGACTTTTGGGCTTATCGTTGATATCGTCCCCCGGATTAAGTGCGTAAGCATAGTGTGAAAAGGTAGAGTGAAGCGATCGTTTTTTGGTCGTATCTACTTGATATTATTCGTAAGGTAGGAATCCATGACGGAATCTTCGAATGTAGAAGATGTGACAGCAGGAACAGTTAACTTGGCCTCGCTCGAGACCCAGGAGGTTATCTCCAAGTTCCAGCTTAATTCTCAGGACACCGGTTCGCCCGAGGTACAGATCGCTCTTTTGACTAAGCGACTTGTGACCCTCGCCAAGCATTTCGGCTCGAATCCGAAGGATCACCACTCGCGACGTGGTATGATGAACATCATCTCACAGCGTAAGCGTATGTTGCAGTACCTACGCAAAGAGGATGTAACTCGTTACCGCAGCACAATCGCGGCACTCGGACTCCGTAAGTAGACCCTTACGCGAGTACGTCTGTGTTCGGAGCAACATTCACTTCATGGCGCGGTCTTGACGTGACCCACATCGGGTCAGAGGTGAGTGTTGACTCCGGTATCCCCATTCCCACGAATGCTCACGCCCGTGAGGCATTATCATTTTTACAAGTGAGGTAAATTACATGTACGTTGTCGAAAGAGAATTTCACGGCAGGACGCTCCGTATCGAGTCTGGCCGTATTGCAAAGCAAGCCGCAGGGTCGGCCCTGGTTACCTATGGCGAGTCGATGGTTCTCGTTACCGCCTGTTTCGGCGCCGATAGAGATGTCGATTTTTTTCCGTTGACCGTTGATTACATCGAGAAGACTTACGCAGCAGGAAAGATCCCTGGGGGGTTCTTCCGACGTGAAGGCAAGCTCAGCGAGAAGGAAACTCTCGTTTCGCGTCTCATCGATCGCCCCTGTCGGCCGCTCTTCCCCGAGGGATTCCATCGAGAGGTTCAGGTCATAGCGACCGTTCTGTCAGCCGATGACGAGAACGATACTGACGTACTCGCGATGTGCGGCGCATCTGCAGCGCTCGCGATGTCTGAGCTGCCCTTCGAAGGACCTCTCTCCGGCGTTCGCGTCGGACGGGTGGGCGGCAAGCTCCTGATCAATCCTACCAAGACACAGCTCCAGACATCGGATCTGAACTTCATCGTGGCGGGATCCGGCGATGCGATCGTAATGGTGGAGGGTGGAGCGAGCGAGGTGCCGGAGGCAGAGGTTCTCGAGGCGCTTTTCTACGCACAGGATCAACTACAGATCATAAACGAGATGCAGAAGGAGCTTCAGTCGAAGGTCGGCAAGCCCAAGATGGCGTTCGTAGCCAAGGAATTCGATGGCGATCTCGTCAAGAAGATGACGGAATTCGTCGCTCCGAAGATTGCGGAGTCGATCCGTCTTCGTGAGAAGCTTGCGCGTCGCGATGCACTAGGCGCCGCAAAGCAAGCACTCATGACGCAGTTTGTGAGTGAGGCGGGTGAAAAGACTGCTGAGGTCACAAAGATTGCACTGAAAGTTTTCGAGGACCAGCACTACAAACTGGTTCGTGATCTCGCAATCACAGATGGGGTGCGCCTCGACGGACGTGACACCACGACGGTGAGACCGATCTCGATCGAAGTAGGACTCCTTCCACGCACGCACGGCTCAGCGCTCTTCACTCGTGGAGAGACTCAATCAATCGTCGTGAGCACCCTTGGAACCGAGGCGGAAGCTCAACGAATGGACAACCTGATGGGTGAGCAGGCTAAAACCTTCATGTTGCACTACAACTTCCCACCGTTCTCCGTAGGCGAGACCAAGCCGATGCGCGGTCCTGGACGTCGTGAGATCGGTCACGGTGCCCTCGCAGAGCGCGCTGTTCGCGGCATGATGCCCGATACGAAGGCTTTCCCCTATGTCGTTCGTGTAGTCTCCGAGATTACCGAGAGTAACGGGTCGAGCTCGATGGCAACGGTGTGCGGGGCGAGCCTCTCGCTCATGGACGCAGGAGTTCCTATCAAGGCACCGGTTGCTGGCGTAGCGATGGGGCTTATCATGGAGAACGACAAGTATGCGGTTCTTACCGACATTCTTGGCGACGAAGATCACTTGGGAGACATGGACTTCAAGGTGTGCGGCTCCGAGAAGGGCATTACTGCGCTTCAGATGGACATTAAAATTAAAGGTCTGCGCCGCGACATCATGGATAAGGCGATGTTGCAGGCTCGCGATGGCCGCCTCCACATCTTGAAGGAGATGGATAAGGCCATTCAGACATCTCGTACTGAGCTCAGTAAGTACGCTCCGCGCATTGTCACGATAAAGATCAATCCGGATCGTATTCGCGACATCATTGGACCGGGTGGAAAGACTATTCGGTCGATCACAGAGTCGTGCGGCGTCAAGATGGAGGTGTCGGACGACGGCACCGTGAATATTGCGAGCAATGACAACCAGAAGGTCAAGAACGCCATCGCTATAATCGAGAGCCTCACGCAAGAGGCTGTTGTCGGTAAGGTGTACAAGGGAATTGTGAAGCGTATCGTCGACTTCGGTGCGTTCGTCGAGATCATTCCGGGCACGGATGGGCTTGTTCACATCTCGCAGATTTCGGAAGAAAAGATTCGTCGTGTCGAGGACGTTCTGACCGAAGGTGATGAGGTGTGGGTGAAGGTTCTCGAAATCGACCGTCAGGGTAAGATCCGTCTTACCATGAAGGACGTGACTCCCGAAGGATAGTCCGGCTTGTCGTAGTCACCAAGCCCGTTGGAGCGATCTCATAGTGATCTCCAGCGGGTTTTTTTGTGCTCGTAGCTAGGCCCGGTCGTATCAACCGTTGCCTCTCGATTCAAAGGCTGTACTATCAAGCAAGGTCGTTGCGAAAGGTCACAAATATTAGCGATGCTGCATGACGCCGTTCTCAAAAACTTTCGAGTTGGTCGCCTACTGGGAATAGCCTGCGCGGTGCTGCTCATCGGTACGTTGCGAAGGACTGCGGTGTGGGCAGAAGATCAGGGGTTTGCGGTTGTCGACACCAAAATAGCAAAACCCGAGCCTGCAGCGCGCGAATCGAAGGTGTTTTCCTTCGGGCGGTTCGAGCCAGCGCTGAGAGAGATCTGTCGTGAAATGGAGTTGGACGGAAGGCGCACTAAACTCGTTCAGCTCTCGGAGGTCGGACGTAAGGGGCACGCTGACTGTGCATCGTGTCGCGCTCTCTGGAAAAGCATCTATTGGGCATGCAGAGATTCAGCGGTCATGGATAATACAGCGTCAAAGCAGACGAAAAAGAAACAGGTACAAGCAAAGCCGGATGATGAAGCTGAGGGAGTAGGGGAAGCTGCTCCGCAGCCGACTGCAACAGCAACTCCCAAGCCGCTTCAACGCTATCCAACCACCACGATGCTCGATCTAACCTCACGTCTGAGCGTCTCTCTTTACAACCAGGATCCGGGTACGGGAGGGTTCTATAAGGCGCTCCAGTCGTTTACAAATACCCTGACCGGAGATCCCACCCTTACTCTGGGGGAACGAGATTACTACACTGTCTTTGCGAGCTTTCTGATGGCTTCGTGGGTTGATCGTGACGTGCCTGCTGCTCAAGAGGCTCCGCAAACGAAGCAGGATCTGAGCGGGATATTCGAGTAATCCCCGGCTAGTGGACTCTTCCTTCCTCCTAGTCGGCTTTGAAAACTACATTGATTCAGCTTGTTAGATCCGTTCTCCAAAGGTCGAACGGCATCCGCGCGATGTGCTATAAAAGTTGACCCTTAGTCATAAAGAATAGTAGTATAGCCCGGTTAACGTGTTCAGTTTCTTACACGATGACAAGAGCGTTCGGGAACCCCGAACTCCTGAGGGATCCCTTGCAAGCGTTATTTCGGTTCGATTGCCCAAGGGATTCTCCGGACATATCAATTATAAACATAGAACCGATATAGGCTGTTCAACAGTAATTGCATGGTTAGTTCGATTTCAGCAGGCTCGTTCGGGGGCTTTAAAGGTGGCGAAGGAGAAGGCTCTTTTGCAAGTGAGTTCGAGTCGCTCTTACGTGAGCGTTTTGACAACATGCGTCCGGGAAAGATCGTTTCGGGCGTTGTTACAGAGGTCGGTAAGGAGATGGTCTCCGTCGACATCGGCTTCAAGTCGGAAGGCGTAGTTCCCACCGAACAATTCGTTGGTCCCGAAGGCAAGGTACTTGCCAAGATCGGTGACAAGGTAGACGTTTTCATCATCGCCCTCGAAAACGAGATGGGTCAGGTTCTTCTCTCCAAAGAGAAGGCTGACCAGAAAAAGATTTGGGAACAGGTCGAGAGTACCTACAAAAACGATAGCCGCATCAAGGGTGTGGTCGTTCAGAAGGTCAAGGGTGGTCTCCAGGTTGACATCGGCATCCCGGCGTTTTTGCCCGGTTCGCAGATCGACATCCGTCCACATCGCAATCTCGATAAGTTTCTCGGTCAAGAGTACGAGTTCAAGGTACTCAAGATCACCCGCGACAAGGGCAATATCGTCTTATCGCGCCGCGCTGTATTGCTTAGCGAGCGTGATGAGCTTCGCAGCGCAACCCTCAAGGTTCTCCAGGAGGGTGTGGTTATGGAGGGTGTGGTCAAGAACGTTACTGATTACGGCGCGTTCATCGACCTCGGCGGTATCGACGGACTCCTTCACATCACAGACATCTCGTGGGGACGTATCAATCACCCTTCCGAGAAGCTCTCTGTTGGTCAGACCGTTCCCGTGGTCGTACTCAAGTACGACGGCGAAAAAGAGCGCGTCAGCCTCGGTATGAAGCAGCTCACGCCGGATCCATGGATCACGGCTCACGAGCGTTTCCCGATCGGCGGCCGTGTTAAGGGTCGTGTCAAGAGCGTCACCGACTACGGTGCGTTTGTGGAGCTCGAAGAGGGCGTGGAAGGTCTCATTCACGTATCTGAGATGAGCTGGACCAAGAAGGTCAGGCACCCATCGAAGATCGTCGCTGAGGGTGAGGCGGTCGAGGCAGTTATCCTCGGCATCGACTCCGAGCAACAACGCATCAGCTTGGGTCTCAAGCAGCTTCTCCCGAATCCATGGGACGATCTGCAGCGGATCCATCCGATCGGATCGCGAGTCAAGGGCAAGGTTCGTTCGATCACCGAGTTTGGTATCTTTGTTGGTATCGAGGACGGCATCGATGGTCTCGTCCATATCTCGGATTTCTCGTGGACCAAGCGCATCAAGGATCCTAAAGAGATTCAGGAGCTCTTCAAGAAGGGCGACGAAGTTGAGGCAGTGGTTCTCGATATCGACGTGTCCAATGAGCGTTTGAGCCTCGGCGTCAAGCAGCTTGCCGAAGATCCATGGGATACTATTGCTCAGCGTCACCCGGTTGGAACCAAGGTCAAGGGAACCGTCACCGCAATCACGGAATTCGGTGTATTCCTCGAGATCGAGAACGGCGTCGAAGGCCTCATCCACAACTCCCAGCTCGGTATCGACAAGGGACAGGAAGTGGCTGCTTCGTTCCCGGTTGGTTCGCAAGTTGAGGCTGAGGTTACCAACGTCGACACACAAGAGCGACGTATCAGCCTTAGCGCTCGCGCCATCAAGGAGCGTGCGCGTAAGGATGGCTACGACAGCCAGTACATGGGTGAGGAGGAAGGTCCTCGTGTTACCTTCGGTGACCTCATTCGTGAGCAGATGCGAGACAAGAGCTAACGTGTCGTCGTAGCGCGCACACATAGAGGGCGCTACCTGTAAAAGCTCGAAGGGCCGGGGAGAGATTCCCGGCCCTTTTTTCTTGTGCTTATCGAGTGCAGCTTCTACAAGTTTGAGAGAAAAGAGATGGAACACCCGTCGCGCTCGTCACAGCCCTCCCAGCTCTGCACCTCCTTGCTGACTCGGCTGGGTGGCCTCCTCTCGCTGTGTGCGATCCTGTATTATGCCGTATGCTTCGTGAACAGCGCCGATACACTCGATCTTCAAATTTATCTTGATAGTGCGCAGCGCCTACGCAACGGGGACTCGCTGTATGAAGTTCGCTACTCCTTTGCCGAGCGTGGAAGCGATTTCGAACTTCAGTACCTTTATCCTCCTGCTCTTGCAGCACTCTTAGCATCACTCTCCTTTATTCCGCGGCCGACGCTCATACTCCTCTGGCAACTGGGGCTTGTAGCGGCACTTGTAGGATCGGCTGTGATACTTGCACGAATTATTAAGCGCACTGCGGCAGGCCGAGGAAGATATCTAAGTTCGCTTGTCCTGTTTCCTTTGCTGGCGTTTTGGCCGCCGACGCTCGATGGAATACTTTGGGGACAGGTGAATGCCTATATCTTGTTTCTTCTTGTGAGCGCTGCGTACTTTGCCGTTATACGAAAAGATGTAGCAGCAGGGATATCAGTAGGACTCGCCGCCGCTTTGAAAGGCACCCCTTTGATTCTCATAATTCCTTTGATTGTGCATCGGCGCTGGAGGTCTGTCGGCTCCTGCGTAGTAGCTCTAATCGCTGCGCACCTGCCTCTTCTGGCTTTTCCGAGTGGCTTAAAACCCATTCAGGAATTCCTGACGACGACGCGTGAGATAACTTCGGGGCACGTCGTAAATGATCCGAACTACGACTATTCACTCCGTCGAGTGGTTTCTCTTTTCGCGGACGCACCGGCGACCGTTCTTTCGGGTCTCTCTGTGGTTGTCGTTTTGATATATCTCTTTATGACCGTTCGTGGAAAACGTGAGTGCTCCTCTTCGAATGGGAGCTGTGACGTGCTGTGCGGCATGCAGATGCTGAGTGCTATCCCGATCATGATCCTTGCTTCGCCACTTGTGTGGTTTCATCACCTCATTTGGCTCTTTCCGGTTCTGGTCTTGATACAACAAAGCAGTACTAATAGAGTAATCAGGTTGGCGGCCCTCGGTTCGTACCTGCTGTTAGCGCCTCTGCTCTATGTACATGTTTATATCCGGCATTTCACTAGCCTTCCTGAGCTGCTGGTCAAGCCGATGCCGCTCCTCATCACGTGCCTCAGCTATGCGCTCATTGCCTTTGCGCGATCCCGGACGGAGAAAGGTCCATCTGCTAGCGTAACCAGTCCGGCCGCAACAGCTCGCTCCCGACGGGAATAACGCCGCTTCCACCATACTCCTTGCAATAGTCGTCAAGGATCACAGACCCACCAGACGGAAGAAGGCTTACGAAGTTATTTAGATCTTCATAGCAAACCGGATCGACGTGACCTCCATCCACATACGCTAAATCAGCTGTCCCCGCACCAAGTCGAAAAAGTTGTACGCTGAGCGGCACGGTTTGTGTCGAGTCGCCAATCACGAGCACGTGTCTGCGACCAGGGTAGAGTCCATCAATCAAATCAACATAGCCCCGTCAGCCCGTATCAATTGAAAACAACCAGGCCAATCGATCGCGAGGTCTCTGTGATTACTTGGAACCTTTGCGGGATAGGCTCTCAATTACTCCATCAGATAAGGTTTTTACAAAATCCTTAATTGACAATACCCCTACAAGTCGCTCTTCAAAATCAACGATCGGCATATGCCTAAAGGAGCGCTCTGACATCGCCTGCAAAGCGAAAAGAATGGAGGCAGTTGGCAGAAGGGTCACGGGGGTCGGGGTCATAAATTCGGAAATCGGTAAAACACGCTGGTCTCGCGGCTGTAAAATGACACGCATCAGCAGGTCGCGCTCAGTAAATATGCCGCGCACAGTGCTGCTTTTATCACCCACCACGACCACACATCCAATCGAGTGCTGTCTAAGCTGGCCAACGGCTTCCTCGACCGTGGTAGTCTCTCTTATTACTACAGGCGGGCTGGGATTAGCCGCCGAGATGTCACCGGTGAGAAACTCATCGGCCATCTCACCCTTTGCAAACACTTTTACTCCTTGCTCCTCCTTAGTCAGACCAGCCGATGTAGCCTGATACAGATATTTGATAAAATCTCTTACAGAAAGGATCCCCCAAGAGCCATCCTTATGCTGAACCGGTATATGCCTAAAGCCACCAACTGACATCAGATACAATGCTCGTCCGATGCTAGCGTTGTACTTAAGCGTCTGAGGATTAGCCGTCATCAACCCCTTAACATAAACGGTAGAGAGGGGCATCTGCGAGCTCCACACTCGCTGTACGATATCTCGCTCGGTGAATATCCCAATCGGCTTGTCCTGTTGATTTACAACCAACATACAACCCACCTTAGCAGACTGCATCTTTCTTAATACAGCATCGACTGACTCATCCTCTCGGACCGTAATTGCGGCACCATGCATCAGCTTTGAGAGTTGAGTCTCGATAAAAGCCTGGCGTAACATTCCTCGTGGTTTAATCGTCAATGTGTCGCTCACTCTGAAAGTTAAGGTACTACTAATACTATAGCACCTTACCCTTACAGATAGGGATATCATTACCGAGAGCAGTTAATCTTGTTACATTGCCTTCAGTTAGCCCGGATTTCCCGGGAGGCAAGATGACTGCCTGTCTCTTAGCCTTTGGCTTCCAGCTCTGAGAAAGGATTCGGGAATACGCCTTATCCTATCGTTTCGTAACGCCCGGAGTTCATCTGCCAGCATCTTCATAGTGGGCGCCCAGTCCGACTCCTCACGCACCCATACGCACCTCGTCTTGGGATACCAAACCGTCTTATCATCACCCAGAGGCCAACTTAGTTGGGGTTGCTCGCGTATCACAAGCCACACCGGCAGCCCAAGCGCTCCCGCGAGATGGGCCTGAGTCGCTGAGATTGTAATCAGAAGTTCACACGACTGCATGACTGCGGCAAGTCCGTCGAGATCCTCGCGCAAGTCGACCGGCTCTGTCCGGATACGCTGACTCAGCCCCGCCCAAGCTGTTATCCCGCGAGGGTCGGAGTCTTGCTGCGCCGATACAAATTCGATACCTCGTACGGATAGCAGGTGCCGCCAGACTTCGATCGGCGGCAATGATTTTTCGGAATTCGTGCTATGCCACACAAGTGCGATTCTGGGACGTAGCGATCGCGGGAAACGGCGTCGAGAAAATTGCTCCACCTTCGTTACATCGGCTCGTAGCCAAGGTTCATTCGGCATGGCTGCAGCAGATGGAAGCAAAAAGTATGCGAGGCGTTCCCACGTCGCATTGAAGGCTGTGGAACGCGGCACGTCTTCCCCTGGTAGCTGTTGATCGCGCGGTATGAAGTCCATCTCTGGAAAGCGCCGCTCGAGCAGCGGCACGAGACGGGGATCCACTTCGACAGAGCAGTGCTTTGCCATGGAACCAAGATTCGAGAGCGCTGCCGCATAGCGAATCTCGGCACCGAGATGCCTGTAGTATTTCCAGATCAAGAGCCGACGAGCGTCGCCAAGCGACTCTCCATTCCAAGCTGGAAGGGCGCTACCGAAGCGCTTTATCTCACCCTGGTTGCTCACTACTTCCATCCGCCAGTGAACGGCAAGATCCTGGGTCCATTCGGCAAGCGTCAAAAGTTTCGCTGTGAGCGATTGAGAGTTCGGGGAAGCCCGCCACGCGAGTACAGCGAGTCGCCTTGCTTCGGCATATTCATAGCGCGAGAGAGCTGCAGCGACTCGCTCGGACGTTATCTGCGAACTCAGCTCGTCATGATTGGAAAGCATTTGAGCAGAGCTCTCATATCCTAGCGCTGTAAGAAGCCCTCCCGCTATCTTTTCATATTCATGCACCGCTTCGGGAAAAAGCGTCTCCCTCCAGCGACCTATGCGAGTTTCGTCGGGTGCCAGCCGTGTCAGCGCGAATGCCTCGCGCCGCGCCTTGCCTGTCTGCCGCCTTCCCCCTTCGACGAGTCGATCACCCAGCTCCCGCAGTCTCGCTTCTGCCCTCGTGTGGTAGCTGACCATTCCAGCCTCGTATGGAACGCCGATGAAAGAGCAAATTTCTTGCAGAACGCGGTGGGGATCAAGAACCAACTGCTCGTAGCGCACCTCGAGATACGCATCGAGCAAGGGGCCGAAGTGCCGTCCGGCTTCCACGGCCCCACACCACTCCGAGGCCTGCATTCCTGGGGAACGTATGGCTTTAGAGAAGAGTGAAAATCGAGAGTGCATCTGTGAAGCAAAACAGTCACGACCGTCGCGAATGATGTGGATAACGCGGATGCCCGGCAATACGCGTTGTATCACTGGAAGGAACTTGACATAGGCGGGGCTTTTATCTCCGACGATTGGCTTTGATTGACGCCTGCCGTAAAGCTCCCAGACAAGCCGCATCGATTCGATACCCGAGCGATTTCGACAGGCAGCAATATATTCATCCCGATCGATTCCGAGATCCGCCCACTTGGAATGTGCGGCTACTAACTCCGCCACCGATTCGCCGCTCAGCTCTAAGGCCTTTTGGAAAATCGACTCGGGGAAAGACGTCTCCGGCGGCATCGCTATCTGCGAATGGGCATCAAGCATCAGCCGCAGAAGCGTAGTGCCGGATCGGATGGC
>JBILFA010000007.1:0-56050 GCA_044351795.1 Bdellovibrionota bacterium | reverse complement strand
CGCAAGGCCAAGCGTAAGAAGAATACTCGTGCGTTTTGGAGTAAATCGCAGGAGTCTCTCTACAAGGAGTGTGTTGCTCTTTTGGAGCAGGCTGGCCATCTGGTGCGACGTGAAGAGCTTAAACGCGGGCACTGCTGGAAGGTCATGAGCGGTTCGTGCAGATCTCTCACCCACCAGTACGTATTTGTCGATAGCCGCTTAACTGCCAATGAACAGATAGCGTTTCTAAGCGCGAAGTTGAATGAGCTCAATCTCAAACGCAGCCTCCCCGAGCAGTCAGAGCTTGCGCTGGAATCAGCAGCTTAGAGTCTGTTAAGCACCGGTTGAAAGCACTGGTGTAGTCCCAATCGTAATACCGCATCTCGATAGCTGTGCCGGTTGTATAGAGCCCTCGGCACAACGGTGTCCGTGCGTGCTTTATAGCCACCTGAACCTTCCTTTTTTATGTGGTTGATATATCTTTAAGGTGTTCAAGCATCCGTCTCCCCCACTGTTCGAGTATTTCTTTCTTAGGTAGTTATGATTTTCGATTCACTTCTCGGACTCTTTTCAAATGACCTCGCAATCGATCTCGGTACTGCAAACACTCTGATCTATCAGAAGGGCCGAGGGGTTGTTTGTAACGAGCCCTCGGTTGTAGCAGTGCAAAACGACGGAAGCTCGGGGCGCCGCAAAGTCGTCGCGGTCGGCACAGAGGCGAAGAACATGCTCGGTCGTACGCCGGAATCAATCACTGCGATTCGACCGATGAAAGATGGAGTGATCGCCGACTTCGAGATTACCGAAGAGATGTTGCGCTACCTCATTCGTAAGGTTCACAACCGTCGTACCCTTGTGCGACCGCGCATTATTATATGTGTTCCTCACGGGATCACAGAGGTGGAGAAGCGCGCCGTGCGTGAGTCCGCTGAATCTGCCGGAGCTCGCGAGGTATATCTGATCGAAGAGCCGATGGCTGCGGCTATTGGAGCAGGTCTCCCGGTTACTGAGGCGTGTGGAAGTATGATCCTCGATATCGGTGGAGGTACAACCGAGATAGCGATCATCTCTCTCAAGGGGATCGTATACTCGCGCTCCGTTCGGGTTGGTGGAGACAAGATGGACGAGGCGATAGCAAACTTCGTGCGCCGACGTCACAACGTATTGATCGGAGAGCGCACTGCAGAGCAGATAAAGATCTCGATCGGAACAGCTCTTCCGACAGGCGACAACACGCTCCTCGAGGTCAAGGGACGCGATCTTTTACAAGGAATTCCCAAGGCTGTAATGATCTCTGAGGATGAGATCCGTGAGGCACTTGCTGAGCCTCTCAATCAGATTGTCGATGTGGTCAAGATCGCCCTCGAAAAATGCCCGCCTGAGCTGTCGTCGGATATCGTTGACCGAGGGATCGCGATGGCTGGAGGCGGAGCATTGCTGCGCAACTTAGACAGGCTCATCGCTCGTGAAACCGGCATTTCGACCGTCCTCGTGCAAGATCCTCTTTCCGCCGTCGTTATCGGATCGGGAGCGGTTCTGGATCAGCTGGATATTCTCAAAGACGTCGTGATTCAGTAGCATGACCGTGAGGATGATGCGGCATGAGCTCATCCCGCGGAGACTCTGGTAGTCGTATTTATGGTGGGCATGTCGGAGGGGATTTCAGCCAGGGCGCGTGTCGCTATCACGTCATTTTCGCTGCTGTGCGTATCGCTGTTCTTGACAGCGTACAGCTCAAAGCATCCTGCCCTCGTCTCGTTCGGTAGCGTTGTCGTTTCGGAAATTGTGGCGCCGTTTCAATCGTTCACCGAATTCGTGAGCACATCGGGAAGTTCGGTATGGGAGCGATACTTCTATCTCATTGAAGTTTCACGAGAGAACGACGATCTACGCTCGCGCCTCCAAAAGGTGGAGGGGGCATTGGCTCTGTTTTCGGAGTTTCGAACCGAGAATGAGCGTTTGAGGTCTCTGCTCAATTTTGTATCCGAAACCGAGCTCGAGGGGATCGTCGGCCGGGTCATAGGGAGCGATCCGAGCGGCTGGGTAAAAGGGGTGACGATCGACAAGGGAAGTTCGAGCGGCGTAGCCGTTGGAATGGCAGCAGTCGTTGCTCGCGGTGTCGTCGGCCAAGTCGTGGCTACGAGCTTAAGCTCATCCCGCATCCTTCTCATCGCAGACCATGCGAGTGGCGTAGACGCCATCGTTCAAGGAAGTAGAGTGCGTGGAATAGTAGAGGGATCGGGATCACAGCTGTGTGAATTGCGTTATGTGACTCGAGACTATCAGGTCAAACCCGGTGAATTGGTGCTCACGTCGGGAATGGATGGTGTCTACCCGAAGGGGCTACTCATAGGCACGGTATCTGCGGTTGAAACTGGAGGCGCGACGCTGTTTCAAACGGTGGAACTTAAGCCAGCCGTCGATTTTTCGCGACTCGAGGAGGTTTTGATAGTCACCGCCAAGCCGAGCGAATTGGTTGAAGCAGGAGAGCCGCTCAGCTCCGTGGTAAAGCGTCTTAGGCAGAAGGAGGAGTAGCGGATGGCTCGGGCGCTGATCTTTTGTGTGTTGGGCTTGGTTGCCGTCCTGATTCAAGGGAGCCTGCTGCGCTTTGGCTTGCCGGATGCCTTGTTACCGCAGCTCGTTCTGGTGCTCGTTATTTACCTGGGCTTCAATGAAATTAGCGTTCCTGGGGCGTTCGTTGCGTTTGTTCTCGGATTGTTACTCGATTTTTCATCGGCATTGCTCCTGGGGCCGTGGGCGGGAGCGTTGGTAACCGTATACGGCGTTCTGGCAGTCCTCTCTTCCCGTCTCTTCATCGAGTCGCCCCTCGTGGCGGCGTTTATCTCCTTTTGGGCCTCAATCGCCGGTAACGTCATGTATATGATGCTTGGGTATGAGTACAGAACGCTTGCCTGGGAAGACCTGTACCGTATTGGAGGTCAGGGATTGTGCACTGCGCTCCTGGCGCCTGTGATGCTCGGGCTGATGGCACGGCGTTTCAAGAAACGTGCATCTCCCGCGCTTGGTCGTTCATTCGCAGCTTCGGTAGCATCGTAAGCCATGCCGACTATCGATCGCTCAGCTCTCAACATCACGTTCCGTATCTGGGTGGCGCTCGGGTTGGCGTTCTTTTGTCTTTTTATCCTTATCCTGCGACTGTGGTACCTTCAGATCATCAAAGGAGAGTTCTTCAGAGACCGATCTGAGAATAACCGCTTGAGAACCATCTATCTGCCTTCTCCGCGAGGTTTGATATTCGACAGGAACGGGGATATTCTGGTGAGGAACCGCCCCTCGTTCAACGTCGATCTGGTGGTGGAGGACAGTCCTAATCCACAGAAGACAATCGAGACGCTGGCCGAGATTGTCGGCGAAAATTCGCAGGTACTACTCGAGCGACTCTCAAAGCAGACGAAGAGACGACGATTCGAACCTAAGCTTTTGCTGCGAGATATCCCTCGCGATATGGTCGGAAGGATCTCGGCTCAACGACATCGTCTCCCGGGTATCATCGTGAGTGTGGTCCCGACTCGCGAATATGTGCACGGCGATCTTGCTTCACATGTGGTGGGATACATCCGTGAGATAAATCAGGATCAACTCAAAAATCAGACCTATCGGGGATACCGGATGGGTGACGACATAGGGCAGTCTGGAATCGAAGCCGCCTTGGAGCGCTATCTGCGAGGGGAGCGTGGTTCACAGGCGGTGATCGTGAACGCGATGGGCAACAAGATCGGAGAAGCTTTTTTTCAGCCGGAGATTCCCGGCACCAACGTGACACTGACGATCGACACAAAAGTTCAACGGACCGCAGACAGGCTGCTCGAGGGAAAAAAAGGGGCAGTTGTAGCGATGGACGTGAGAACCGGTGACATTATCGCAATATCGTCAGGCCCGCGTTTCGATCCCAATGTTTTTACCTCCGAGATCTCCAAGGAAGATTGGACTGATCTCACTAATTCAAAGGAGGACAAGCTCTCGAATCGGGGGGTTCAAGGAGCGTATCCTCCGGGATCGGTGTTCAAGATATTCGTGGCGGCCGCTGCGCTCTCCGAAGGTGTAGTGCTCCCCAGCGAGCGTATGACGTGTAATGGTGCTTTGCAGTTCGGTAAACGGGCGTTTCGTTGCCACAAGCACTCGGGGCACGGATCTGTTGATCTGTTCGATTCGATCGTTCAATCGTGTGACGTTTATTTCTACACCATAGGTCAACGGCTCGGTGTAGATCGCATTTACCACTATGCACACGACGTCTTCGGCTTCGGTCAGTCTACGGAGCTTGGGCTCGGCGAGGAAAGCACGGGGCTGATACCCTCTACCAAGTGGAAGCGGGAGTATTTTCGCAATCCTGAGGACAAGCGTTGGTACCCAGGTGAGACTCTGCCGGTTGCTATTGGACAAGGTGCCGTTACAACGACACCCCTGCAAGTTGCTCGGGCGCTCGCAGCGGTCGTCAATGGCGGGAAGTTGCTCAAGCCCCGTGTCGTCAGGCAGCTTGTTGCCAGCGATGGGCGTATTATTCAACAAGCTTCCGATCAGCCTGAGGTGGTGGGAATAGTAGATCTCGAGCCCTGGATATTCGATCAGGTCAAAAAGGCGATGGTCGGGGTAGTAGAGGACAAGCGTGGAACAGGCCACCGAGCGGCACTTCCGAAAGAACGAGGTGTCTCGGTCGGGGGAAAGACGGGGACAGCTCAAGTTGCATCACGTGAATCAGGAAGTAAGCGTGAAGATCACGCCTGGTTTGCTGGCTATGCACCGGCCGATAGGCCGGAAATCGTGGTCGTAGCCATACTCGAAAACGCCGGTCACGGCGGGGCTGTCGCGGCGCCGGTTGTTCATGACGTCATGGCTTCGTATTTCGGTGTCGGTGGTGTTGAAGTGGCCACGGTGGTGGAAGATGCTGCCGCGGGAGGCGATTAAGCAAGGCTTGTAGTGCGCGTCCGGCGATAACGGATATCAGATATGCTCAACATCGATCGACGACTACTGACACATTTCGATTGGGGTCTCTTTGCGCTCACACTGATTATTCCGCTGTGTGGATTGGTCGTGCTCTACAGCGCAGGTTTCGATGCAGATGCCACGGTGGATCTTTTCGGTGTGTTTTCGGTAGAGTTCGCCAGTGCCGCATGTCTCAAGCAGGGTGTGTACCTTGTTGCCGGAGTCGTGATTATGGTGATCGGGATGAGTGTCCCGACGCAGGTGTTTCACCGCTACGCTTTCGTTGTGTATGCGATAGCTTTGATGCTGCTGTGTGCAGTGGCCGGTTTCGGTGTCGTGGTGAACGGATCTCGGCGCTGGCTCAATTTCGGCGGTTTTAATCTGCAGCCAGCGGAGTTCATGAAGCTCGCTCTGATACTTACGATGGCGCGAGTTCTGTCGAAGTCGCCGCCCAAGGATGGGCGAGCATATCGCCTTACGGAACTCGTTATCCCCGGACTTTTGATACTGGTCCCAATGGGACTTATCATGCAGCAGCCTGACCTCGGTACCGCACTGTCACTGGGAATAGTCGGGGTTTCGCAGGTCTTGTTTGTCGGCGTAAGACCTCGAGTGCTTCTGCTCGTCGTGCTCAGTGCGGTGGTGCTTGCATATCCTTCGTGGCACCTGCTGCACGATTATCAACAGCGTCGCATCCTTGTCTTGTTGGATCCTGAGGCTGACCCTCAGGGGAGTGGGTACCACATTACGCAATCGAAGATCGCAGTAGGTTCGGGAGAGCTGTTTGGTAAAGGCTATCGGCAGGGCACACAAACTCAATTGGAGTTCCTGCCCGAACATACGACCGACTTCGTGTTCTCGGTTCTGGCTGAGGAGTGGGGGTTTGTGGGGACGGTGTTTCTTATTATGCTGTTTTTCGGGCTTCTGTCCTTCATGCTGCGAGTAGCGCATCGCAGCAGGGATATGTTCGCCTGCCTTCTCGCTTTCGGCATTACGGCGCAATTCTTCGCGCACATAGTGATTAATATCGGGATGGTCATAGGGTTGATGCCCGTGGTGGGGATCCCTTTACCGCTCGTCAGTTACGGTGGTTCAGCTATGCTCTCCTTGATGTTTGGTGTAGGAATAGTACAAGGTGTCAGTATGAGGCGGACGTTGTTTCGAGTTTCGCCTTGACCGAAAGCAAGGTGCGCGTTGCATGGGAGAGTGGGTATTAGATATGAAGCAACTCAAGGCTGGCATCTACTGTCTCTGTTTGCTTTTGGGGCTGTGCGGTGCGCCGTTGTGTACTGCACTGCTGTGTGCCGCACCGCTGTGTGCTGAAGAACGCCCGGCTCTGGAAATTGCGCCTCTTACGCAAGCACACATGGATCTTCTTTTCGACAGTCTACGTTCGAGTTCCGTGTTGGCTCTCCCTGCGTTGAAAAGCTCTCAAGAGGTAGACCCGAACATCTCCGGAGTATGGTCGGGAAGCAAGACGAAGGTGTCCCTCTCGATGAGCGAGGTTACACTTCGCTTTCGAAGAAAAGTCGATGAGTTGGTTGCCGCGGCGCAGACCGGGAAGGACCTTACGCACGAGTTACTCGAAAGCTTCGACGTGGTTGTGAAGGCAACCCCCTATAGAGTCGAGCTGCGACACAGTCATGCCGAAAGCGCATATGATTCCGAAGGATTGTGGGTACCCGCTCAGTCGACTAAGCCGAAGACGTTAGCCCCGTTTATATCCGGACAGAAGGACTCTGGGGTCTACATCGCGGTCTTGCCCATCGCAAACAGAGATAGTGAGTGGGCTGCCTACGTATGCCCCCGAAAAACTACGCAAGAGCGTGGAAGAGCAGCGGTAAGGTTGAGCCCATCGATGTACGAACTGTTTGAAGCGAAGGTTAGCGTGGCAGCCGAGGCTGATGTGCGTATGTCGACTGCCGGACAGGAGGGAAAAGTGAAGGTTTCCCTGGATCTTTCGAAGGACCTGCCACCAAGCAGTCTAGCGGAGGACGAGTCGGTTTCGACAGCGCCGCGAGCTCTGTTCAAATACAAACCTGAAGCCCCCTCTGATTTTTTCAGGTTCAAGCCTCAAAACAACGTGCAGCAGGGCGCTTTGGTGATGGTAGAGATGCACAATAAGGCAGGGTACGTTCGAAGGCAGTTTTTTAGTCGATACCTCTACATCCACAAGACTGAAGAGCAAACCGGTTTCCCTGTCTTTGTAGGCAGTAAGCGCGCGACAACTGACACAGGGGAGTGTTATGTGGTCGTAGAACAGGCAAGTTCCTGGACGGAGTACGATAAAAAACCAGCGACTTTTTGAGCGCTGGGCCTTTGAATAAGTTTCCGGAGTAGGGTAGCCTGTCTTCCATCGTCGGGGCCGGAGCGAGCCGGATCTCACCACAACGCGTTCGTGCGATCTTCAAGTGCTGTTCGCTCTCGTACATCGACGGAGCGCGGTTCTAAACCGCGCAACTTCTTGAGGAGATCGAGTGGCAATAATTATCGACGACGTATCCCATACCTTTCACGAATACCTGCTCCTTCCGGGTTTGACGACCAAGGAGCATGTGCCCTCGAACGTCTCTTTGAAGACGCCCGTTCAGCGCTTCCGCCCGAGTGAGGGAATGAAAGCCGCGCTAAATATTCCGTTCGTATCCTCGGCGATGCAGGCGGTCTCCGGGGCAGAGCTTGCAATCGCGCTCGCTCGAAAGGGAGGCTCGGCGTTCATCTTCTGCTCTCAGTCCATTGAAGCGCAGGTGGATATGGTCAGACAGGTAAAAGAGCACAAGGCTGGTTTCGTAGAGTCCGATTCCAACCTCGCGCCCACAGCAACCCTGAGAGAGGCGTTGGCACTCCGGAGAAAAACCGGACACTCCACGATTGCGATTACCCAGAACGGCGAACGACACTCAAAGCTATTGGGGCTCCTCACGAGTAAGGATTTTTGGGAGTACAAAGACGACCTGAGCCAAGGCGTCATGAACTTCTGCACCCCTACTGAGAAGCTCGTGCTCGCTCGTGAAGGGGTTACACTCCAAGAGGCAACCAACCTCTTGTGGAAGAACAAAAAGGAGTGTCTCCCGGTGGTAGATAACGAGGGCAATTTGAAGTACCTCGTGTTTCGCAAGGATTACTACGACCACCACTCCTATCCTGACGAACTAACCGACAGTCGTAAGAGGCTTTTCGTGGGAGCGGCTCTCAATACGTATGATTACATGGAGCGAGCTTCTGCCTTGGTCGAGGCAGGTGTCGACTGCTTGTGTCTCGATTCCTCCGATGGATTTACCGAGTGGCAAACTCAGGCAGCGATCGAATTGCGCAAAAAATTCGGCGACTCAATCGTGCTGGGCGGTGGAAACATTGTAACGGCTGATGCGTTTCGCTACCTCGTCGAAGAGGCACAGGTAGATTTCGTAAAGGTCGGTATTGGTGGAGGTTCGATCTGTATCACTCGTGAGCAGAAAGGTATCGGCCGTGGTCAAGCGAGTGCAGTAATGGATGTAGCGCGAGAGCGTGATCAATATCTCAAAGAGACCGGGGTCTATATTCCGATCTGCTCCGATGGCGGGCTGAACTCTGACACGCAGGTCATCGTAGCTCTCGCCATGGGTGCTGATTTCGTGATGATGGGTAAATACTTCGCGATGACCGAGGAGAGCCCAACGGCGAAGATTAGCTATCGTGGACGCCTGTACAAGCCGTATTGGGGAGAAGGATCGAACAGAGCTCGTAACTGGCAACGATACAAGCAGAGCGAATCAAATCAGCTCGTTTTCGAGGAAGGTGTCGATGCGTACGTTCCGTACAGCGGACCTTTGGCTGATAAGATGGAGGTGTCCCTGGTAAAGCTCAAGTCCACGATGTGCAACGTAGGTGTTCTCTCCACCAAGGAGTTTCATGAAAAGGCGCGCCTGACTCGAGTGTCAGAGATGACGGTCGTCGAAGGTGGAACATCTACGGTAGAGATGCTCGATAGGATGCAGCCGAACGGAGGCTAAGGGAATTCTGCGATGTGGTTCTCCCGAGCACAGTTCGAAATCTGTAGTGAGCTCAAGTCATGGGGCCTCGAAACGCGATTCGAGCCGGGTGATCTCGTTGCACGCGGCTTTGCCGATCTCGGCTATGAAGAGTTTCAAGTTTTACCCGGCACGCGGCTTTTGTCGCTCACTGCGGGCACGAACACTCCTCTTCCAGAGGAGCACAGGCACCATTTTTTCTGGATCCCTTCAATCGACGAGAGCGTTTCGCTTCTGGAGCAGGCAGGGGTGACGTGCTTGCGGTGTGATAGAATTGACGCACGCGAGTGGAACGTGGAGGCTCATTACGATGGCGATTGCGAGGTGCAGCGAGCCCGCTCGCTACACGAAGCGCTCTTGAGCACAGTACGAGAGGTCTACAAGTCTCGATTCAAGAAGTCGGAGTGAGAGAAAGCCATGAGCGAAGCGTCGTCTGATCACAGAGTTATTCTTGCCTCATCATCGCCGCGGCGCAGAGAGCTGCTTTCACAAGCAGGTATTCAGTTTGCCGTGATCGTATCCGGATGCGATGAAACACCTCTTCCCAACGAGTCGGCGTGTGAGATGGTGGAGCGACTTGCGCTCGTCAAAGCTCAGGCCGTAGCAGATGCCGAGGGTGATGCGTTCGTGATAGGCGCTGATACGACGGTCTTTATCGATGGAGAGGCGCTTGGAAAGCCTACGTCCGAGTCCGAGGCGTGCCGGATGCTGGGAAAGATTCAGGGACGAACGCACGAGGTGTGGGGTGGTATCGCAATCGTCAACAAAAGCAAGGGCCTGGTCCATGTGTGGTCTCATATGACCAAGGTAACGATGGCTTCTATGTCGCCGGAGACCGTCTCGTGGTATGTGCAGTCCGGCGAGCCGATGGACAAGGCCGGAGCGTATGCGATTCAAGGGCTCGGCTTGCAGTTTGTTCACAGCGTCGAGGGCTCGTACTCGAATGTGGTAGGGCTCAATATCTCCAGCCTCGTGCAGATGCTACGAGAGCTAGGAGTAGGGCGGGAGTGAAGCTGCCTATGAGCACCGGCGAGCGTCTCGATGTCGTACTCCAAACTATAGGCGAGGCGGCGGAAAAGAGCGGCCGAGCGCGTAGCGATGTAACCCTGGTCGCAGTAACAAAAACACATCCCGTCTCCGTACTCCATGAGTTTACAACGCTTGCCTCTGAGCGAGGGATCCTGGCAGTTTTTGGCGAGAACTATATTCAGGAGATAAAAACCAAACGACCGGCGATCGCTCCGTCTACGGAGATCCATCTGATAGGACCGCTCCAGAGTAATAAAGTGAGAGATGCCGTAACGTTGTGCGATGTGATTCAATCGGTGCACTCCCTCAAGATTCTCGAGCTCGTTGCCAAAGCGGCGACGCGCATCTCCAAGCGGCAGAGGATTTATCTCCAGGTAAATATCTCTTCCGATCCTCAGAAGAGCGGATTCCGAGAGGAGGAATTGCCGAGCGCGATTGAGGCGGTGATGCGATCGAGCAATGTGCTCCAATTAGAAGGCTTCATGACGATCACAGCGTTCTACGATCTCCCGGAGGACGCGCGGCCGGACTTCAGAAAGATGGCGCAGCTACGAAGCAATGTGGTAGCGAGTGGACTTACGAGTGCCTTTCACGATCACACGCTTCGCCTCAGCATGGGGATGTCCGGTGATTACGGGATTGCAATTGAAGAGGGCGCTGATCTAGTTCGAGTTGGAACGGCGCTGTTTGGAGAACGGCCCGGACAGTGAGGACTGCCTCTAAGGAAACGAGACAAAACAACGCATTCGCGTTGTTTTGCGAGGGGCGACGCCTATTTTTGTCGCAAGAGCGAGAGAATCGGGATTTTAGTTCCCGAATTTCTTCGGGATCGCTCTACGGCTGGAGAGTCTACGATTAAGCTCTCGCTCGGCCTCCGTCAGTTCTCCTCTCGCAGCGAGGAACCTAGAGCTCGTCAAAGGATCCAGTTCGCGAAGAAAAAGTGTGTTAATTCGACGGGTTGATGTTAAATCCGTGATGGGGCCCCTTGAAATTCATGGGGCGGGTGATTAACCACTCTATTTACGACAGCGTTGGTCGTTAGACCCAAGCTTTTTTCTGATAATAGGGTGGCGCGACAAGCATCCTAATTCAGTATACAGTTTGTGCGAGGCTTGTTTTTAGCGAGAAGTATATGCCGATTTACGAGTACGAGTGCCCCTCCTGTGGTCGTTTCGAAGTCATTCAGAAGTTTAGCGACAAGACGTTGAAGCACTGTCCTAACTGCAAGGAGAAGGGGCAGACAAATGCTGTCACGAAGGCTGTATCGGCGTCGGCGTTTCATTTGAAAGGTAGTGGCTGGTACAAGACCGACTACGCTTCCAACGCCTCGTCATCTTCATCCACACCGACCAAGAAGAGCAGTTCCTCCGAGAGCTCCGAGAGCTCCGAGAGCTCCGAGAGCTCTAAGAGTTCTGAGAAGTCCGAGCCCGAAGCAGCACCGGCCAAGGCCGCGTGTGGTACGGGGTGCGGCTGCCACTAACGCGGCTATTCTCCACCCGCGGTGTTTTCTCGCGCGGCTTTTGAAAAGAGAGCGTCCAAGGTCGAGCGAGTCATCAGAGGGCGCTCGCAAAAGGCTTCAATAGCACCCATCAAATGTACGAGCGCTTTGCTACTGGGCGGTGTTCTCGAGAGGTCGACGATGCCAGCGCGTTGGGTGAGGGAGGTCAGCGCGATATAGGTGGCTCGTAAGCACTCTTTGGCGCCGTTAGCTTCGTCGAGTGCGTTGAGAGAGAGGTCGAGGATCTCAAAGAACTCTGGAGAGCTCGCGTCTCCCCCGTCCTCCTGCAGGATGAGATCAAATGCCTCGCACATCAAGGATGCCAAGGTTAGTTTGTCGAGGCTGTCTCGCACGCGTTTGAGGGAGTGCGAGGGGCCGAACTCTTTTATACCCACAGCCCCGCTTTTCTCTAACGTTAACCGTGCGCTGCCTCGATCAAACAGGTCTAAGGAACTGGGGAACCGTTTGCGGCTTCCTCGGGCGTGCCGCGCTATCACCGACAGCTTGCCGAGCGAAGGGGTGAGGATATGCGCCATGAGGTCGCTGTCTCGATATGGGACAACTCTCAGCACGAGCGCGGGAACGGTAATATCTCGTCCTCTCTGGAGTTCGGTATCGATGGAGGGCTGACTGCTCATGGGAAATATTGAAAAAGTCTTTTTCAGTGTTTATAGCATAAAGCGCGCGGACGAACAGGCTCCAAGCACTGAAGCTGACAAAAAAGACTAGTTGATTTAGGACGTTAGAGAAGTACGCCATGGAAGACGCCCACGACGAGGCACAGAAACAGGAAGCTGATAGAGCGGACGAGGCAACGCTCGACGCTGAGTCCTATGGACAGGCCGAAGCTACCGATGGAGAGCATGAGGCTGCAAAGGAGCTTTTGGCTAAGGAGTTAGCCGAGATGCGCGACCGATATGTTCGGTTGATGGCAGATTTCGAAAATTTTAAGAAGCGGGCCTTGAAGGAGCAGTCTGAGCTGCTTAAGTACCAAGGGGAGAGGGTGATCGTCGACCTCCTGGAGGTGCTCGATAATTTGGATTTGGCTCTCAATCACAGCTCAGCTGATGCTGAAAAGCTCAAGACCGGCCTGGAGATGATCCAGAAGATGTTCGTAGAGCGGCTCGGTAAGTGGGATGTTCGCGGTGAGTCGGGGGTCGGATCGCTATTTGACCCACAGCGCCATTCGGCCATTAGCCGAGTGCCGGGCGCTGATGCGAAGCCGGGAACGATCGTAGGGGAGCTCAAAAAGGCTTACTTCTATAAGGATAAGTTGATTCGCCCGGGAGAGGTCGTAGTCGCTGCCGAGCCCGATGGGGCTTAGAGGGTCAGGAAGATTGAATTGATAGAATTTTTGGTTAGGAGTCAAAATGGCAAAAGTAATAGGAATTGATCTCGGCACAACTAACTCGTGCGTAGCGGTGATGGAAGGCGGAACCGCAACGGTTATTGCGAATAGCGAGGGAAGCCGCACCACTCCGTCTGTTGTAGGTGCAAATGATGCCGGGGAGCGTTTGGTAGGACAGATAGCCAAGCGACAGGCAGTCACCAACCCCAAGAATACGATTTTTGCCGTTAAGCGCCTCATAGGCCGTAAGGTAGACGCTCCCGAAGTTGAGAAGGCGAAGAGGGTCTTGCCGTATGAAATTACGGGCGCTCCGAACAGTGACGCATGGGTGAAGCTCCGAGGTGAGGCAAAGAGCCCGCAAGAGGTTTCGGCCATGATCCTGACCAAGATGAAGCAAACAGCTGAAGATTACCTTGGCGAGAAAGTATCGGACGCCGTAATCACCGTGCCAGCTTACTTCGATGACGCACAGCGTCAGGCAACGAAGGACGCCGGTAAAATCGCCGGTCTCAACGTTCTCCGTATCATCAATGAGCCTACAGCGGCTGCGTTGGCGTACGGAGTCGACAAGAAGCACGAGAAGACGATTGCGGTATTCGATCTTGGTGGTGGTACTTTTGACGTCTCGATCCTCGAACTGGGAGATGGAGTGTTCGAGGTTAAGTCGACCAACGGTGACACCTATCTCGGCGGTGAGGACTTCGATCACGTTCTCGTCGATTACATCGCAGACGAGTTCAGGAAAGAGCAGGGTATCGACCTCCGTAAGGACACGATGGCTTTGCAGCGTCTCAAGGAAGCCGCAGAGAAGGCTAAGCACGAGTTGTCGTCCTCAATAGAGACCGATGTGAACCTTCCGTTCATCACGGCAGATGCTTCCGGTCCAAAGCACTTGAACCTCAAGATCTCTCGCGCCAAATTTGAATCGCTGTGTTCAGACCTCTTGAGGAGGTTGGAAGAGCCGTGCCGGGTTGCGTTGCGAGACGCTGGACTCCAGGCGAGTGAGGTGGGTGATGTCATCCTCGTAGGAGGAATGACTCGCATGCCGGCCGTGCAGCAGAAGGTCAAAGAGATCTTCGGTAAGGAGCCTTCAAAAGGAGTAAATCCTGACGAAGCCGTTGCTATCGGCGCTGCCGTCCAGGCGGGAGTTCTTCAAGGCGATGTCAAAGATGTTCTCCTGCTCGATGTTACTCCGCTCAGCCTCGGAATCGAAACCTACGGTGGAGTTTTCACGAAGCTCATCGACAAGAACACTACTATCCCGACCAGGAAGTCCCAGGTGTTCTCGACAGCCTCCGACAACCAGCCGGCGGTTTCGATTCATGTGCTTCAAGGAGAGCGCGAGATGGCGGGTGGCAACAAGACCCTCGGGCGCTTCGAGCTGGTAGGTATACCAGCCGCTCCACGCGGTGTTCCGCAAATTGAGGTCACTTTTGACATCGACGCGAACGGCATCGTTTCGGTATCGGCCAAGGACCTTGGAACGAGCAAGGAGCAGTCGATTAAGATTACGGCCAGCTCCGGTCTCTCCAAGGAGGAGATCGAGCGCATGGTCAACGATGCGAAGGCGCATGCCGAGGATGATCGCAAGCGTCGCGAAGTGGTTGAGGAGCGTAACAAGCTCGACAGCTTGGTATACGCTACTGAGAAGACCATGAGCGAGCTCTCCGACAAGGTTTCGCCGGATGTGAAGGGATCGGTCAACACTGCTCTCGAGGAGGCCAAAAAAGCTCTCGAGGCTAACGATGGTGATGCGATGAAGGTTGCCTTCGGTAACCTCGAAAAGGTGAGCCACAAGCTTTCTGAGGAAGCCTACAAAAAGGCCGCGGCTTCACAAGGAGCAGAGGCTGACGGGGCAGGGGCGAATGGAGCAGGTGCCGACAAGGATGATGTCGTAGATGCCGACTTCGAAGAGGTTCAGGACAGCAAGTAAAGAGGCTGTTTCGCGGGTAAGGCTCCTGACGATGGCGGGTTCCTCGTATGCATAGCGATATGCATCGGGGGTCCCGCCGTTGTCATGTGGGAGGGTGCCCGGGAAAAGGGGCATGACGGAGAGACAGAGTTGCCGGGTTAGTGCTAAGGTGTACGCGTGGCGAAGCGAGATTACTACGAAGTATTAGAAGTATCGAAGACGGCATCTCTGGAAGAGATAAAGAAGGCCTATCGTAAAAAGGCCGTTCAATATCACCCTGACAAAAATCCGGGTAACAGCGAAGCCGAAGAGAAGTTCAAAGAGGCAACTGAAGCCTACTCCGTTTTGAGTGATGCCGAGAACCGTGGGCAGTACGATCGATTCGGGCATGCGGCCTTTGAGCAGGGAGGCGGAGCAGGCGGCTTCCAGGGAGATTTCTCCGGATTCGAGGATATCTTTGGAGATATCTTCAGCACCTTCTTCGGTGGTTCGATGGCTGGGGGCGGCGGAAATCGTCGCGGACGCGGACGTGCGGGTAACGATCTCCGTTATGACCTGGAAGTGTCGTTTGAAGAGGCAGCCTTCGGCTGCGAGAAAGAGATATCGATCGGCCGTCGCACCGGCTGCGAGACATGCCAGGGAAGCGGTGCGGCTAAAGGTAGCGGTCGCGAGCGGTGTCCCCAGTGTGAAGGGGCAGGTCAGATTCGGATACAACAAGGCTTCTTTACATTGGCTCGTACCTGTCACGCTTGCGGTGGTGTGGGCGAAGTGATCAAGAATCCGTGCACTGATTGTTCAGGCTCCGGTTTGAAGGTCAAACAATCTAAACTCAAGGTGCGGGTTCCTGCAGGTGTTGACCATGGGCAACGCCTCAAAATGCGCGGAGAGGGAGAGGCTGGTTCCAGCGGGGGTCAAAATGGAGACCTCTATGTACAGATCATTGTGCAAGAGCACCCATTTTTCCAGCGCCAAGAGAGTGAGCTCGTGTGTGAGGTTCCTATAACGTATACGGCTGCAGCGCTCGGCTCCGAGATTGAGGTTCCTTCGCTCGAAGGTAAGGTCAAACTAAAGATTCCGGCCGGTACTCCGTCGGGTAAAGTATTCCGTCTGAAGAACAAGGGTATTCCTATACTCGGCAGTAATCCGCAACGTCGGGGTGACCAGCATGTACGAGTGTACATACATGTTCCCAAAAAACTCTCTGACGACGAGAAAGAGCTCCTTGAGAGGCTTGCAGAGGTGCAGGGTACAGCCGTCGAGGATGCTTCCGGCAGAGGCTTCTTTGAGAAGGTAAAAGATATTTTTTCGTAGCGCGAGGTTCGCTACGACCTTGGCAAGAGCATTCCCGGGCAGGCATATCGGCAAGACGCCTAGGCTAGAAACCCCGTGGCCTACCGGTGGGGTCCTTAGTATAGTAGGCAACAGCTTCCGGATCCTCTAGCACCTCGACCGCAACACGGCTGGCGACAGGTGAAAAAAAACTTTGAGGTCGAGGTACTGGTATGACTTCTCTCTCTACTCGTTGTGCTTTGCTGGTCGTGTTGACGTGTTCTCTGACGAGCTGTGTTGATACCGCGTCTAAGCCGCAACGGCGATTTCCCGACTCGTCCTACCAGGAGCCCGAATCGTCAACGCGGGCTACGGTAATGCCGTGGGAGGTGTGGGCACCGTTTCAGGACCTCAACGGTCAGCGACTTTCAAATAAGGATATTTTGCTCGGAGATGAGCTCGTCGAGGCAGGGAAGCGGCGTGCTGCATTAGATGCGTACCTGCGAGCTAAATCGGAGTCGCTACTGCCACGTGAGGCTGAGTCTGTGGTGTTGCGCGTAGCGAGTCAGTATTTGGCGCTGGATCAGGCCGATCGATCGCTTTCAGCGGTGAGTGGATACTTCAAGAGCAGGGGGCTCAACGAAGCCCAAGTGGAGTTACCCTTCTCCCTCATCCTTGCTTTTGCCTATGGGCGCAAGGGAGATATCGATCAATCGCTCGCGTGGTTTTCTCGCGCTCAGCGACAGTCGCTCGGCAAAGGCTTCGGAGCGGAGATAGCCACTAAGGGTTCTCAGCTCCTCCTTCGAACCGTTCAGCCTTTGACCTTTGAAACGATGGCTGTCAAATGGCGGGCTGACCAATTCATCAATGAGCAGATCGGTCGTGAACGTCTACGCAGAGCTTCCGCTGGATACGACGAGAGTCGCGAGGCCTCCTTGGTTCCTTTCTGGTCGGCCTACGGTGATGCGACGATGGCTGCCGGGTCACTGCCGGTGGGGCCGCGTCCAGGAGCCGAACCAGTGGTGGGAGTCATTCTCAGCCTCTCCGATAAATTCGGTTCGCTTGGTCGGGACACGCGGCAAGGTATAGACCTCGCTATTGAGGCGGATCCTGAACAGCCTAAGATTAAAGTAGAGATGCGGGATGTAGGGGCCGACACCGTCGCTGCGTCGGCCGCCGTTCGGGAGCTCGCGGCGGGCCCCGGTGCCTCGGTTATCGTGGGCCCTCTGCTGACGGAGGCTGCTGTCTCTGCGGCGGGCACAGCACGAGAGGTGGGCGTTCCTCTCGTATCCTTCTCCAAAAGCGAGTCATTTAAAACCGGCGGTGATATCTTTCGCCTCGGTGCAACTACGAGCAGCCAGATTAATTCGCTCGTCGATGTAGCGTTCGGGGAGTACAAAATTGCCCGTTATGCGATTGTGTACCCCGAAAGCGCTAATGGAACCGAATTTCTGCATGCTTTGCAGAGTAAACTCGGCTCCCTCAATCTGCCGCTCGTGCTCGAGTTATCGTACGCTTCGGGAGACGAGGCGTCGATGTTGACGGCAGCTCAACAGCTGGAGTCTTCTACGGCCGAGGCTGTCCTCATTCCCGATAGTATCGAGGTCAGTGCTCGATTGCTTTCCTCTTTGTCCCCCGCAGTACGCCGAAAAATACGCCCACTTGGGACCGCGCTATGGGACAATCCTGTCAAGATTGCAAACTCGCAGGCGGTGTTTGAGGGCTCATTGTTCGTTACCCCTTTCTTTCCGCAAAGCACTCGCTCAGTGGTGCAACAGTTTGTGCAATCGTATCGGGGTAAGTACCAGACAGCTCCAAATTTCCTGGCGGCACAAGGTTTTGATGTAGGCACATTAGTCCGAATGGCTCTGCGCGATGCCCAGCGTACTAGTAAGACCTTTGCCCAAGCACTCGCCAGCCTGCCTCCTTATGATGGTGTTACCGGAGCGATAACGGTGGACCCATCGGGAGGAATTCGCCGGGTGTTCAATGTAGTCGAGGTCACCGCTGATCAATTTTTAGAGAAGACTCCCGGGGGCGAAGTACGAGCATTTGACGGAACCATAACCTATCGGGGCAATCAACGCTTGAATCCGGAAAGTAACGAGCCGATCCAGGATCCGCACGACACCGTTGATAGTGGGTACTAGTCCGGCGACTCGAAAGTTCGTTCACCTGAGGAGGAGAGGCACTAGAGGATTCTCTCATCACGAGTCTCGCCTGGTGCTATTGCCGTGTCTGGTTGTGTCGGCTTCGGACTCAAGCACGGTTGCTCGGCCGCATAAGTCATTTTGCGCAGTTACCTATGTTTCGACAGATTTGATGTTTTGCCCGGCCCTGGGGCTGGGTATAGTTTACGAGAGCACTGAGGTTTGTTTCATTACGGACTCTCGAAAACGGTACGAAGGTACTACAAGACGTCACTGATTCGTTACATACAATGGCAAAAAAGATATCGAGTACGCGCAGGAAAAAATCTCAGCCTGTGGAAGAGTCAATCGGACCCGAGCCGGTCCCGATTCCCGGTTTTCTCCCTATGTTGCCGGCGAAGGATATGGTGCCGTTCCCTGCCGTGATGATGTCTCTGTATTTGAGTCGCCCGGCAAGTATAAAGGCCATGGAAGTAGCGATGGCCAGCGATCGCCTCGCCTTTGTTGTATCCCAATCCAATGTGGACGCAGAGGATCCGAGTCCTAAGGATCTGTACAAGGTCGGAGTAGTTGCGCACATCGTGAGAACTTTGCAGGTTCCGGATGGGCGATACAAAGTTCTTCTGCAAGGACTTGTGCGGGCTCGAGTCAAAAAGTACGAACAGAAGTTTCGCTATATAGGGGCTCGTATCGAGCCGCTGCCGCCAGCTCCGGTTCGTAAGCTTTCGGCAGAGGACCAAGCGCTCATTAACCGTATTCGGGAGAATCTACAAGTATTGGTCGAGTACGAGCATTTGCCCGAAGAGATGCTGATCGTAACTGAGGAGGTTGAAGACCCTAACATCCTCACTGATGTCGTACTGGCCCATTACAAGCTCGAGCTTTCACATGCGCAAAAGGCTCTCGAGGAGCTCAACCCTCTCAAGCGTCTGAGGATGGCAGACACGACAATCACCGATGATCTGAACAAATTTATCTTGACCGAGAAGATAAAGGACAAAGCTCGCGATGAGATGAGCAAGGGCCAGCGAGAGTATTACCTGCGCGAACAGATCCGCCAGATTCAGCGGGAGTTGGGAGAGGCCGATCTCGGCTCCGACGATCTGCAGGTGTTACGGCGCCAGTTAACGGCTCTCAAGCTCCCGCTGCCGGTGCGTGAGGAATCATTCAAGCAGCTCAAGCGGCTCGAACGGATGAGTCCTGAGTCGAGTGAGTTTGCCCTCTTGAGGACCTACCTCGAATGGATCAACGATCTACCTTGGTCAAAGCGTACTGTCGACCAATTGGATCTCGTGAAAGCCAAGAGAATTTTAGATGAGGATCATTTCGGCCTCGACAAGGTAAAAGACAGAATTCTGGAATACCTGAGTGTCAGGGCGCTCAATCCTGAATCAAAGGGTCCGATCCTGTGCTTTGTTGGACCACCGGGCGTTGGTAAGACCTCGCTCGGTAAGTCGATAGCGCGGGCGCTTGGGCGTAGCTTTCAACGGATCTCGCTTGGAGGGATACGGGATGAGGCTGAGATTCGGGGGCATCGACGGACGTATGTAGGAGCTCTGCCGGGACGAATCATTCAAGGACTAAAACAGAGTCAGAGTCGCAATCCCGTATTTTTGCTTGATGAGTTGGACAAGGTGGGAGCGGATTTTAGGGGAGACCCTTCCGCCGCCCTGCTCGAGGTGCTCGATCCTCATCAAAATCACGATTTCCGCGATCACTACCTGAATGTGCCGTTTGATCTCTCAGACGTCCTCTTCGTTGCTACGGCAAATACTCTGGATACGATTCCCGAGGCGTTGATTGATCGTCTCGAGATTCTCTCCATACCGGGCTACACCCTGCAGGAGAAGAAGAAGATCGCCATGAAGTACGTGATTCCGCGTCAACTGGAAGAGAACGGTCTCAAGGGACAAAAGATCTCTTTCGATGAGGCTGCGATCGAGTGGGTAATCGATCGGTATACGCGAGAAGCAGGCGTAAGAAGCCTCGAGCGTGAGATCGGAGCTCTGTGTCGAAAGCTCGCGCGCGACTTTGCTGAAAAGAAGAAGGTCGTGAGGGTGCTCGATAGCCAGCGAGTTACTAAACTGCTTGGTCCTACCAGGTTTGACCCTGAGATGACTGAGCAGCGTGAAGCGATAGGCTTAGCGCGGGGCTTAGCGTGGACGATTCACGGTGGCGAAGTGATGCCTGTGGAGGTTTCGTTAGCCAAGGGGAGTGGGTCCCTTACATTGACAGGGCAGCTCGGAAGTATCATGCAAGAGTCGGCGCAGGCTGCATTGTTCTATGCCCGCGCGAACTCAACTGTGCTGGGCCTCGAGGCGGATTTTCACTCCAAGTACGACATTCACATTCACGTTCCGAGTGGTGCGACTCCCAAAGACGGACCTTCGGCGGGTATCACGATAGCGACTGCGTTGGTCTCTGCACTCTCGGGACGAAAGGTATCTCGAGAGGTGGCGATGACCGGCGAGATGACGCTTCGTGGTAACATCTTGGCAGTGGGAGGATTACGCGAAAAGGCGTTGGCCGCGCTGCAATACGGCATCACAAAAGTTATCATTCCGTTTGAGAACTTAAAGGATCTCGAGGAGATACCGGAAGAGCAGCGCAAGCAGATTCAGTTTGTACCGGTAAAGCATGTGAGCGAAGTGTTCGAAATGGCTCTTCTCGGTAACCGTAAGAAGGCGTCCAGCGCTCGACGCCGAGGATCTCTTCGTGGAAAACGACGAGAGATTCCCATGGGAAGGGCGTAGGGAAAGGTTAATCGTATGACTCATGGGTGTCGTCACTCTTGGTGGAAGCGAGAGGAGGCTGGGACACCCGCGTCGGCGGGTACTAGCCTCTGTCGTCGGTGGAGTGGGCTCCTCGTCTTATTAGTTGCTGGCGCAGTGCAATGCGCACAGGCCGATGGCCCGTGCGTGTATTTAAATGAGGACGGCAATATCGTTTCAGTGAAGTCGGCGGCAGCAGCACCTGCACGATTTCGTAACGCCGTGTATTGCAATGGTGACGAGGCGGTCAAGATAGCAGAGCCGGAGAGCGTGAAGTTGCAAGGGCCAGCTGGTCGGGCGTCATTTACTACCGATCTTGGTCCGATGGAGGTGCGGTGGCCTCGTAGTGTGGAGCAATGCTTCGGGAGAAGCCCTGCCAAAGCCGCAGCAGATGCAGCAGCCGCGGTGAATAGAGCGCTGAAATCAGCGCGCTTCTCAACAGAGGTCAAATATACTCGCCAAGAGTGGTCACTTGTCTTTACCGATCGAGCGACCGCCATCAGAGAGTTTCCCGCCGCTCTGACTCTCGGAGGGCATCCGGGGTTCATGATACCCCCGAGTCAGATCTATATCATTGCGGACTTTATCTCGCCTGACTGCGCCAAAGGTGGTGTAGCTGACGCTGTTCTCACCCAGGTATTGCTGCACGAGATGGGGCATGCTGTAGAGTATGTGCTCATTGGCGGAATGCAGATGGACAGCGATCGCCAACGTGCGGAGGGTTTTGCGTCGTGGTTTGAGCAGTACAGCGCTGATTTTGCAAGCATCATTCCGCAAGGAAGTGTGAAGAACTTTTACCGTAGCTTGGCGGCGCAGGGCTTGGCGTCTCCATCCGCCGGCTTCAGCGGAACAGCGCAAGATTATGCCGTTGCGGCGTTGGCGTTTCAGGCGATAGTCGATAGGAAAGGGATTCATGGTTTGATGAAGGTCTATTCCGATATGCGAGAGCGTGCACTTCCGATGATGACCGCTGTTGAGCAGGAGTTCGGCTGGGATAGCAAAACCTTCGAGCGAGAGATGCGCCTTGCGGCGAGTCGGTGAGGGTTTGGTTCGGCATCGGAAGTCGCGTTAGAAAACTCTACAAGAAGGAGCTTCCATCATCTCCCAGCCCGAGTTTCCGATCTTTGGGCGCTGCTCGTATATGGATATAGCGTAGGGCCACGGCGAATCGGCCGCCGCCTTGCCTAAAGACTGTTACTCGTTCCCGTGATATCCTCACAGAGAGATACACGGCGAACCGGTGCCACGCATCTACTCGAGAGGCCATCAAAACAGCCGCCCGAGTCTAGCAGTCTGAGCAAACGCATTACCTAACAGAGTCCGAGCAGGCATACTGCCGTCGGCCCCCATTTTATTTTAAAGGTGTCACATGTCTACTGATGTTCAACTCATCCTCAATCAGACCTGGGAACGATACGAGATTTCAGAGAGTCCAATAAGCGCCGAATTTCCCGGCGAGCCCAGTGGTGATGTCGAGGTCGATGATACTGGAGCCGAAACTGTCACACTATCGTTCAACCAAGGCGCAGACGGAGAAGAGGTTTTAGAGTTTCGGCTCGATCTTGCAGTAACGGAGGGGCAGGTTTTTGAAGTTGCCTCGTCTGAGGCTTTCGCTAAGCAGCTCGAAGAAGATCTACAGGACGAAGAGGAGCTCGAGCTCCTGTCGGTGACCCCGCGCTCATACAATGAGTTCCCAGGCGTAGTGCAACGGATGCGCCTTCGTGAATCAGGTGAGATCCTCGTTCAGTGGATCATTGCAACGTTTGACGATACGGTTTTTGCAGGAATCACCTTCGTCGACGAGCGGTTTGCGCCCGTCGGTGATCGCTTCTTTAATACTGTGACTATTTCCGACGAGTAGCTCGTACCTCGACCGCAAAGCTCTTCCTACTATCGGCAGCGGCGTTGAGGTCGAGGTAGCTGCCGCGCCTTCGGGGCGCTTGACCAAAAGCCAAGCTCATTACGGCTGCAGGGGAGCGTGTGCGTGACGGGCGAGAGGCCGGTTGATGCTCTTGTTCTCTTAAAGGATCCCACTGCTCGTGCCGCTACGCAGCTATCAGAGGCGCTTGCCGATTCGGCTCTATGAATATGCACAAAGAGTTCGGTGAGAGCAGCGAGGGAAATGAAGACCCGCTGACTCGGCCAGTCATTGGCTGCGCGATAGAGGGTTGGTCCTTAACTTCAACGTCAAGTACTTCAGAGGCGGAATCCGTCGCCTGTTCCCTTCCTCCTCACCGTTCTCTCCGCTTTCTTATCGTCTAATCTAGCTTGAAGATCCTGCGCAGCTGCTTGGGTGGGGAGCGATGTGGATTATTTCTTAGGATCTCCTATTGCTCCTTTGAGAAGTTGTCCGAAGCTGGTCGAAGTCTCTGAACCAGAGGCTTGCCACGCCTTCCTCGAGCAATCCCGGTGGCAGACTGAGCAGATATCTCTTGCCTCTCGCGGGGGATGCCAGAAGGGGTTGATCGTGAGGATGAGCGCCTCCTGTAGTGGTTCCTCAAGATCAATGTGGTCCCCTTCGTAGAAAAGGACTCCGGGGTCGTCGATTGAGTCCCCGGGAGCAGCGGCGTTGCTGGCGGTCTGAAGAAGCCAATCGATAGGGGCAGTGATGTCATGAGTGACTGCATCGGCGCAGGTTGAGCAGTCCTGCGAGCAGCGGCCACTGATGATACCCTTCACGATAACTCCTCCGTGAGTCCGCGTTAGGGTGATGTCGGCCATCGGTGGTTCGATGAAAGCTACCTGTGTGGTCTCAGCTCCCTCCTTGATACGCGCGTTGAGGGAGTCGAGAGAGATAGGAGCATCTATCTTCATTCCCGTGAATGGAATGGTGGCTATGTAAATCTTCATACCTGTAATCTCTAAGCTCGGGAGTGAGCCGTAAGTATAGCGTAGATGTGGGGAGAATTGGAATTTCGGGGAACCAGCTCAGCGGTTTAGCCTCGAAAAGGGCGCCTCCAAGAGCTCGTTAGGGACGCAACCCATTCAACAGCTAGGGGCAAAAAATGGCTCTTCCAGGGTATTTGGGGAGATGAAGTCGGCATAGACGGGACGAGGAGGATCGGGCTGCTAAAAAACCGAAATTACCACCCAAACAACCCTTTGAGCTGATAGAAAAGTGGGCTATAAACGCGGTTCTCACACAACTAGTGAGGGTGCTCGCCGATTATACCTGCACATAGTTTGGAGGCGATTATGGCAATCAATAAAGTTTTTCTACTTGGCAATTTAGGCAAAGATCCAGAGATGAGGGTAACGCCTCAGCAGATGGCTATCTGCAGATTCTCCCTAGCAACCGGGGAGCGTAAGAAGGACCAGAGCGGGCAGTGGGTAGACCACACTGAATGGCACAACGTCGTAGTATTCGGTAAGACAGCAGAAAACTGCTCCCGCTTCCTCAAGAAGGGCTCGCAAGCTTTCATTGAGGGCAAGATCCGTACTAACAAGTGGCAGGATAAGGAAGGAAAGGATCGTTACACGACAGAGATCCTTGCCGATAATGTCCAGTTTGTTGGGGCGCGTCGTGGCGAGGGTTCTGATATGGACTTCGGTGGGCAGAGTGCGAATGACAATGTGCTCGCTGGGATTCCAACGGCTGATTCCCTCCCTCGTGCGGCAAATGGTGGGGGACGTGCATCCTCGTCAGTATCAGATGAGCCAGTAACCTTCGATGACGATGACATCCCATTCTAACCTCCTGGCGGTCTCTTCGATTCCAGTAGTTTCGGCCTTGATCGGCTATGTAACGAATTACATAGCCGTCAAGATGCTCTTCCGTCCGCATTCTCCCAAGCGAATCCTTGGTGTCACGATTCAGGGGCTCGTACCGCAACGGCAGAGCGAGATCGCCGCGAGCCTTGGGAAGTTGATTGAGCGTGACCTTATCTCGCACTCCGACATTCAGGAGGCTCTCAGGAGCAAGGAAACAACCGATGAGGCAGCAGCGTTTCTCAACGAGCAGGTTGACCACTTCGTTCAACGGCTCGCCTTGCAGAACCCCATGGTGGGCGCCTTTCTTCAGGGCCCATTACTCGACCAGGTCAAAGGGGTCTTGAGTGCCCAGATGGCAGAGCGGTTTCCAGTCTTTATGGAGCGGGTCGTCGAGAGGCTCGAGGGCCGACTCGACATCAAATCTATCGTCCAGAACAAGGTAGAGGCGTTCGATCTCTCTAAACTTGAAGCGGTAATTCAAGAGGTCTCGGCTCGAGAGCTGAAGATGATCGAGGTTCTCGGTGGCGTGCTTGGCTTCTTTATCGGGCTCATACAAGTAGCGATTATGTTAGCGTTCCCCTGAGTTATAGGGGACGCTTTCCCCTCCCCTCCTTAGAAGAGCTACCCATGAAAAATGTGAAAGAGAGGTATGGAAACGTTGCTCTCGTGACCGGAGCAAGTTCGGGAATCGGTGCAGCCTTCTGTAGAAAGTTCGCCTCGCTAGGATTAAACATTGTCGCCGTAGCTCGACGGGAGGAGCGGCTCTTAGCCTTGAAGAAGGAACTCGAGGAGCTCTATGGAGTGAAAATTACCCCCATAGCTTTAGATCTCGCTCACGAGAGCGCTGTACAGCAGCTCTCTACCTTAGTGTCCGAGCAGGGAATGCAGCAGATCGACATCTTGGTCAACAATGCTGGGTTTGGGGTGCTCGGTACAGCCGAGTCGATTTCGCGCGAAAAGAACGTAGGAATGGTCGATCTGAACTGTCGAGCCGTAGTCGATCTAACGGCGCACTTTCTCCCCGCCATGAAGGCTCGTAGGCGTGGAGCAGTGATAATCGTTTCGAGCGTGGTGGGTACGATAGTTGCTCCGTGGTTTGCGACCTACAGTGCCACCAAGGCGTTCGATCTTTACTTCGGAGAGGCGCTTTATGGAGAGTGCCGGGGTAGCGGAGTCGATGTTTTGACGGTCTTGCCCGGTCTTACTCGTACGGAATTTCAAGCGGGAGCGGGACTCCGAGAGTATCATTCCCCCTATCGTAGTCCCGAGCAGGTGGTTGATACAGCGTGTGCCGCCCTTGGTCGAAAGTCGATCGTCGTGGATGGATGGTTGAACAAGCTCATGTCCCACGGGATTCGGTTTCTGCCTCGTTCTGTGGCGTTAGCCTTGAGTCGTTTTGTCATGAAGCGTGAGCTTGGGATGTGAATGGGTTCGCAGCGGGTGGTGCGTTAAGTTATTGAACCTGCCCCTTCCTACGTGAAAAAATCTCCGGTCGCCGCGTTAGGCCCTTGCTTCGACCTGGGTTTCTCGCAAAAGATCCCGCACGAGCACTTCCCACTCGAGCTCCAGAGGCCCACTGAATTCTCGGCGCTTCGCGTTTTTGTACCAATACCGAGCGTTCCAGAGGTCGCCCTCCTTGCGGTGTAGGTATGCATGTACGACTGCACTTTCGGAATCCGGCTCGTGCTGAATCTCCTCATGAGCTCTGTTCCAGTCGCCATTTCGATCGAACCACAGCGCACGTAGGGCAGGGGAGATCGTCGAAGGGGGGTAAGGTAGCGAGAGTGAACTGAGGTAAGAATCGAAGTTCATGACATAGATGATATCAAGTGTTACTGACGGCGTACAATGACGATCCAGTTAGAATAAAATTCAATCCAGATTACGAGATCTATCGGGACCCAGTTGAAAGAAAGAGCCGACTGAAGGATTCGTGTCCTACAAACTCTTGGTCAACCGCCAAAATCCTCTTAGAGGAAAGCTCCTTGACAGCTACCCATGCAAGGCCTACCACGTCGTCGCCGTTCCCGTCCTGAGTGATTTCTCCACTGGCCCGCTCTACCCGGTAGTAGATATGCACGAGCTGTTCGGATGGATACTCCGGGTTCTGCTGAAAGTCCTGAGAACAAAAGAGCAGCTCTCGCACCTGTACTTCAATGCGGGTTTCCTCTCTGAACTCCCGTGCGAGCGCTTGAAGGGGAGCCTCCCCAAGTTCCAAGCCCCCACCGGGAAAGTTGGTAATTATGCCGGAAGGAACCCTCGTGTCCGTCAAGAGAACCTTACCTTGTTCTACCAGGACACCGTATATAGCCACTCGAAATTTACGTAAGTCGCTCTTTTGCATAAGTTTATAATGTTCCTACACGCGCTGATAAATTGCCCGACCTCCTCTCTTTCGACTACACTAAAGCTTAATTGGATTCAAAGGCGCAGGAAGGAGATCGCTATGGCATTGAGAACCGTTATTCGCTCCGTTGGCCACTTCGTGCCGGAGCGCCGTGTCACAAACGATGATTTAGCTACCGTCATGGAGACGAGCGACTCCTGGATTACGGAGCGGACGGGTATCAAAGAGCGTCGTTTTATCGAGAAGGAGGGGGTCAGTACGGCTGATCTTGGTGAGCGCGCAGCACGTGTGGCTCTAGAAAAAAGTGGATGGCGCCCGGAGGATCTCGATTTAATCGTCGTGGCTACGCTATCGCCTGATTACTACTTTCCCGGAGTGGGCGTCATGCTTCAGCAACGACTCGGATGTCGAACCATTCCGGCCCTCGATCTGCGGGCGCAGTGTAGCGGCTTTGTCTACGGGCTCTCGTGTATCGACGGCTATGTGAAGAGCCGCCAAGCTTCAAAGATCCTCTTTGTGTGTGCCGAGGTTCAGTCACCGGTGCTCGACCTCACTACCCGAGGTAGGGAGATGGCGGTGCTCTTCGGGGACGGAGCTGGGGCGGTGACCCTCGAAGCTGTCAAGGTCGAGGGGGACGAAGATATCTCTACTCAGGGAGTCCTCGACTCGTATCTGGGAAGCGATGGTGCTGGAGCTGATGTCCTGTGTATGAAGGTTCCAGGGACAGCTACCCCGGGCTTCATCTCCGCCGCCGCAATAGACGAGCACATGGTTCACCCACAGATGGAGGGAAAGGTTGTGTTCAAGAATGCGGTCACCCGTTTACTCGAGACGGCACACACCCTGTTGAAGCGTAATGGGATACAGGAGTATGACCTTGACTTGATTATACCGCATCAGGCGAATCTTCGTATCAACGAGATGGTGCGCGAGCAGCTCGGTCTTTCCAGCGAAAGGGTCGTAAATAATATTCAGAGGTATGGGAATACGACCGCGGCTACGATTCCGATCTGCATATCTGAAGCCGTACATGACGGGCGTCTGAAGCAAGGCTCCCTCGTGATGACCCTAGCCTTCGGTGCAGGGTTTACGTGGGGCGGAAACTTGATTCGGTGGTGATAGCCTGCGGGTGCTCTCCCTTTCTGCGATCATTTTTTGCTCTTTGGGGTCTTTGTCGCAGCTGGCGCGCTTTTCTTGGCGGTCTTTGTTGTCGCTGTAGTTTTAGTCTTTCCGGTGCTCGTAGCTTTACTGACGTTTTCGTCCCCCGTTTTCTTCTTCTCTTCCTTTGGAGCAGGGGTCTCTTTTGACTCCGGTTTGGGCGTTGCAACGGATGCGGCAGTGGTTCCACGCGTATTACCTTCGCCATCCTTCCCGAGGTTGAGAAACGATGGTGATTGTGCGTCGTTACTTTTGACGAACGTGACCCTGACTGCCCCTTCCGCTTGGCTGCGGTTCTCCTTGAGGAACACTTTGATCCGATCAGCTGTGAGGATGCTCTCCCCCTGTTTCAGTTGAGGATTGTCACTCAGGAGAATGGTGGCCGAAGGGGCATCGTAGAGCGCCTGTTGGCCGGTAGCCTCAATCTCCTGTTTGGTAATCTTCACATTTCCTTTCGCAATCAGCTTTTGAATCTGGTTGTCTTCGGTGTAGGTGCCTTCGAGCGTTTTCGAGGTGAGCTTCATGTCTCCTTGCTCAACTGTGACGTTCCCCTTGTAGGTGAATATGCGCTGCTTGGCGTTGAGCGTCAGGGAGTCAGCCGATATGTTTGTCGGCAACTTCGAGAAGGTGTCGTTGAAAGCTTGTTCGTCGAGAAGCGAGGTACTCGAGGCAGTCGTAGAGGTGCCCTCCTGTTGCGCATAAGCGACCGAGTCGTAGCCTACGCTCGTGCATATAACGACAACGAGTGCGATGTGCCTTGGTATTTGAAGAAGCGATTTCATTGAGCCTACCTCACCTCTCTCGGTTTGATAACGGTTTTGACACCTTTGGTAATTTTGAATTCCTGAGCATTGAGATCGGCATCAAGAGCGCTACCCGTAATCAGCAGCATCTTACTATCGATCTCTACACGAGTGGGAATCTGAACGGTATTTGTTGCTTGGTCGAAAATCGCGTGTGAGGTCCTCAGAGTAGTATCATCTTTGTATGTTACCACTACGTTCTCGAAAAGCTCAGCTCCGGCGAGTTCGGTACCGCTCAAGGTGAGTACGGCCCTGGATGCTGAAAGAGTTGCATTGCCGTCTTCTTTGCGGCTGACTGTCAGACGTGGTTCCTCGACCTCCGCGACGTTTCCGAGGGGATTGTAACGGCCCTTCTTGCCGAACACCTCCCATAAGGTCTTTCCATCGCGAACCAGACTTCGATGGAACTCGTTCAAGACGAAGCCTGCTGCAGGGGCGGGGGTTGAGTTTGGAGAGAGCGGTGTTTCGACAGGAGGTGCCGCAGCTCCTTCGATCTCCTCCTTTGAGAGTGAGGCAGAGGCGGGAATTCGCGAGGAGCTCTGATTGATGATGATACCGACACTGAGTGCAAAGAATGCCCCTAAAAGCCCAAGTCCGAGGGTGATGCTCTGTTTGCGAGTAACACGAAGAGGCACGAGGAAATCCTTACTAAAGAACCTCTCGAATTCGGCAAAGGCTCGTCACGAGTTGTACTACCTGAGTCAGAGGTAACATGCACGGCCCATCAGAAGGTGCGTTATCAGGGTCGTCATGGCACTCGAAGAATACCCCATCTACCCCCGTAGCAACAGCGGCGCGCGCCAGGGTTTGGACGAAGTGGCGTGAGCCGCCGGAGCTGCCCACGCTCCCCCCCATCTGTTGAACACTGTGAGTCGCATCGAAAACCACGGGGTACCCAGTCGACCTCATGATGACGAGGCTGCGAGGGTCTACTACAAGATCTCTGTAGCCGAAACAGGTGCCGCGCTCGCACAGCAGGATACGTTTGTTACCGGTGCTCGCTATCTTTTCCGCTACGAACTGCATGTCGGATGGGTGCAAGAACTGACCTTTCTTTACATGCAGAGCCTTGCCTGTCTCTCCTGCAGCAAGAAGGAGGTCTGTTTGTCGGCATAGGAACGCAGGTATCTGGAGCACGTCCACCACCTGCCCAACCGTGCGCGCCTGTGCCTCATTGTGAATATCGGTCAGAACGGGGGCATTAATCGCACTCCGCACCTCTTCGAGGATGCGCAGGCCCGCGTCCATGCCGATGCCCCGCTTACCGCCCATACTGGTACGGTTGGCTTTGTCGAAGGAGGATTTGAAGACCAAAGAGACGGGAAACTTCTCGAGCTCCCGTCGCAGAAATTCCGCAATGCGCAGGGTGTGATCCCTGGATTCAATCTGACACGGTCCCGCGATAAGGAGGAGCTTTTGATCGTCTCCTACCTTCACGGAGGGCGATATCTCTACGAGCACTTTTCGCTCCCCACTGTGTTGATCACTGCCGGAGTTCCCTTTGGAGTCGTCTGAATTCCGTTTCCATTCGTCGAAGATGCGGACTTCTCGACCTTTGCTCCGATACCTGAAGCTTGTGTTTTCTGAGTCTTGGCCGCAGCAACGAATGAGGTAAAGAGCGGATGCGGGGTCTTAGGAGTTGATTGAAATTCCGGATGGAATTGAACAGCTACAAACCACGGGTGATCTGTGAGTTCGATGATCTCTGCCAACACTGAATCGGGAGAGATTCCCGAGAAGACGAGCCCGGCTTGCTCGAGCTGAGATCGGAACGCGTTGTTGACCTCGAAGCGGTGACGATGACGCTCGCTTATCTGAGGCTTTCCATAGATCGCTCGGGCCTTTGTTCCCTCTTTGAGGACACACGGATAGGCTCCGAGCCTCATCGAGCCCCCCTTGTCGCTTACATCTTTCTGGCTCTCCATGATGTCGATCACTTTCAAGGAGGATTTTTCATCAAATTCTCCGCTGGTTGCGTTAGCGATACCCGCCATGTTGCGAGCGAACTCGATCGTAGCGATCTGCAGACCGAGGCATATGCCGAAGTACGGAACTTTGCTCTCCCGTGCGTAACGAGCAGCTGCAATCTTGCCCTCACTGCCCCGAACGCCGAAGCCGCCTGGGATGAGTATGGCATCCACGAGGTGCCCTTCATTAGCTTCTCGGATCCCTTTCTCCACACCCTTCGTTTCCAAGTTTTCACTGTCGACGTACACGATCTTAATTCTACAGTCGTTGGCAACGCCGCTGTGGATGAGAGCCTCACTCAAACTCTTGTAGCTTTCGGTGAGGTCGACGTACTTGCCGACCATAGCGATCGTAATGTTCTGACGGTTCTCGTCGGTCAGGCACTGAGCTATCTTGCGCCATGGCTCCAGCTTAGGAGCGCCTGTCCAGATATTCAGGTGTTCGAGAATCCGTTGGTCGAGCCCCTCATTGTGAAGTGATATGGGGAGTTCGTAGATCGTTCGCACGTCGGGTGCATTGATTACGCAGTTCGTGCTGACGTTGCAGAAGAGGCTTATCTTGTTCTTGAGCTTCTCGTCGAGCGGAAGTTGCGAGCGGCAGATGATGATACTTGGTACGATCCCGTATCCAGTGATCTCTTTGATCGAGTGTTGTGTAGGCTTGGTCTTGAACTCGTGCGCGGTTGCGATGAGTGGCACGAGCGTTACATGAATGTAGATCGTGTTCTGGACCCCTACATCTGCCCGCATCTGTCGAATCGCTTCGAGGAAGGGGAGGCTCTCGATATCTCCGACGGTTCCTCCGACCTCTACCAAGCAGATATCGAAGCCATCCGCTGCCAGCTTGATCCGACGCTTAATCTCATCTGTGATGTGAGGAATAACCTGTACGGTTCCTCCGAGGTAGTCTCCTCGACGCTCGTTCGCGATGACGGTTTCGTAGACCTTGCCGGACGTAAAGTTGTTGAGCTTGGACATGCGGGTTCCCATGAACCGCTCATAATGACCAAGGTCGAGGTCGGTCTCTCCGCCGTCGTCTGTAACGAATACCTCACCGTGTTGAAACGGACTCATAGTGCCGGGATCTACGTTGATGTACGGATCTAGCTTTACGGCGGTAACTCTCAGCCCACGCGCCTCAAGCAGAGCCCCGATGCACGCTGTCGTGAGGCCTTTGCCGATTGACGAGACCACACCACCGGTGACGAAGATATACTTGGTAGGGCGAGATTCCATAGAGCGTTGTAATCCTTGGAAGATATGATGCTCCTCAGTATCGCCTGTCTGGTGTTCTAAGACAATTAAATATACCCCTCGTGCCCATGCAAAAATCTCCTCGACTCCTAGATGGGTGACAAAGGATGGCTCGGAGAGAGGTATGCTAGTGCTCTTTTAAGTTGTCGGGTGTACGGCTTGGTTAAGCCCTTGAAACGTGGTGAGCAGTGGGAAGGGCTAAGGTGAGAGACACGACCTCCAAAGACGAAGGACAGCGGCCGTTGCGCACGTTGATTCGATCGTACCGACGATTGCGGCCTGCGCCCTTCACACTCTGTCAGCATCAATCATCGCGAGCCATCCGATCGTTTCGACACTGGGGCCGACCCAACCAGGCATGCCATAGGCAGACGCCTGGCTGTAATCATGGTTTAGGTCTCTTCTTTGAGTAATGGTACGCCATCACACCTTTCAAACCGAGGATGGTAGCTATGTTTTCAGAATCCGGATCCTTTCGCAGTCGTTTCCCTAGGGTGGTTGAGAGTGTCGTGATCACAGCGGCGCTGGCGACTGTTGTTCAGGGGAATGCGTTCGCTGAAAGAAGAGACTCTAGTCCGCGCGTTCAAGGAGGAGGTGAATGGGATCCGTACCCGGTGAGTCAGGTGGAGGAGGTACCTTCGATTCGACCTACCGAGGAGGCCTCGCGCATACAGAACGCCTTGCGCGAGCAGGTGCATAATCGCTGGTACAATGTTACGATCGTATCACAACCTGACCGACTCGCGCTGCGCGGGGAGGTCGATTCGGATGCGACGAGACAGGAGCTTGTGCGAGCAGCTCAATCCGTTTCTCAACGTCAGGTTCAAGATGAACTCACGCTCCGAGCTCCGATTCCCGATCAACAGGTAAAGGATTCCATAGCCCGTACGCTCGAACAGGAATATCCCCAGCTGGCCAAGGATCTGAGCGTCGAGGTAGATGGCGGACAAGCAAAGTTTCGCGGTAATGTAGCGAATCATCGCCAGATCGACGCAGTACTTGCCTCTGCTCTCATGATCGAGGGAGTTAAAGATGTGGAAAGTGATGTCACAGTACGAGGAAGGCCCTATCCGCGTAATATAGGAAGGCGCTGAAGATACGCTGTCTAAGCGACTGTCGTCCCCCCACTACCGACGCCAGAAACTCTGAAGTTGAGGCGTTCAGCCGTCCGAGTCGCTAGCTCAGAGAGTGGGGTTTGTCCTGCTGCTTGCTCGAAGTGGGCTTGTAGCTTGTCACGCTGAGTAGGGTTGAGGGCGTGTTCGGCTTTTTGAAGGATTAAGTAGACGAGGTCTTGGACTTCAGGCGAGCTCGGCCCGTTGAGCATCTGCAAACAAACCTCGAATGGTGGGAGTACTTTCCGGTTCGGTTCCTGTGCACGGGATATTGGGTTACTAGTGCAGAACTGGGCCATGCCTGCCAACAGCCCCGGCTTCCAGTCCTGGGTCGTGAGACCTCGCCAAAAGTGCGCATGTGGCACTCCTTTCAGTAGTCCTTCGAGTAGCTCTTGAGCTCGGGACAGATCGGATTGAGAGGGGCTTATCTTAGTCGTTTCCGCAGATCCTTTCTCCCACCAGCCGAGGCTTTTCTGCCACTCAGAAGCGGTGTCTGGATTCATCGGTGGACGGACAGTTGGCTGTGAGCCGACAATCTGGGGGAGTGAACTGGGTTGATGTTGAGCAACGGCTGTCTGCATTTTGTTTCGGCTACAAGTTACAAGGTGCTGCGTTCTAATACCGACGATGGGGCTACTCGGTCAACACCGCCCCTCTCACCGACAGCTATCTTCGAAAACCGGTCAAGTTTGCAAACCCCGGTGGTCTAAGCACAGTCCGTGCGGTAAGCTCTCGCCGTTCTCTCTCTTTATGGGTTGGTTAGAGTTTGGTGTTGCATAACTCCTCACATCCTTTGAGTCGCTTTATGCGTAGGGGATTTCTCAGGTGGTACAAGTAGGCATGAGTACGAATGGATCGCGTCCTATAGTGGTTCTGCGCCAAGGTCGAGAGGTCTCGATAAGACGCCGACATCCTTGGGTTTTTTCGGGTGCGGTGCTTGAACGTAAAGGCATGGTAGAGCGCGGTAGTTTGGTCGATGTTGTATCCAAGGACGGGACTTTCTTAGGGTGTGGGCACTGGGGAACTCGCGGCATAGCCGTTCGAATACTCTCCTTTGAGCAGGTCGAGAGCGAAGAGAAGCTATTTTCTGAAAGGATCGATCAAGCTGTGGCGCTCCGTAAGGAGCTTGGACTTACTCAGGATCCCCAAACCACTGGATTCCGTTTGATTCACGCCGAAGGAGATGGACTGCCGGGGTTAGTCATTGATCGGTACGGAGAGACGGCAGTAGTTCAGTGCCACTCTTCGGGTATGTGGCGATTGCGTGATTCGATCGGCTCACTCCTCAAGGCTCACCCTGATTTACACATCTCGTATGTCGAGTTCCGACGAGTCGATGCCCAGGTAGAGGACCAGGATGAGGGAGGCAAGGATGGGTCAGCGTCTCATGCCGCAGAGCCGCACGTCGTTACCTTCATGGAGGGTGGTTTGCGCTTCCTTGTTGATGTGAGTGGCGGCCAAAAGACGGGCTTTTTCCTCGACCAACGGATCAATAGAGCCAAGGTGCGAGGGTATGCGGCAGGGAAGCGAGTTTTGAACGCGTTTTCGTACACTGGGGCCTTCTCTGTGTATGCGTTTGCCGGTGGAGCTGAATCAGTGAGCTCTGTTGATGCCTCCAAGCCCGCCGTTGATCTAGCCCGCCAAAACGTAGTCGCAAATTTCGCAGGTGTATCGCACCATCCAGAGGTTGCTGATTGCTTTTCCTATCTCGCTGAGATCCCCGACACCTTTGATATGATCATTCTCGATCCTCCTGCATTTGCCAAACATCAGCGAGCGGTGCAGCGTGCTGTGCGGGGATACGAGACGATAAACGCCTTGGCGCTCAAAAAGATAAAACCAGGCGGGATTCTCTTTACCTTTTCCTGCTCACAACTCGTCTCGCGCGACCTCTTTAGGGACACCGTGTCGCGGGCTGCTGCTTCTGCAGGTCGAAACGTACGGATCATAGAGTCGCTCCACCAGGCACCGTGCCATCCGATTAGTGTCTTCCATCCAGAGGGGGACTATCTGAAGGGCTTTGTTGTCTATGTAGAGTGAGTGAGCAGGGCGATGCGCTGCTTGAGTCTCTTTACTCCATAACCTCCTCGGTTCAAAATGACCCTGCTTTGCTTGGTCCAACGGTAAGAGGTGTACGTAATGAAACCTTCTCGGCGATATCTCTGTGCGCTCGCGGCGCTCGTTCCCTTGTGGTTATCCACCGCCACAGCGGAGGAGCAGTCGCTCGTTAATGACGTTAATGGGAATGGGACCGTTGGCATCACGGCATTCGGTGACAGTATTACCTACGGAGTGGGAGATGATCTGTTGCCAGGTCAGGATGTAGCGACAATAGAAGATAGTGGATCTCCCCGCGGTTATCCGAAGAGATTAACCTCGCTGCTGAATCTTTCGGTGCGAAACTCCGGCATCCCTGGCGAGGAGCTTGTGGCTCAGGGGGTGTGGAGAATACCCGATCTCGTCAGCAGCTCGCAGGTCGATACCGTTCTCTTCATGGAAGGTAGCAACGACGCGGTCAAGCAGATTTCACGCGGCGATTACGCACGAGCAGTTCAACGCGCTATCAACGTAACACGAGCTTCGGGAAAGCAGATCGTAGTAGCAACGATACCTCCCGCAACCGGTGACCATGCAGCGCTCAGATTTATCACTGAGAGTTACTCATCGGCAGTGCGAGAACTCGCAGCGATCAATGAGGTACCTCTGGCAGATGTCGAAACCTTGTGGCACTCGACCTGCCCGGAATTGGAGAGCTGCGACCTCTACAATCTCCCTGAAGGTTTGCACCCCAATACCAAGGGATACGACGCTCTCGCACAGATCTTTGCGGCAACGCTTTTAGGTATAGATCTCCTTGCGCCGACAGGGCCTGCCGACTTGGAGAGTGCCCTTGGTCTTTCTGAGGGTTCTGTGGTCGTAAGACCGCCCACTTCCCCGGTGAAATAAGAAGGGAGTACGAGATGGATGTCTTGAAAAGAATGAGAGTAGCGCGAGTGCTTCGGTGTGTTGGAGTGGTTTGTACCCTTTCGCTGTCAGCCTGCGGCGGTGGTGGAGGTGGTGGCGGTGGTGGTGAGGAGTCTTCGAGTAGCACCGGGGTTCGAGTCCTGCACGCTGCGATAGATGCGGCTCCTGTCGATGTTTTGGTGACCGGAAATCCTTCTCCCGTTGCTCGCAAGGCAGTCTTCGCGCTCGATAATAAGTATCATGCGCTCCCTAGAGGTCCTCTCAACCTGGTGTTGAGCCGCGCTGCTACTCCCGGCACCGAGCTAGGCTCCTTCGCGGTCACTGCTGACTCAAAAAGTAAGTTCTCGATTCTATTGTACGGCGACAATACCACCTTTGGACTCCGAACCGCGCTGCTGACAGATGAGACCCCGTCTGATTCATCGAGGGCGCACATTCGTGTAGTGGATGGAGTTACTGGAGCCGCACAGATCTCGGCAAGGATCTCGTCGGATGCTGGGGTGGAAAGCGTCGAGGCCGGCTTTGGACAGGCTGGGGAATATGTGCCGGTTGCAACAGGCGCGGCGACGATACGGGTAGCTCGTGTAGCTGATGGTCGAGTTATCTCTTCTAATTCTGTAACGCTCGAAGCAGGCCGGGCCTACACCTTTCTAGTGGCGGGTGAGGTCGATTATTTCGTGAAGGGGTTGTTGCTGACGGATAATTGATGCAAAGGGAGGTCGTCGAAACACTAGCTGGTACGATATGTACGAGGCTAGGATGATCTGCCGCCGTGAGGAACTCTTCGAAAAAAGTATTTGAAAATGTATGCTCATGCGTATTTCTCCGTTGCGCATTAGGTTGATTGGCTTCACCATAAAGGTGAGCGCTCACGTCAACTCTTAATCGCCTAGGATGGGTATCTCATCTCTCCTATAGGGATGAAGCCCGCCATTCAAAAGGAGGTGATCCATGTCGGCTATAGGAATTTCAACTGTCGAAGTGGTCAAGGGGAGCCTCGCTCGGTGAGGATATCTACTCTTTCTTGATACAGACAGGGTTTACATAAGGTAGTGCGCTCCTCGCACGAGGGGCGTAGCGATCCTGTGTGGATCGTATCGGTTCTCTGGGCGGCTCATCTTCTACGATAGAGGATGAGCCGCTCTTTTTGGATACGGATTCTTAAACGACTGAAAACAGATATCGTGCAAGAGAAGCGGAATGTATACTCGAAAGCGTTTGGTCCATCGTGGTGCGGCACGCTACTATGGATGGTACAAGCCAGGCTGCATCAGCTAAGCGCGATCTATGAACAACCGTTCTCCGACGAAAATCGATGGAGTGGTGTGGACGCCACCACAGGAGCTCGTTGATTCCTGTGCGCTTGCGCGGTTTATGCGCGCCCTCGAGCGGGAAGGTGTCGGCGTATTTTCTTCATATGAAGATCTCCATCGCTGGTCGGTCGAGTACCCACAGCTATTTTGGCCGGCGGCGATGCGCTTTCTCGGTGTGGTTGGGGAGGGGGCTCTTGATCCAATTTATACTAACGACATCGGGCCTACTCCGCTCGCTCGCCGCTGGTTCCCACGTTATTCACTTAATTTCGCCGAAAACCTCCTTGTCGGTGCAGATAATCGAATCGCTCTCGTTTCGTGGTCGGAAGATCTCGTCAAGCGCAGTATCTCAATGAGAGAGTTGCGCGCGAGTGTGGGAAGCGTCGCTCGGTATCTCTCTTGCTCTGGTTTGCAGAGTGAAGAACGCGTATTCGCATATCTCCCAAACATTCCGGAAGCGGTAACATGCATGTTAGCGACGGCAGCGCTTGGAGCGACCTGGTCGAGTTGCGGTACGGATTACCAAGTTGAGGGATTGCTGGCTCGCGTAGAGCGGGTGCAGCCGCGTGTTCTCATAGCTGCTGACAGCTACCTTTGGCGCGGCTCTAAAGTTTCGTTGCGTCCGGTCATCGAGGAGGTCGCACGTCGTGTGCCCTCGATCAAGCATGTTCTTATAGTGGATTATCTCCAGACACATGCCGAGGCTCCGCTGGAGCTTCGCTCGGATGTGTGTGTCGCTTCGTATGACACGCTTGCAGCTGCGTCACTACCTGAGTGGAAGCGCTTCCCCTTTTCTCATCCGCTGTATGTAATGTTTTCATCCGGTACGACCGGCAAACCGAAGGGGATCGTCCACGGGGTAGGAGGAACGCTACTCGAACACAAAAAAGAGATGGTACTTCACGCCGATATCCGTCCGGGAGACAAGGTATTCTATCAAACCTCCACGAGTTGGATGATGTGGAACTGGTTAGTAAGCGGTCTCGCATCTGAAGTCGCGGTCATGATGTACGATGGCGATCCGATGTTGCAGCAGGGCGCTATCTTGTGGCGCTTCGCTCAGGAGGAGAAGGTCACACATTTCGGAACGAGCGCAGCGTACATCGGCGAAATGGAGAAGCGCGGCGTTAACCCGGCTCACGAGTTTCCCCTTGAGGATCTGCGGGGAATCTTTTCGACCGGCTCGGCTTTGTTCCCGGGTAGCTTCGATTACGTTATGAGGGCAATAAAGCCTCTGTGGTTGCAAAGTATCTCAGGCGGTACTGACATACTTGGATGCTTTGGCTTGGGTTGCCCTCTTAAACCTGTACGCAGGGGAGAGGTACAGTGTAAGAGCCTCGGCTATGACGTGCGTGTATTTGATTCCGCGGGTAATCGTGTGATTGGAGAACAGGGGGAGCTCGTGTGTGCGAGTCCCGTCCCGTCGATGCCGATTCACTTTTTGAATGATCCCGATGGTGAGGCTTATAGGCAGGCGTATTTTTCCGATTTTGCGGGGATCTGGCGGCATGGAGACTTTGTGGAGGAGACCCCAGAAGGTAGCCTTATATTCGGTGGTCGCTCAGATGCTACTCTCAAGCCCGGGGGCGTGCGAGTGGCGACGGCTGACATTTATTCAGCGTTGCAGCGTATAGGAGAGATAGCCGGGGCGCTCGCGGTGGGGTACACGGCTGCTGGCGCAGCCTCCGAGAAGATCGTGCTGTTTGTCGTGCTCAACGAAGGAATACAGCTCACCTCTGACTTAGAACAAGAGATCCGTCTTCAGCTCAAGCGGTCGAATGCTTTTTACGTTCCGGCCCTCGTCCTTCAGGCTCCTGAACTGCCTCGAACGACGAACAACAAGCTCGCCGAGCTTTCGGTAAAAAGGATCTTGCGAGGGGAGGATCCGGGCAACTCTTCAGCGCTCGCTAATCCTACGAGCCTCGAGTTCTTTACGAAGATTGCCGTCCCTACCGTACGCGCTCAGCTAGATAGGCGATGATAAACGAGAATCCAGCAAGGAGCCAAGGACCGTTAGTAAGTCACGGGTCATTATGTTGAGCCCTCTTGGTTAGCCAGCACTCTCGGGCGGAGGTTCCTCTATAGCCACACTTTCGGCATCCGCATCAGATTCAGCAGAGGTTGTTGCATCTACGAAGAACTCGGGAGTTGAATCAGGATTTATGCTTGCGCTTCCCTTATTGAGCCACTCTATGCGCGTGTCTTCGGCAAGAACTCTCCTGAAGCTCGTCAGGAGATTTCCACGTGTCTCAGCCGACAGAGAGAGCTTCTTGCCGACCCAAGGTGGACAATATTCCGGCAATTGTCGAGTCTCCATATACGAGTTGAGGATCGCTTCACCGATACGGAACCGGACCCCGTAGAGCTCGTCGGGCTCAACCTTTTGATCCATCTCTGCTGCGGCGACGAATTGAATGGCAGCTTTACGATTGAAGCCCATGTATGTCAGGAGTATCGCTGCCACCTGTATGTTGCTACATCCCCAAGTTTTTTGCTCCCATGCGAGGTCGAACGGGAGATCCTTGAGCTTCAGATGACGTCGATACTCCTTGAAGGCTCTGCGACTATCGACCAAGAACGGCGCAAACGCGAGGTAGCGAAGTCCTCTCGAAAGCATTCCGAACGCAAGGCCCACCTCGGGAACGTATTGTCCCATCGCCGACCCGATGGAGAGCGCTTCGTAGAGCGGCGCTTGGACGTACTCCCATTCGTCCTTGTCACTCTTTTTACTCAGATTTCGGAAGAGGTAGCAGAAGGAAAGGATCGTAGCATGCTCTATCGCCGTGAATCCGTAAAAGAGGTCCTTAACAGTGAGGGGGTGCTTACCCTGGATAAGTTCGGGACGATACGATTTAGCTACGAAATAGTAGGCCGCTTTTATTGTATTGTTCTTCAGGAGGCGAATGACCAGATTCTGCGCGCCAAGCGACATCTCTGACCCGCCATGCTCGTAATGGGCGATGAGAACGCGAATGGTCTCGGAGAAGTTCGCCGCTACCAGTCCGAAAGGCTGCAAGAGGTCTACAGCAGCTAGCCATCCGAGGTTGCCTTGCTTCTCTAATGCAGCGATTTCGTCTTTGTCCATCATGTACTGATGCCCCCAAACTAGGGGTTGGCCATCACCGAGCCCGACGGCCCACCGAGCGACTATTTTCCCCCAAAGAGGTAATCGACAAAGGAGAGGAAACTGTTGAGATTTGTTGCACAATAAAGTCGATTACCACGGAAGTGAGTAGTCAGATCAGGTAACGGAGCTCAAGTGAGCGTCTGAAATAGTTGGATAAATTGCGGGGTTACGTCTCCTGTACGTTTTTTGACCGTTTCTGTAGCTCACAGCAGGCAGGGTTTAGAATATGCTCGGGTGAGTGGGTTTTTAGGCAAGCAACTACGATTTGAGTTAGAGCGGGAGCTTCGCCTTAAACGCTAGGCTAGCCCAGCTATTCTCACTCATTTTTTTCAAAAATGAGTGAGGCTGGGGTTACACCAAGCCCGCCCGAGTGAGTAGCGCATTCATGTCCGGTTCGCGTCCCATGAAGTCTCGGAAGAGCTCCTCCGGATCTTTGGTGTCTCCGCGACTGAGGACCTTGTCTCGGAACTCGAGCCCTGTCGCAAGGTTAAGGATCCCTTCACGCTGAAAGCGCGAAAAAGCATCTGCATCGAGCACCTCAGCCCACTGATACGAGTAGTAGCCGGCTGCATACGCTACAGGTGAGCTGAACAGGTGCGTAAATGCCGCAATCATCCCGTAATCTTTTGGGAGCTGAAGTGGAGAGTGTCGTTCGATGATCTCACGACAATACTCGAGGATCTCTCCGTCCTTCTCTCGAGCGTATGAGCGATGAAGGGCGAAGTCGACCGAAGAGAATCCTACTTGGCGCATGAGAAACGACCCGCTTCTGAAGTTGCGCGCTCGGTACATTTTCTGAAAGAGCTCCTCTGGTAATCGCTCCCCTGTATCAACGTGGGAGGCGAATAGATCGAGCGCTTGCCGGTCCCAACACCAGTTTTCGAGAATCTGCGATGGGAGTTCGATAAAGTCCCACGCCACTCCATCCATGGACTGGCTGCGCAGCTCGGTGCGTGAGCAGAGCAGATGCATTAGGTGTCCGAACTCGTGGAAGAGCGTCGTGACCTCGTCGTGCGTAAGGAGCGATGGTTTGCCTTCTTGCGGTGGAGTGAAGTTGCCGGCGATCAGTCCGACGTGCGGTAAATCGTCTCTGCCGTTGAAGACGTGCGTGATAAATCCGTTCATCCACGCTCCCCCACGCTTGTTTTCGCGCGGGAAGAGGTCCGAGTAGAAGTGGCCCATGAGCTCGCCGGTCTGCGTGTCATAGACTGAGTAGGTGGTTGTCTCAGGACACCATTTCGGGAGCTCCTTGTTTTCGCGTACGGTAAGACCGAATGTCTTCTCGACGATCAGGAAGAGACCTTGCATCACCTTCGGCAGAGGAAAGTAGGGGCGAAGCTCCTCTTCGTCGAATTCATAGTGAGCACGGCGCATCTTCTCTGCGTAGTAGGCCATATCCCATGGTGCCAAGTCGTTTGGATCTGTCTTGAGCTCGTCTCTCACGAAGGAGAGCAATGACTCGTGCTCCTGCTTCACATAGGGAGCGATACGCGATCTGAGTTCGTCCACGAAAGTTTGAGCGCGGTCACCGGTTTTCGCCATTCGATCGGCGAGAACGAGATCTGAGAAGTCCTTGAATCCGAGAAGCTCTGCCTTTTGACGACGTAGCTCGAGAATTCTGTAGAGGAGCGGTACGTTGTCGAGGTCTCCGGATGTGCAGCGTGTGTTGTGGGCACGGTAAAACTTTTCACGGAGTGCTCTATTGTCGGCATAGGTCATGATCGCCATGAAGCTCGGAGCCTGAAGGGTAAAGCGCCAGCCGGAAAGCCCCTTTGATTGGGCAGAACCGCGCCCCATGGCGCGAGCGCTCTCCGGGAGTCCGGATAGATCTCCCTCTGATTCAGTGACGTACTCGAATGCGTTGGTGGCGTCGAGAGTATGCTGCCCGAAACGGTTGGTTACCTCGGCGAGTTCCGTGTTGATCTTAGACAGGAGCTCTTTTTTGTCCGCCGGGAGATCGGCGCCGTTACGACGGAAGTCGTCGATCGTTTTGGTCAGAAAACGACGCTTTTCACCCGTTATGGCTCGGGCTTCGTCGGTGGCAGCGAAGCGCTGTATCGCCGCCCACAGTTCAGGGTCCAGGCCGATCTTCGAGGAGAATTCGCTCACTCGAGGAAGGACTTTGTTGTAGGACTCTCGCCATTCGGCGGCCGTTGATACCGACTCGAGGTGTGATATGACGCCCATGGCAAAATTGAGGTCGAGCGCAAGGTCGTCGAGGGCACGTAAGGTGTTCTCGAATGTTCTCTCTCCCGGGGCTCCCTTGATAGCATCGAGCTCGGTCGTGCTCGATGCGAGCAGGTGGTCAATGGCCGGTTCTATCTGTTCCGCCCTGAAGCTGTCGAACGGGATTATCGAGGTCCGGTTAAGAAGCGGATTCAATAACGGCGCCGTGAGATTAGTGTCTTTTTCATTATTCATTGTAGAATTGTAAACGGAAGTATTCGTGTTAGCCAGCCTCGGTCCGGCTCTACCTGAGGGCGGTTTTGGTCCCTCGCGGTATCGTGTGTTGAATACGCAAGGAGATCGGGGGTATCGTGATAGTATGCGACGGTTTGATTTTCTCGTCATCGGAGGCGGAATCGCCGGCCTGACATATGCCCTCAAGGTCGCCGAGCGGGGCTCGGTTGCTGTTCTTTTCAAGAAAGATCTGACGACCTCTTCGACGTTGTGGGCTCAAGGCGGCATTGCAGCGGTTACACAACCGGACGATGCCGTAGAGCTGCACGTTCAGGATACCTTGACCAGCGGAGCCGGGCTTTGTAAGCGCGAGATTGTAGAGCTCGTGGTTCGTGAGGGGCCGGCGCGTGTGCGAGAGCTAGCTGAGCTCGGAGCGTCGTTCGACAAGGAACAGGGAGGCGGCTTCCATCTTCACCGGGAGGGAGGACACTCTCGCAGGCGAATATTTCACGCCGGGGACGCGACGGGCTCTGAGATTCAGCGCGCGCTTTTGCAGGCCGTCAAAACTCACCCCAACATCGAACTCTTCCACCATTCGAATGCAATCGACCTGATTACGACGCACAAGCTCAACGTCGGCTTGTCGCAGCCCAATAAGGTGCTGGGAGCGTATGTGCTGTTGCGAGATGGAGTTATTCAGCCGTTCCTCGCAGACAAAGTTTTGGTGGCAACCGGCGGCGCAGGAAAGATATACCTGTACACATCGAACCCTGACGTGGCGACAGGTGATGGTATCGCCATGTGCTATCGCGCCGGTGCGCGGGTGGCGAACATGGAATTTTTCCAGTTCCATCCGACCTGTCTCTATCACCCACAGGCCAAGAGCTTCCTGATTACGGAGGCGATGCGCGGGGAGGGGGCACGATTGATCCGCGCGAACGGTGAGCCCTTCATGCACAAGTACCATGAGCTCGGTGAGCTAGCGCCGCGCGATATCGTCGCACGTGCGATAGATTATGAAATGAAGACTCACGGTGATGAGTACGTTTTACTCGACATTACCCACAGAGATCCTGCGTTCGTAAAAGATCACTTCCCCACCATCTATCAGCGCTGCCTCTCATTTGGATTTGACATCACTACGACGCCTGTTCCGGTGGTTCCTGCGGCGCACTACCTCTGTGGTGGTGTAATGAGTGACGAGAATGGGGGAACCGATATCGTTGATCTGTATGTAGCGGGAGAGTGCGCGTGTACCGGTCTTCACGGGGCTAATCGACTAGCTTCGAACTCACTGCTTGAAGGGGTTGTTTTCGGTCATCGTGCCGCGATGCATTCCATCGACAATAAACAGAAGTACGAGGTCAATGTCGTTCCTCCGGCATGGGATCCCGGGAATGCAGTCGATAGCGACGAGCAGGTGGTAATAACCCAGAATTGGGACGAAATACGCCGCACCATGTGGAACTACGTTGGAATCGTGCGAACTACTAAACGTCTGGAGCGTGCGCTGCGCCGTATGGAGCTCATGCAGCGCGAGGTTCAGGAATACTATGCAAGTTCGATCGTCACCTCTGATCTGCTCGAACTGCGTAATCTCTGCTTGGTTGCTGAACTTGTCATTCGTTCAGCGCTAGCTCGCAGGGAAAGCCGCGGACTCCACTATATTCTCGATTACAAGTACACTCACAGTATCACTACAGATACGATTCTTGGGCGTTAGTAGAGCCGAGCTATGTACCGAGCTATTTGCTGTCGACTACCTGTAAGTAGATCCACAATGTCTCTCTCAAGAGAGCAAATTCATCGCTATCACCGAGTACCTCGTTGAGAGCCTGGACGTGTGCCGAGTTGTTGTTACGCTCGATCGTCTGTTGGGTGTCTTGAAAAAAATTCGTTTCCACGTTCGTACTCCTAATCAAATTACTACTGTTACCTCTTGATGAGGTAGGCATGTAGGTAACATGACCTGAGAGACGAGTTGTCACGGCCAAGTCAAACCTTTGTAAAAGTTTTGTACCACGCAGATGGTGTCGTAATACCCGCAGTGTTTCGAGCTTACGCAGCACAGAGCATCGACCTGTCGTTCGGAAAAACTACGTTTGACCAGCTTTCATTCGTTTGGGATATTTCCTTATTTCCTGTTTCGATCTAGATCTTACCCCGGAAGCTTTCCTCAGAGACACTGAAGGGGGAGCGAAGGCCGACAAATTTTTAAAAGATATCAAGTATTTGGCTTTTAACTTAAAAAGCGGATACTTTGAATAGCGAGTCGGAATCTTCCTCCAGCCGCACAGCGTTTTGGGTTTTGCTTGACCTTATGTGTGTCGTAGGCCTGCACGTGCTTTGTCTTCTTGAAATAGAGGGCTTGGCAAGAGTCGGTTGTCTAGTATCTGCGCTATCCATGGTAAATAAACTTCGATTGTTATTTTCTGGAGTCTTCGTTGTGGCTCTGGCTGCGTTGTGCCCCATCTCCGAGAAGGGTCTCGCCAGCCGGGACGCCGCGGCTCAAGCTGCGGTTCCACAGGTTCCCACGCCTCCTCCGTACCCGACACTCGGTGTTCGCACCGGTGTTTACAACGACGGCCAGGCTGCCTTGTGGGACATGAACGTTACGGACCACTTCCATTACTTTGGACCTCCTCAGCGAGCACGAGGCTATAAGCCCGAACAGCCGATCAAGTTCAGTCACGTTATTCACGTTCAGCAGAACCGGATGGAGTGTCAGTACTGTCACTGGTCCGTTGCCAAGGCGTCGTATGCTGCTGTTCCCGAAGTTGAAACGTGTATGGGGTGTCACAAGCTCGTAAACGGTAAGGACGAGGCGGGTAAGGCCGAGATTCAAAAGATCAAGGATTACTATGAAAAGGAGCAGCCCATCCCGTGGGTCAAGGTTCACGTGATGCCGGACTACCTCAAGTTCAATCATAAGCGCCACGTCAAGGCGGGCGTGTCGTGCCAAGAGTGTCACGGGCAAGTTCCCGAGATGGAGCAGGTCGAGCGTGTATCCTCTATGAAGATGGGGTGGTGCATAAGCTGTCACCGTGAGCGAGGCGCTAGCATCGACTGTCTCGTGTGTCACGGGCACAAGTAAGGCGTAGCCGTCAGTTCTGAAGTTTTTATTGAGGTCCAAGATGGAAGGTCAAATCGTTCAGCTCAAGGGGCGTAAAGAAAAGGCCGAGAAGCCCGAAGGCTCCGGACTCGTTTCGATCTCGCGACGTAGATTTCTCCAAGTTATCGGTGCATCGTCAGCCGTTGGAGCAGCAGCATGTGCATCTCCGGCCAAGCAGGAGATCCTGCCGTATGTAAAGCCGGATCCCGAGCAGATTCCCGGCGTTGCTACCTGGTACAGCTCCACCTGTACCGAGTGCTCTGCTAACTGCGGAGTTCGCGTTCGTACCCGAGAAGGTCGCGCGGTGAAAGTAGAGGGAAATCCTCATAGCCCCGTAAATCGCGGTAGTCTGTGTGCCCTGGGGCAATCCTCACTTCAATCACTCTACGATCCGGACCGCATCCGAACACCGCTGAAGAAGAAAGCAAATACGCCCACGGGTCCTCAATTTGAGCCGGTTGGCTGGGATGAGGTGTTTTCGAAGATCGGGGACGCTCTAACCAAAGCGACTAATAAGAAGCTGCTCCTAACCGGTGATTTGACCACAGGATATGCAGGTTTAGTGGAAGGCTTCACGAAGGAGCTCGGCTTCAGTCATGTGGTTTGGGATCCAATGCAGCCTGTGGCGGTAGCGCAGGCATCCAAGATTACCTACGGAACCTTTGGTGTTCCGACCTTCGCGATCGACAAGGCTCAGGTTGTGGTTAACTTTGGAGCGGATTTCCTCGAGACGTGGGTTAATCCTGTAGGGTATGCGCGCCAGTGGTCTGATTCGCGACGTTCTGAGCATCCGCTCCGGTTCGTGCATGTAGAGCCACGGCTTTCGCTCACCGGAGCGAATGCTGATATGTGGCTCAAGTCAGCGCCCGGCTCGGAGACCTCAATGGTGCTGTTCCTTGTTAAGGAGATGCTAGGCCGAGGCCGTGGAAATGCTCTGCCCGGAGATACTCGTTCGAAGCTGCTCACTCTAACCAGGGAGGTCAACGCAGACCTGGTTGAGCAACAAACGGGAGTTTCTAAGGAGAAGATACTGCTGGTTGCAGACTACCTCGCAGAGGCAGACGCTTCGCTTGTGCTTGCAGGAGGAACAGCCACTTCTACGGCCGATCCGCTCCCGCTCCTCGTAGCGGTGAACTTTCTCAACATGGTGCTCGGTAACGTTGGTAAGACGATCAACGTCGCTGAGATGAAGCAGCCGGCTTCTTCCGCCAAGAACCTCACGGCGGCTATCGACGACATGCAAAAGGGCAAAGTTGATGTGCTCTTCGTGTGTGGCACAAACCCGGGGTTTACCTTCCCTGATAGCTTCGGCTTCGACCACGCAGTCAATCAGGTAGGTGTGCAGGGAGAGGGCTCGGGCAAGGGAGCAGGTCTCGTCGTTGCGCTTACGAGCCACCTCGATGAGACGGCTCAATTAGCGGACTACATCCTACCCATAAACACGAACCTCGAGGACTGGGGGTATGTCACGACCCCAAGTGGTGCGATCAGTTTGATCCAACCCTCGATGCGGCCGATCTTCGACACGCGCTCGGCTGGAGATGTGCTGATGACGATCGGTTCTACCGCCGGAAAGAGTATTGGTGGAGATGCGAAGAGCTTTGACGCGTTCATCAAAGCGAGCTTCTTGAAGGCAACTGCCGGCAAAGGCCATGGAGATGCTGACACGTTCTGGATGTCGAGCCTCGAGAAGGGTGGCTACTTCCCTGAAGCGCCCTCGAATGGAGCTGCTGCCCTAGGAACTGTAGATGCGTCGGCTTACGGACTTTCCTTCAAAGGTCACACCCACAAGGCTCATGGCGATGAGCTGCTGCTCTATCCGTACCCTTCGGTGAAGAGCTTTGATGGGCGAGCAGCCAATCGTCCGTGGATGCAAGAGCTCCCGGATCCTATAACTCAGGCAGTTTGGGGATCGTGGGCAGAGATGCACTCCAAGACGGCAAAACGTCTTCATCTTGCGCACGGGGACGCGCTGATCCTCCGCACGGACGACGGCGAAGTGCAGGTGCCCGTGTATGTGTCTGACTATGTCCACGAGGATATCGTTGCGGTTCCGCTCGGGCAGGGACATTCCGCTTACGGGCGTTATGCTAAGAGTGCCGGTAAGGGAAATGTGTACTCGCTCCTGCCCAAGCAGTTGGCGAAGGATGTCGATGCTGTTCCGCTGCTTGGTGTGCATGTCAAAGCAGTGCGCGGTCTAGCTGATGGTGGGCTCGTTGTCACTCAGGAATTTAGCTCGCAGGTGGGTCGAGATCTCGCCAAGACGACCCTCTTGTCCGGAGCTGCGGCGTCTGCAGCACATGCGACAGGACACCAGGAGAATGGGTACGGTTCTCACGATACCCACGGTGCTGGCGGGCACGGCGAGCACGAAGAGGTCAAGCAGATGTACCATCAGCGAGAGCACCCGCTGTACCAATGGGGTATGACGATTGATCTGGCTGCTTGTACAGGGTGCTCAGCGTGCGTAGTTGCCTGCTACGCAGAGAACAATATCCCTGTTGTAGGTAAGAAGATCGTCAGCCAGGGTAGAGAGATGAGTTGGCTGCGCATTGAGCGCTATTACGACTCAATTCCAACCGAGAGTGGCGGGGAAGAGCTCAAGGTGAGCTTTCTTCCGATGTTGTGTCAGCACTGTCAGAACGCTCCATGCGAGCCGGTTTGTCCAGTCTACGCGACGTATCACAATGAAGAGGGCATGAATGCGATGATTTACAATCGTTGCGTGGGTACCCGTTACTGCTCGAACAACTGTTCCTACAAAGTTCGGCGCTTCAACTGGTTCCAGTATGAGTGGCCGGAACTCCTCGATTGGCAGGTCAACCCGGACGTCACAAAGCGTACTGTCGGAATTATGGAGAAGTGTACATTCTGCGTGCAGCGAATCGCAGAAGCAAAGGATGTTGCCAAGGATCTCGGACGTTCAGTTGAAGATGGAGAGATCACGCCGGCATGCGTACAGACGTGCCCGACTCAAGCGCTCACGTTCGGCAATCTGAAGGATCCGAACAGTCGTGTAAGCAAGCTTGCGAAGAACGAGCGCGCCTACAAGGTTCTTGACCACCACCTCAATACACAACCGTCGATTTCGTACCTGGAGGACATCCGGTACAAGGCTTAGTTTGTAAACGTTACTTGCTATGGAACACACGCATAACGACCACGCCCAGAAGAAAGAGCCTCCTGTAACGTACGCGGAGGTCAACGACACGGTACTCAAGATGCTCGAGCCGCCGGGAACCGGGTGGTTTCTCCTACTGTTTACCTGTCTCTTCTTCCTCTCTATCGGGGCAGCCTGCTGGTTTTACCAGATGTGGGCCGGTTTCGGCGAATCCGGTAAGAGCCACCCGATTGGCTGGGGTACATACATCACCAACTTCGTATTCTGGGTTGGTATCGCGCATTCGGGTACCCTCATTTCGGCGGTTCTGTACCTCTTCCGAGCGAACTTTCGACAGCCGATCTACCGGCTTGCGGAAGCTATGACGGTATTCGCAGTTATGACCGCGGGCTTGTTCCCTATCATCCACCTTGGTCGTCCGTGGTATGCGCTCTGGCTCATTCCATATCCGAACCAACGTGCTCTCTGGCCGAACTTCCGCTCACCCCTGTTGTGGGACGTATTCGCGGTATCGACCTACTTTACCATCTCTGCAACGTTCTTCTTCGTAGGCCTCATTCCGGATATCGCGGCAGCGCGTGATCGTGCCACGACCCGGTTTAGGAAGGTCCTTTACGGCGTTACGTCGCTCGGCTGGCGCGGTAGTCACGCTCAGTGGAAACACTATACTTCGGCGTATCTCATCTTTGCTGCGTTCGCCACTCCGCTCGTAGTCTCTGTTCACTCGGTCGTATCGTGGGACTTCGCCATGAGTATCGTTCCGGGCTGGCATGCGACGATCTTCCCGCCATATTTCGTGGCCGGAGCGATCTTCTCAGGGGTAGCGATGGTTATCACCCTCATCATTCCCTTGCGAAAAGCGTTCGATTTGCACCGTCTCATTACGCCGGTTCACTTCGACGCGATGAGTAAGTTGATTTTGCTCACCTCAGGGGTAGTCAGTTATTCATACATTACCGAGTTCTATACTGCCTGGTTCAGTAACAACCCCTTCGAGCGCTTCCAGTTCTGGTTCCGTCCGTTCGGAGAGTATTGGATTGCCTTTTGGGGAATGACCTTCTGCAACTGTATATTCCCTCAGCTTCTGTGGGTGAAGTCGCTACGTACAAACATTACGTTCCTCTTCATCCTCTCGATATTCATCAATATCGGTATGTGGCTCGAGCGGTTCAATATTATCTTTCAGTCCCTTACTCGAGAGTTTATTCCCGCAGCATGGGGCGGATACAACTTCTCGTGGATCGAAATCGGGATTACCGTGGGAGCATTCGGCTGGTTCGGTATGTGGATGACGCTCTTCATAAAGTACTTCCCATCCGTAGCAATAACAGAGATCAAGGAGGTCTTACCTCCGCCGGTGCGCAATTCTAATTCAGGGGCTCATCACTAATAAGGAGATAGCGATGTCAGAATCTTCAAGTAGAGCAGTGGTAGGTATCTTCACCTACATGGACGATGCCCTCGAAGCCGTGAAGAAGATCCAGTCGGGGAAGTTCGACTACCGTATGTACTCACCGGTTCCACGCCATGAAATAGAAGAGGTGACCTTTCCAGAGAAGAGCCCTGTGCGTATCGTGTCGCTTATAGCAGCCATTACAGGTTGTACATTTGGTTTCGCGTTGGCGATACTGTGCTCGCTTGATTGGCCGATGCGCACGAGCGCCAAGAATATATCCTCCATACCGGCGTTTTTCGTTCCGGGTTACGAGTGTACGATTCTCTTCGGCGGCGTAGCCACTCTGTTTGCGATCCTAGTGTTTTGCCGATTGCCGAATGTTTTGCGCACTGCCGGATATGATCCGCGCTTTTCGCACGATAAGTTCGGCGTGGTGGTGGCGTGTACCGGAGGCCAAGTCGAGGACGTGAAAAGGCGCATGTTGGATTCGGGCGCCGATGAGGTTGATGTGCGAGATAGTTTGTAAAGGAAGTGAGAGGCTCATGAACGTGGCTCATGGTTTAAGGACTAAGGTGATGGTGTGCGCCCTCTTCGCCGCTCTATCTGTGGGGCGAGATGGCTCAGCGTTGCCGTTCAACGACGACATGGTTGATGTGCAGAAACGAACCGGCGTGATGATGCGTCAGAAGGCACCGGGAACGGTTCCGTTAGGCATGTCCGAGTACCACGTCGCAACCAAGGCTGACGCGGAGAAGATGACTAATCCGATCAAGGCCGACGATAGGTCGGTGGACAACGGTAAGCGCCTGTTCTCGGTTAACTGCACGCCGTGCCACGGTGATATCAGTAAGAAGCCATGGGCTCCGGGCTATGTCGCTGCAAAGCTGCCACTCATCCCTCCGGATCCGACGACCGATGCCTACAAGGCCCGAAGTGATGGGTTCTTTTATGGCACGATCCATTTTGGCGGCGCGGCACTTATGCCGGCGCTCGGCTGGAAGCTCTCTCCGACAGAGCATTGGGATGTCGTGAATTACATTCGTAGTGAGCAGGGTAAGTAGTAAGTAGCAAGGGGATTCAAGATGTCGCACGTGCACGTTGTTCCTGTGAACATCGACAAAGTTATCGAGGCTGGTCCGATTGAGGCCAGCAGTAAGACGCACACAAAGCTTTGGCTCATGGTGCTTGTCGGTATCACAGTGTTTTCATGGGGGCTACTCTCCGGCGATGCAGCTCACACATGGGGAGCTTTTTACGTCAATGCGGTCTACTTCCAAGGCTTGGCCCTTGGTGGTGTAATGACCACAGTGATCATGCAGATCGTGCGGGCCGATTGGGGCGCTCCAGTCCGCCGGATCGCCGAGGCCAATGTTGCCTACTTTCCAGTAGCGTTTATTGTTTTTATCACTACGTTTTTTGGTCGCGAGTACCTCTTTTACTGGGGACGCAACCCGATGCCAGGGCGCGAATGGTGGATGCAGCCCGAGTTTGTCTATCTGCGTTTTTCGGTGTTGTTCATCTTGCTTTACTTCATGATGGCGCGCTTCGTCGGGATGTCTCTGCGTGGAGATGTAGGATTGGCGCGTGACCGAGCTAAGAACAAGGGTCGCTGGTCGCTCCCCGTACACAGATTCCTCCTCGGCGGATGGAAAGGTGCAGAACGCGAGGTAATCCCGTTACAAAGAAAGATGTCGACCAACGGGCCCGTCGTAGTTATGTGCTACGTCGTAGTGGTCTCGCTCTTTGCCTTTGAGATGATCATGGGTCAGAATCCAACTTGGTATTCGAATCTGTTCGGAGCCTTCGTCTTCGTGAGTCAGATCTACATCGGCTGGGCAGGACTTGCGCTGATGACTATGTTCTTCGCAAAGAAGAAACCGGAGTTTGGCGCACAGATCCATTCGCAGCAGTACTGGGATATCGGTAAGCTGACATTCGGTTTCTGTATGTTATGGGGTTACATGTTCTGGTCTCAGTTCCTTCCGCAGTGGTACGGAAACCTGCCTGAGGAGACCCAATGGCTGATCCTTCGTACACGAGAGTTCCCATGGAAGGGACTCGCGTGGGTAGCATTCCCGATGTCATTTATTATTCCGTTCGTTACGCTCTTGAGTCGTGACCTAAAGAAGACTCGGGTGACCTTCGCAATCGTCTGTTTAATATTGATGACGGGGGTGTGGTTGGACCGCTACCTGATCATCATGCCCGAGGTAAGCCCCCACCATATCCCTTTTGGGGTGGCAGAGGTGGGCATTTTTGTAGGCTTTTTAGGTGCTTATCTCCTGTGCATCAGGACCTTCCTGAGCAAGTTCCCGTATGTCCCGGTTTCGCACCCACTCATGCATGGAAGTGCAGAGTGGTAGGGTTGAGTCTAGCGGGCAATACGTGGTAGAACTTCCCCCTCTTTGTAAGAGTTTTTAGCTGAGTTACTTATGGCAGTTCCAAAGAAACGAACGTCGGCTTCGAAGCGTGATATGCGTCGGTCTCACCATGCTCTCAAGGCTACCTTTTCAATCGTGTGTCCGAATTGCGGCGAAGCCGTTCTTCGTCACCGCGCTTGCACGGCTTGTGGTTCCTACCGGGGGAAAGAGGTCGTTGCCAACAAAGCTTCCGCATAGCGCGCGCCTGAGATAGCCACGTGAGCGCCCAACCCGAGACTTCAGCCTCTGGTATCCTCCCTATAGCGGTAGACGCCATGGGAGGGGATCTCGGTCCGAAAGTGGTCGTGGAGGGGGCTCTACAGGCCGCTCAACGCTCTGGCATACCTTGCGTGCTGGTCGGAGATGAAGCACAGCTTTCACCGCTGCTTGGCGCCTATCCAGAAGCAAGTTCTCTCCCGATTTCTATTAAGCATGCCTCGCAGGTCGTCGGCATGGACGAGCAGCCGGGCTTGGCAATTCGCAAGAAGCCGGACTCCTCCATTCGAGTCGCATTTGAGTTAATTGCCGAAAAGAAGGCTTCCGCTTTGGTCAGCGCCGGTAACACTGGTGCAATTATGGCTGCGGGGGTCTTTGTGGGAGGAACCCTGCCCGGTATCGCGAGGCCGGCTATTGCATCCCTTATTCCCAAAGCAGTCGGCGGAACCCCCACAGTTCTCCTTGATTCGGGAGCTAACACCGGCTGTCAGGCGTTCCAGCTCGTTCAGTTCGCGTTGATGGGGCATCAGTACGCGCTTGCAGCTTTAGGGGTTCCCAAACCGCGCATTGCTCTGCTTTCGAACGGAACCGAGATGTCGAAAGGCAATGATATTATCCGCTCTGCAGCGATGATGCTCTCTGAGATCGAAGGGATAAACTTCATCGGCTACGTGGAAGGTCGTGACGTGGCGCGCGATGTGGTAGACGTAGTGGTGTGTGACGGATTTGTCGGCAACATCGTCCTCAAAGCCATGGAGGGCAGTGTACGGTTGGTGGTCGACTCCATCAAGTCGACGATGGAGTCGAGCTTGCGTGCAAAGATAGGTCTGTGGCTCGCCAAACCGGTCTTAAGGGCAGTATTCAAGGATAAGCTCGACCCTTCAGCATATGGGGGAGCTCCTTTGCTTGGGTTAGCCGAGATCGCTATCAAGTGCCACGGCTCTTCGTCGAGTCGAGCTATTAAGAACGGTATCAAGGTTGCACGTACCTTCGTGGAGCAATCCGTTCTTACGGACCTGCGAACAGCCCTCAGTCAGCTCGATGTCAAAGTGGGAGCTGCGGAGACGGAGGGAGGCAACGGCTGGTCCAAGGTATTCGAGAAGAGATCGAAACGAGAAGGCGGGGACCAGGGAACCCCGAAGGGTGTAAGTGGAGTCGAACATGACAGAGATTAAGCGAAAGATTGCTTTAGTAACGGGGGCATCGCGGGGAATTGGGCGTGCCATCGCCATAGAGCTCGCTCGTCAAGGATCCTATGTGATCGTGAATTATTCTTCGTCCCCTGAAGCTGCGCAGGAGACCCTCAACGCTATTCGCGAGGTCGGCAGTGATGGTGAGGTGTTGAAGTTTTCAGTTCAGGACAGTCAGCAGGTGGAGAACGCCTTTGATGGAATAAAGGCTCGTCACGGACAGCTTGATATCCTGGTCAACAATGCAGGTATATCGCGCGATGGTCTGGTGCTGCGAATGAAGGATGAGGAGTGGCTTGCAACGTTAGCAGTCAACTTGAACGGTTCTTTCTTCTGCTCGCGAGCCGCGGCTCGCCTGATGCTCAAAGCCAGGAAGGGTCGCATCATAAATATCAGCTCCGTAGTGGGGGAGATGGGAAACGCCGGTCAAGTGCCGTACGTGTCGTCGAAGTCGGGAGTGATCGGTATGACGAAGGCTCTCGCACGAGAGCTGGCTTCTAGAAACGTAACTGTGAATGCGGTGGCACCTGGATTCATTGAGACCGATATGACGAGTGCTCTCGACGAAAAACTCAAAGAGGAGCACTTGAAGTCGATTCCGCTCTCTCGGTACGGACAGTCTGAGGAAGTCGCTCAGCTTGTAGCATTCCTGGCCTCTGATAACGCAGCGTATATTACTGGTCAGGTGATCGGGATCAATGGTGGAATGTACATGTAGCTCACGCTGAGGTCAGCTGACGTTTCGGTGCCGTAGCGGAGGAAAGAATTATAGGCTCATCGGGTTTTCGAGTGGGTACCATCGGGACGAGCACGTGCTCGTTCACGGAGAAAATGTGCTATCTACTGACTAAAATAAGGGAGCGCTCGGCTGATAAAGAAATGCGGATGCATTATGTGATTCGGATCGCCATCCAGACGCCTTGTCCATACCGCGAGAGGTACTCAAAGCCAAGGTCCAGAAGCTGTGGTTGAATCTCGGGTTGTAGTGAACCGCGTGACTGCTACCATAAGACCCTTAGAATACAACGTTTCTGTCTATCGCTCTGTGGCGCATAAGAGCCCGTGTGAGGTTAGCGGTGGAAGCTTGCAGGTCGTCAGCTGCTTTCGGAGTAGTAGGCGGGGGGTGGACAGCTCCAGCTTCCTCTCCTTAAGGGGCAAAGAACCGGTCCAACCTCTTGACTATTGGCGGTGAACCTATTTAGATCGGGGCCTGTTCGACGCTGCACGTCAGGCTCTATTCGAAGAAGCTCTTGTGAGGTCGGTGGCTTGGGTACATACGGAGCAAAAGTAGCCGTGCGAGCCCCCGTCCCCACAGGAGAAGAGAGGATAGTGTCGCTGGGTACCGCTTAAGGAGGTGCCGAGACGGTCACGAGAGATCTATTCGCTCGAGCCGGATGTGATGATCAGTCGTAATTTTGTAGACCCAATTTGGAGACGTGTTTCATGGCAACACCTGAGGAGATATCAGAGCGAGTTAAATCGATTATCGTAGAGCAGCTTGGTGTCAGCTTAGAGGAAGTTACTCCTCA
>JBILFA010000039.1:0-26249 GCA_044351795.1 Bdellovibrionota bacterium | reverse complement strand
CAGCGAGCTCAGGGATGCTGTCAGCTACTGACTCTACCGACACAGGAGGTATCGCTATCTCTGGCACTGCTGTTGTCAGAGAAGGGGGAGATTGTCGTGATAGCCGCACCGGAGGAAGCTCTATCTCGGGCTGTAGTCGAGCTTGCATCTCGAGCCGCGCAAAACTTTGCACTTTAGTTTCTGGCAGTACTGGATCCGAAGGCTCTAGCGGCAACAGCGTCATCTCTGCCGGGGCAGCCCGACGAACAACAGACGCCTCTTCTACAACAAGCTGAGGGATGCTGTCAGTTACTGACTCTACCGACACAGGAGGTATTGCTATCTCCGGCACAGCAGTTGTCAGAGAAGGCGCCGCTTGTCGTGATAGCCGCACCGGAGGAAGCTCAACCTCTAACTGTACTCGAGGTTGCATCTCGAGCCGCGCAACGCTTTGCACTTTAACTTCCGGCAGTGCTGGATCAGAAAGCTCTAGTGGCGACAGCGTCATCTCTGCCGGTGCAGCCCTACGAACAACTGACGCCTCTTCTGCCGCAAGCTCAGGAAGGCTGTCAGTTAGAGACTCTATGGGCATAGAGGGGATTGAGATCTCGGGCACAGCAGTTGTCAGAGAAGGCGCCGCTTGTCGTGACAACCGCACTGGAGGAAGATCAATCTCCGGTTGTACTCGAGGTTGCATCTCAAGCCGCGCAACACTTTGCACTTTGACTTCCGGCAATACTGGATCAGAAAGCTCTAGCGGCGACAGCGTCATTTCTGCAGGTGCAGCTCTACCAATAACAGACACATCTTCTGCCGCAAGCTCAGGGATGCTGTTCGCTAGAGACTCTACCGACACAGGCGGTATTGCGATCTCGGGGACGGCTGTAGTCAGCCCAGGCGCCGCTTGCCGTGACAACCGCACTGGAGAAAGCTCAATCTCCGGCTGTACTCGAGGTTGTATCTCGAGCCGCGCAACACTTTGCACTTTAGTCTCCGGCAGTGACGAATCGAGGGAGGGTGTTCGTTGCTGCAGAGGTTTTGTAGCACTCGCTGCTGGACGAGTACCCGGACTTACGACATCCCCTGTCGATCCATCTGGACGAAGTGACGGCCTGCTAACTCGTGAATTTCCACCCGGCGGCCTATCTATGACTGCAGCTCCTCCACCACCAGTGCGAGGTCGAGAGCCGCCGAGGGAATTCTCTATGACGCCGCTGCGAGCGCCACCTCTACCAATTAGCTCACGGAAGTCATCGCTGTAGAATTGGAACTCCTCGTGTGACGGCTGCCATTCACTGTAATCGCTACCTGCCCCACCCTCGTCGCCTCCTCCGCTAGGACGCGACGGTCCTTTATCGTTACCACCGTTACCGCCGCCACCACCCCCACTAGAGGTGTCTCCAGACGGAGGAATGTCGGGATTGGCAGCCAAGCGTCCCGCTCGTGCTGCGTTCAACTCACTTTCGAGCAAGTAACAATCCTGCAGAGAAGCTCCTCGTCGATCAAAGCGATTGTAGAGGCGATTGAGAACCTCCTTCGCACGGGAATTCTGAAGGGCTGGGTCCTTAGCCAATTCGGCAAGTGCCTTGGCAGCATCCTGGCCAAAGATCTTCTTTTCGGAAACGAGCGGATTTTCTGCGACTTTCCCAGAGCCGGCTGGTGGTGCATCTGCGATTGTCGCCTGCCGTCCAGGAACGGCGCTCTCTTGCTTCACGGCAACGTCGACTCCGACTGGGCCGGTAGGGCCAACCGCTGCGGACCGCACATTAGCTCCCCAGCGCTGAATGACCGCCCGCGAGGCTGCCTGCTCCTGCTCACTCAACTTTCTCACGCCGATCATGCTCTCGGCTTTGTTTGACCACGCGCGATTACTGCTACGACCAAGCAGCGCACCGACCCCAACCATCGCCAGGAACATACCGCCGTGGGTGAGCGCTTCTTGATTAAGCTGTTTGATGGCTACACTTTTCTGCTGATCAGTAAGACTCTCGTTGAATTCAATCGAAAATCGGTTGTAGCCGTACATACCTCCGGCCGTTCCTACCTGTGCGGCCAGTAGCTTACCACCGTGTTGCCCCATCCCACGCAGCAACTCTTGACGCATCATGCGACTAGCGACTTGACGTACCCCTTTCTCCCCAAGCTCTCGAGTCGAGGTAACACCGGCCTCCGTAAGCATTCTGGTCAACTGACCCGAGAATGCCGCTCTTGCCTCGGCATTCAGGGTGCCCCGTGCAAGACCGCCGAAGCCGACCTTGCTGACCACACGCCCTGCGCCACGCAGTGGCAACCAGACTGTAACAATATCGACCCCGAGCGTAAGCGCATTCACCCCACTCTGCCATCCCTCAATCCCAGAGATACCACTCTCAAAAGCCGCTCCGATACGCGATCTTCCGCGAATTACGTTGGTGCTCTTGTCCGCAACAAGCCCGACAACACCGCCTATCAATGCTCCAACGGGCGCACCGACACCAAAGAACCACACTCCTACGGCTGCTCCTGTGGCCGCACCTGCTCCTGCAAATCCTAAACTCTGAGTGAGGCTTCCTCCAGTCTGCGCCTCGTTCAACGCCGCCGTAAATGCCGCACTCAAAGGCTCGCCCTTACTATGCCGCTCGTGGATGTCCTCGACGACTTTGGCGGTGGATGTAGACATCTCTCCTGCAAAGCCTGACTCCAGCTGCTCGAGTTTTTTCTGTGCAAGATCGAAACGACCCGCCGCACTGTATGCTTGAATCGTCGCCAAGAGCAGATCGGCGTGTCTGGCGCGCATCCCCTTACGCGCAGCTTCCAATACCTCACCCTTCTGCACGTCGCTAGGGCCCGCCGCCTGCATGATCAGCTCTCGCTGAGTACGCAGGTAGTCCTCGTCTCGTACCATCGCCTCATCTACGACCCTAACCACCCGCTCTGCAAATTTCTCACGATTGCCGGAGCTAGTATTTGCGGCAAGTTGGGTGAAGGATGAGAGGGCAAGTGCGTCCATGCGAGTAACGAGGGTCTCCTTGCGGGCTTCTCGAACCTGCGCCTCTATCAGTTCCCGTTCCAAAGACTCTACTCGCGATCCGTTTACCTGCTCTCCACTACGAGCTCGCTCTGCCTCCAGTTCCGCCGACACATGCGCGACCGTTCGACCTTGTGCACCATGCGGATTACGAATCTCCGCTCTAATCGCCTCCAATTCAGCATCTATCTGACCTTCGGTATCACTCGCATCATTGAACGCCAGAAGAAATCTGGCGCGCATCCCTCGAGCGATGAGTGAGCATTCACTGTCGTATGTGGTTTTTTCACTGGTGCCAGCGGCACGTACTCGCTCCTTCAGTAGAGCCTCTCCCGCCTGAGCTTCGGTCAATTCTCCCCTTTGAACTTGCTGCCGAATGCGCTCTTTTACTTTTATCAACTCCGGCTGAACGCGAACAGCTCGGTACGGAACGTCGCGAGCGACCTGAAGCGCACGGTAAGCCGCGTCCCGCGAATGAGCGAACGCTCCGTCACGCGCCATCATCTCATAGTGCGAGCTGTGTCGATCCACCACTTGCGAGAGGAGCTCGAGCGCTCTTGCTCGTCGAGATTCAGGTAGCGATGCTATGCGAGTTGCCAGCCTATCAACTTCGATCGACTGTAGAGCCGCTATCTCGGTGGTAAAGATGCCCCAGCTGGAATCAGCGCCGCTGGAATCGAGGTATATGGATTTGGTGTTACTAGCATCTACAAACGAAAACGCCCGCGCTTCGGAATCTCCATCCGTTACAATCCATGAAAGCGCGCGCCCTAAATCCTGCGCGGCGCGGCCCGCATCTTGCGTAACTGCCGCTCGGTATTCGTACGCCTTGGCATACATCTCTCCGATAGCCTTTTGCAGTTCGAGCTTCTTGCTCGCATTGATGCCTGGAAGATTCGTCCCACGCGAGAGGGCCTGCGCTGCGGCGAAAAATTTATCGGACGCAGACTGCAAACGTTCGTTGGTCAACCCACCCTGAGCCAGCTCCCTCTCCGCCGCTGAGACGAGCACAAGGGAGGCACTGCGCAACATCAGATCCGCATCGGCTGAGTGCGTTCCACCTGACACATCTGCCAAAGACAACAACAGGTCGGGCACCGCAGAGCTCGCGTGGTGAGCCGCACTTGCAGCTTTGTGTCTCTCCAGCCCTAACCATCGCGCCTCTTCGGCTCGCTTTTCTTGACCGACTACAGGTGTCGCGCCAGTATCGCTCTCGGCGGCAGGCAGCTCGTTAAGAACAATCTCTGCGTATTCCTGAGTCTGCTGCTCGGCAAGAAGGGCGACCTCAGCTAAAGCAGTGGCGGGACTACGGCATACACTGCGTTGTTCCTCAAGCTGTGCTTCCCTTCCTGAGAGCGCTGCACGATGCCGCTTCACGGCATCGTGTTCGTTCCTTGCTAGTTCGAGCTCCTGCGCTATTTCAGTACTGGAAGCTACTGACTCGGTCTCAAGACGCTTTACAAGAGCGCTCAACTTGACTTCCACCTCTGCAGAACGCTTTCGCTCTGCCATGAGGGCATCTCTGCATCGTGGCAGGTCCTCCTCGACCACAGAACGTAGGCGCTCTGCATTTCCTCGAGCAACAACCGAAGCGTCCTCAATCTCCAACGCGATCTGATCAATGTTGCGTTGCAGCGCAAGCATGTTTCCTTCTCGTTGCACGAAGGAGGCGAAGACCTCACTGACACGCAAACAATGCTCGATCTCCGGTTTAGCTTCCGGATCGCGACACACTCGCAACTCCTCGCTCAGCTTGCGAACCCTATCGGCGGCTGCCGCTTTCTGAATATCAAAGCCAAGAGGAGTCCCCGCCACCTTCACTATCGTTCCCGCGGGAACGATTGATGACGGCTTCACTGTTCCATCTAATACCCCCGCTGCAAGCTGCGGATCGATACTCGCCAACACATAGAGATCTCCCTGCATGGGTTCACGAGTACGAAAAATGGATTTGCACAGCTCACCCACAGAGATATCAGCAGTGATGACGAGTCGAGGAGAATCAACCGGGCTTAGCTCAACATTGCCCAGCTCGGTATGCGACTCGAGCCTACTGCTCGTCTCGACGACAAATTTTTTCCTCCCTGCGACAGTTCCCACTTCTCTACACAGCGCCTCAAGACGCGAAGCACGAGCCGCCTCAATCGATGTCGGAGAGGCGGGTGTATCGTGAACGGTTCTCAACTCTCGAATTGGAGAGCCATGCTGCGCGACTGCCTGCAAAACAACCGGAAGTTCTCGAAGTTGCGAAAGATGCCGCAGCGCGCTAACTACGTCCTGCGGTTTGCACAGTTCATTTTTTAAACCAAAGCCTAGTGCCCGATATACAGGAAGCTCCGCACTCGGAAGAGCGGCAGCATCTTTGGCGAGCTCCCCTTGAATCCGCTTCATGAGCTGCTGATAGAGAGGAGTAGCGCTCTGTCCCTGTCCGGCTATCGAGCGAAGGTGCGGCTCTACCTCGGCGACTATCTGAAGTGTCTCCTCGAGTTTGAACACGTCACGACTAGCCAGGGATCGGGAAACCTCGGCTTGTGTCCGCTGTTCGAACACATCGAGGGCAAGCGCGGCATAACCACGAGTGATCGGCGTGGGCTCCATGCGCTCACCAGAGAGCTGCTGATTATTCAGGGAACTTCGTCGCGAAATGGAAAGCTCTCCCGGTGCGAGTAGCTGAAGCGGCTTACTTCGTGTCGGTAATCCCAGAGGTTCGAGTCGCCCGTCTGGAGACACGAATGGGTTTACAACCGTTTGCTCTGCAACCGGAGCAAATTCAAATTGCACCCACTCCACTGAGCTCATCAATGAAGCGGTGTACTCGCGCAGCGATGCATCCTTCTTGTCTTCGACAAACTGCCCTAGCTGCTGACTCAGGAACGCTTCTCTACTACTCGCCCACGTCGATACCCCTTCTTGCGGGCGAAAACTGAAGATCTCTCCTCCGGGCGCCTTTAACCGCTGATCGGTTACGACTTCCAGCCCTTGGATTCGTAGAGGAATCTCTTCAGAGGAGACAAGCGGCTTGTCGGACACGTCCTGACTCGTGACAAGGTCAGATTGAAGACGCACGCTTCCCCCTTTTAGGCGATGCAACGGGCGCTGTGCCTCGGACTGAGATTCCTCTTTCTGACCCTGAGTATCGAAGATTTTGGAGATGCGGGCGTCAGCATCAGGCCGAGAGCTTTGTGCGAGGAGCTGCAAGCGTTCGGAAATCAAAGTCTGCGGTACGAAAAGCTGCGCTGGATCGGTTTGTCCCGAGTATGTTCGCGCATGCTCCAGAACCCGCTCTTCATTGAGTTGATTCTTGAGCCCGTCGGGTATTTTCATCTCGAGTAGCGACGACGAACGGCCACAAAGCGGAACACCAAACTTCCAAGCCTCCGCGACAAGCAAGCCTAGGTCGTGGTTTTGATGTGCCGCAACACGGGTGATGGTGGAGATCGCGTAGCTACCGAAGAGCTGCCTATCTCCCCCCGGAACGATCTCTGCCAATTTAGCGAATGCTTCTTCAGAATTTTTACAGGTCGAAAGTGAAAGATCGACTCGATGTAGTTCTTCGAGTGGAAACCGTTCGGTGTAGAGCTTATACAGCCCCTCCTTGTATTGATGTTCGAGCCGTAACAAGGCATCCGAGAGATCGATCGACTGGTCCGTACCGGGGGCTTGTTGCAGAGTCACGTCGGCATAGCTGACAAGGAACCGAACCGGTATCTCCTCTCCTGCAGCAGCGCGCGCTAGAGCCTCCTCACAAATGAGCGAGAGCGTCATCTCTGCGCTATCGGTATAGGGAGTATGAAGCTCTGCTGGAACGACTTTTGTATGAACATAAAGCTCGAGGCCCGGCAGCGAATCTTCAACCGAAAAAAAGCTGTGCTCAAGGATTCGGTCCACCGAACCTCGAGCTTCGCTTTCACTGCGAACCTCCTCCGCAAACGCATCAGACCGGCGACGATCCAGCTCTAGCCGTATTGCCTTGAGAGCTTTCTCACGGATATGAAGATCCTGTATCTTGAGCCGAGCGAGGCAGGCTTCGGCACTGCGTAGCGCTTGCTCAGGATGCTGACGCTCCTCTCTTGTAAGCCCTGCATGTACTACATGCTGCGCTAGGACGGCTAACGCAACTTCCTGATCAATTGGAATAGAGCTACTAAGGAGCGTGCCGCACCACTCGGGCACTGCTATCTGTCGAACTGGATCGATTACGTTGCCGAGTCGGTGGCCACCCTGAGGAGCAGGCTCGCTCACATCAGATCCGTCGACCGCTGCCGAGACTGACTCAAGTCCCTGCAAAGTTATTGCGCCCCCCTCCTCTCCGATACTTTGTCGCTTGTCAGGGGTCGACCTGGTGCTGGCAAAGTTCCGCAGCGCCTCCTGCAGCTCGAGAATGTGCCGCTGCATACCTGTAACGACCTTTTGCGCCGCAGGCTGGAGACTGAGCAGTGCCGCGAAAGGATTGAGTTTGCCTTGAGAGCTGGCACCTGTCGGGGCCTCTATGATAGAGCCCTGCCCAGTACTTTTTTCTGGAACTTGGACCGTCGCTATTCCGCGTTGTAGAGAGTTACGCTCTACTTCAGGCAAGGCTACTGAGGTCTGCTGACCAACAGTGGATGCCGCTTTTACGGGACCGTCGTCCTTTAAGTCGGTCATAACCTTCCTCAGCGACACGTTACGAGTACGGGGGCAACGCCGGCTCTACCGACGCATACTTGAGAGTTATGAAAGCTACGCTTGTTTTGGTTGCATAAGGATACTCCGTCTCGATGCGCACGCGATCGGCGAGCTATCCTATGGATATTCAGGGGGTTAATTCGATGGATTCCGTAACAGCCTTCATCTGTTAAGGAACGGACTTTGGAAAAATTATAGCAAGGAGCTCCGTCCCCAATCGAGGGAGGCATCCCCCATCAGCTTCGCCTCCAAGAAGCGCAGACAACAACCGGCAAAGGTGTCCTCATGCTGAGCATGCAGCCCTAATGGAACCCTTAACATAGCCGCCGCGCTTGTATCTCCCCCTCCTGCCTCTTCAGAGATCAATTTGGCTATTCGATCCGAGCATACATCCCCACGTTTCCTAACGCACAACTTCACCTGCTCGTTAAAAAGTACACGGTCGGATGGCCCTTCCTGCAAAATTGGACTTCGCAAAACTCCGAATACCGCTAACCCCATTGAGATCTCGCCGGGAGAAAGATCCGCCTGCTCGAGTAGATACTGACTCGTAAAAGCTCCGAGTTGATTCGGATCGCTAACTGTTCCCACGAACGCCAACACCACGTTGCAAAACTTCCCATCAATTGAGATCGGACCGCACACGGTCCGCGTCTTATTCGCATGTAAACGGAATTGATCGAAAACAGACGAAAGATCAAAATCCTTAACCTGCGAGTTGTCAAAACGCCCCTTAGTCTCCTCATGCACCCATTTCACTACTGCTGGGAGATTGCGGGTTTTATCCCATGTTGACAGCGATATCCCGGCATCGGTCCAAGCGCCCGTGTTCATAAAAAGAGCGAGGTCGGCATCCTTGTACCATGCACAGTCTTGAGGCCTCAGGTTCCGACGCTCCGTTTCCAGCTGTAACGCTCGCAAGATCAGTGCACTGGTACTGCCTGCATCCTGTGCCGCAAATACACCGGGGCCTTGCTCCTGAACACCATTGTGATGGTCCAAGACAATGTCGGCCTCCCGTGGCAAAAAAAGCTCATCATTCCCTAGGATCGAACTCGACAGCACCCTCTTGGATTTAATCGTTGGTTGATCAACGAGCACCAGGGCGCTCTTTCGAGCGCTCTGCTCGCTACCGTATAAAGTCCGGAGCTGCTCTATGGGCTCTACACAAAACCGTCCATTTCTCGAAAACTCTTTTCCAACATCCCCCTCCAGCATTAATCTAACCTCCGCATCATGAGGCAGAATGAGTTGCAAAAGGTGCTTCATTCCTAGGGCACCGGCAGCTGCATCGGGATCCGGAGCGCAGTGCGTAACGACCGCAAAAGCTCTCTTACCCGAAAAATAAAGTTCCTCGATTTGATGAATCATTCGAAGCAGAGGCCGATCAATCTCGGAGGAAATCGGACAGCCGGAAAAACTGCACAAAGGACGAGTCGAGACGAAGGCGTTCGATACAGAAGGTTCCATACATAGACACACTTACCACACGAGGCCTTTAGCTACCTCGCATATGAAGTATCTGCGTGGTGCATACTATGCACCACCCTCAGGCACCCATAGAAGACACATACAAGAGAGCTTCGCGGCTCAGAGTAGAGAGCACTGCTCTCGCTCTCCTGAATTTCGCTAAGGAGAATATAAGGTATATTCTCCCTCCTCTATGATCTTTGTAAAGCAGGAGAAATCCTTGGATCCGATATCCTGATACTTAACTTTCTCTAAGGTACCGATAACTATATAAGAAATATTCTCTTCTTGGGCCGCACTCTTGCGTCTCGAACAGTCTGTCTCGAGATATATTTGTTCAGTTTTCTTCTCTCGCCGGCCTACCTCGTCGTATTGCCGAGTAAGCAGGTTCACATGATTTGACCATCCGAGATAACTTGGCTGCGCTGCTAAAGTGCTCACGAAACTCGTATAGCTATAGGCGTTCCCTTGAGCTTCCAATACCCGTCCTCTTGGCAAGACTCTGAGCGCTCGAATAACTGTCCCTGCACCGCTGTGTTCACTATCCGGAGCGAACAAGCCCTCTGATGCGTCCCTATTTGACGATTGTAACATTTTTCTCATAGGAATCGAGTGAATGAGGAAGTTCAAACTGACTGCGATTGATATGACGCTAAGAGCAAGCCCGGGAACAAGCCAAAGATGACCTTGGGGCTCGACGTACGCGCAACGCGCCCGATGTAAAAGTCCAACCCCTCCAAGGGCGAGCAGGGCCCACGCAGTTTCATACATTTTGAAAATCGTATTCATGCGCTCGTTTTCACCGCCGTAAGGGTCGTCGAGAAAAACGATCTCCGGCATAAGTATGAGGCCGAGGCCTCCCAGCAAGAGCGCATCTGCACATGCATCTCTCCATGTTGACTCCTTCCCGTGACACTGAGGGCGACTGACTAAGCGAATGAGTTGAAAACCGATAAGAAGGAAAACGACCAGTGCACCCTTGTCGTACAAACCTGCTAAAATTAAAAGCGCGCCAGCGAGAAATAACTCAAGGAGTGAACCGACTGCGAAAAGCAGCAGAGATGCGACGATGATGATGGTGAGGTGAAATCCCCAGTGCATAAAAAGCTCTGCAGTAGTGGTCACGGGTATCGGCGAACGAACTAGAGTGAGCTCACCGCCCTCCGCCACTATGTGACGACTCGAGAGATAGAGTGCCAAAAACATGAGCGCCCAAAAGACGCCGCTGACCGCCATCGAAATGTCATCCTTTCGGCACGACCTCAGTCTTGCAACAACTTTCTCTCGATAAGGAAAAAACACGCCTGCAAAGGCAAGGGCGACTAAGACCAAAATAATCCGTGTTGCAAGGGGAACCGACGCTCCACTAGCAAGCGCAGCCACGCATCCGATGACAAGAACGAGGCTGGAAATAAATGCCCGAAACACTTCGAATGAAAAGCGCTTCCGGAACAACTTGGCTACTTCCTCAACTACGACATCTCGGCGAAGAACACAGTAGGCGAAGACGACGACGAATGTGAGGCCGAGCCACATCGGCACCTCCCATGCGTTACTACCAAGAAGGAACAGGGTCGTAGCAGCGACTAAAGCGCTTGCCTGGCAGGATTTCATGGGAACCGACACACCACTGTTCAAAATGTGGTAGAGGATCAGAAAAAAGAACGGCAGCGCTCCGAGATTAAGGTAGTGCGGATGGGCGTCCCCTAATAGAAACGACCAGGCCGGAAATTCGTTTATTGCTCCCTGAATGACGCGAGAGGGCCCCCACCAACCATCATCGGGTCCGAAGCCTCCGACGTCATTGCGCTTCCACAAGCGAAATCCGGCATAATTCGAACCGAATGAAATAACTATCGATGAGACGATCGCCCAGATCACCGAGCCCCCGACAATTACCCGTACCATCTGAAACAGAACAGCTCCGTAGAAGGCGATCGCAAACGCCACAAGAGCGTGATAGGTCTCCCAGACCTCCAAACCGAGCAGAGAGCTCAGCATCGCTCCAAAGCGGTACCAGTAAACATAGTAGTTGAGCGCCGCACCATCCATCCACGGCTCATTCGGAACAACCGGCGATTGCACGACCGATGCGAGAATCGCATAATCACGTAAACGCTCTCCCATAGCTATAAAATCCGGCCACAAGCTGCATAAGTAGAGCGCAACGGAGAACAAGACGGCGAACGCCCCGAGGGGATAAAGATCGGAGACCGGGCGTGGAGCCTTACGTAAACCAAAAAGGGAAAAGGCAGCACCAAAGATCAAACCGAAGCAGCCGAGATAGAGAACGTTAGAAGTAACACTCCCTGCCGCAATCGGGATCCCGCACCACAAAAGCAATTTCGCACTCAGAAACCACAAAAGCGGCACCGCTAAGAGAGACCCGAACACAAACTCGAACAAGGAAACGGCCAAGCGCCACCCCGCAAGAGTGAGCAGCGCCACGAGCATGAGAATCATCATAATTTTTTTCCTTCGAAAGCCGGGCGGTGCGGCGAAAAGGCGGTCACATACAACCGGGCTTGCCCAAAAGAGGCGACCGGAACGAATAGTTCGGGAAGCCTTTCGAATTTCTCAAAATCTCCGACTCCGTACAGCTCCCGCTCAGTGTTGGAAACTACTATGAAATCAACGTGATGGCGCTCCAGTAGGTGACGCGTAGTATCGATGTCGTAGCCTGTATAAATCTCTTGAATAGCAGCTTTTCTCTCCATCAGCTCTTCGTGTGACAATCCGCGTTGCGCTACGTGATACTCCCACCCCAAGACCGTCGGGATCCCTGTGTGCATAGCGATACGGGTGTAGTGGCGATATGAGTCACCTTGAGCCTCGAGAACAATCGGCGTGCCGGGCACGAATGTATTCAACCATTTTATCAACTCATAGTCGTCCCGGTCGAGGTCTCGCAGATACGCCATACCGTCAAGGGTGAAGTAGCGAACCGGTACGCGCTTCATCTGCACTACGGCTTTGACATTCAACATCCCACCGACAAGGGAAGAAATCGCGAGTACAGCACTGATGCTCACTACCCAGGGCAGAAGGGACCGCCTGAAGAATCGACACACAAAAGATCCGGCAAAGTAGAGCCCGGTAGCCATTCCGATACTCCACAGCATCCACACCGCCATGTACCCTTTAAAAAGGGTATTCATGCGGTCCATGAGGTAAAAGACCTCGAGCATCACCACCAAGATCGCTGCACTACTCACAAAAATATGGAGCACTTTCTTTTCCGGAGACGCATGGTCAGTCCACCATGCGAGGCTCGAGATCACGAGCATCCCTAAGCAGAGTGCGAACGAACTCCACGGGAGATCGGTATTGTCGTGCAGCACGCTGAGAATCGAAGGAGTAAGAATTAAGCCGGCCCCGAGAATTACAAAAACCATGGAGCCGGCACCTGGTATCTTTCTTCTGCGGACACACTCGACAACTCCGACAACCAGCGCGCAGCCGAGTCCCACCACTTGAAAACCCAATACACGCAGAAATTGGCCCACTGAATTGAACTCGGTTGTCGTTACCCAGCCCCAGCTGGCACGATCCGCGATTGAGGTAGAGATGTGATAAGGCAACGCCGTCAAAAGCACTCCTATGGACACCAGCAGGCAATCCCAGGGTAGCGCAACCATGCGAGCGAAACCGTTGGCGAACCACTTTTCACCCAGGCTCACCGAGCCATCTAGTCTCGGACGCGGCGTCCAAAACGAAGGTGCCGGTGCAGTCACTGTCATGAGCCCGACAACTCCACCAAACGTCAGAAAATCCCACGTATTGATACCCATGAGTGCGCCGACCATTAGCCCCAGCACGAGCCGTAACGCTGTGCCGCCGGAGGTGTAGCGTCCGCTACTCGACACAAACATCACAGCAGCAAGCCCCAGAGCAGTTACGGTGAAGGGTATAGCGATGACATGGGCGTGCAGATCGGCGAAGAGAAGAGACCACCCTGTGTATTCAAGAAATCCAGGCGACGTAAAAACACGGGTAGATGCCCAAAAACTGTTGTCGAACGAAGCAGTTTTGCCCTCCAAAAAACAGATGAGGAGCACCTCGGGATCGCTCGCTACAACCAGAAGAGCTGCTGCGAGGAAGGCAAACCATACCCTCTTTGAGAGAAGCACGAGCACTCCATACAACGAAGCTCCTATGAGCCCCGCTAAGGTTGCCATTGCAAGGTTGTAGCCGATGGAGACGGGAATTCCCGTCAATTTCAAAACCGCTGCAATGAAATAAATACCCATATAGTAGTAGGTCATCGTGCTCCCGGCTGCCCACGGGTCTTGAGGCGGCAGGGTCGTATTGCGAACAAAAAAATTGAGGAAGGTTGAGTCCATCGGCTTCTCTCCCCAGACGATCTCCGGATTCAGGAATCGCACGAGGGCAAAAAACAAGGTAAGTCCGACGAAGAGCCCTTCGACGGCAAGTGCGTGTTCGAACACAACTCGCCGCACCTCTTCGCACGAGACGCGCCGTGATTGATACCTCCACCATCCAAGCAGGAGAATGACGGTGAAGATCGCCATGACGAAAGGAGGAGTCGCCGAAAAAATGCCGAGTGTTACCGGCAACCAACACATCACTCCAAAAATAAAAAGGCCGCATACCTTGGAAAACGCATACCCCTTGTCTGGAGCATTCGGCGCCATCCACACGAGGTATGGGAGAACCGCAAAGCTGATCAGCTCGAGCACAAGGAGCCAGATTATTAGGTCAACAAAACCCATCGATGGCACAACGAATTTACCTTCTATGAAGCAAAAGAATACTTCTGGACGCTAGCTGCGAAAGCTTGGGAACTCAGAACCCATTTCAAATCGCACCAATGATATCTGTATCGTATCCCGAGGGAGCACCGCCATCCTTCTTTTCACTATAACGTGCCGTCTCTACTGCCCCTTTAGACTAAGCGTCTGCAACAGAATCGATACCTGCGGGGACTGTTCGGGTATGGTAGTAAGACCTTCATGCCGCTCGCCAGCTCCACTTTCAACCCCCCGTTCATGCTTCGGTCAGGAGATCTTCAATCGATACTACCGGCGCTCTTCCGGAAAGCTCCCCCATGTGCATCAAGAAGACAAACCCTAGAGCTTCAGGACGGGGATTTTCTGAACCTTGAATGGCTTCTTACAAACAACCAACGTCTCGCGGTGATCACACACGGCCTGGAAGGGTCCTCCAATAGCTCGTATGTACGAGGTATGGCAGCACACCTCCTCGCCGCCGACTGGGACGTTTTGACCTGGAATATGCGCGGCTGTGGGGGCACTCCTAACCGCCTCGTTCCCTGGTATCACAGCGGACAGAGCGGTGATTTGCGGGCTGTTGTGAACGAAGCACTTAGCAGGCACCACGGTCCAATTGCACTGGTCGGCTTTAGCGTTGGAGGTAACATAACTCTGAAGTACCTAGGCGAAGAGGGCGCGTCACTTCCTCCTCAAATCAAGCAAGCTGTCGCGGTTTCCGTCCCGATGGATCTTCGAGGTTCGGCAGAGAGCCTGAGCCGCCCTCGTAACCGGCTCTATATGGAATACCTCCTACGGCCGCTGCGAGTACGAATGCGAGAGAAATCCTCTCGCTTCCCCGGCGTCTTCGACGTCACGGCCCTTTCATCAATCAGGACTTTTCGAGAATTCGACGAGCGGTTTACTGCACCATTTCACGGCTTTTCCTCCGTGGACGAGTACTGGGAAAGATCGAGCTCGCTTGCCTATCTGCACGGTATCTCAATCCCCACGTTAGCGATAAGTGCGCTCGACGATCCTTTTCTATCGGCCAGCTGTTTTCCAATCGAAATCGCGGGCACGCACCCTCATCTTCTCCTGGAGACCCCGCCTCACGGTGGACACGTTGGGTTCCTCGACTCCTTATCTCTTCGAACCACCTGGCTCGAAAAAAGGATCGTCACTTTTTTGAGCTGATAAACCCAGCCTCATTCATTTTTTCAAAAATGAATGAGGCTGGGTTTATCTCACACGAAGCGCTCGAACACCGAATCGGAGAGGCGTACTCCGAGAGCTGTCAATCGAATAGCACCTTCGCGCTCCTCTACGAATCCCTCAGCTAAGAGGGTATCGAATACTGAACCGAATCGTTCCGCTACCGTCACACCGAATAGGCTCTGAAATCCCTCTTGGGAGACGCCCCGACTGAGTCGCAGCCCCAAGTAGAAAAACTCGAACATGAGATCTGCCGTAGTCAACGTATCGCGCCACGAAACCGCACTCTTCGCTTCGATACCCTTCATGTAAGCCTCCGGCTGCGCAAGATTACACCACCGGGTGGCCGCAATTCTACGCTCTCCCTCCTGATGTACCTGCAGGCTGTGAGCACCGGCCCCTACTCCGAGATAATCCGCGCCCACCCAGTACGCCGTATTGTGACGGCTCTCTTTACCGGGCTTTGCGTAATTACTTATTTCGTAACGGTAAAACCCTCGCTTCTCCAAAAGGCTTGGGATCTCGTCCATCATCTCGACAACGATATCATCAGCGGGCATTGCTAAGAGCCCGCGCTGTTGCCGCTGGTAAAAAGGAGTTCCTTGCTCAATCGTGAGCGCATACGCAGAGAGGTGCTCGATTGAAAGAGAGGTTGCAACATCCATATCGTCGCGCAGATCGTCCAGGCTCTGGCCCGGCACGCCATAAATCAAATCGAGACTAAGATTTTCGAATCCTGCTCGGCGAGCAAGGGCTATCGCAGTGCGAGCGTCGTCGGCACTGTGATCGCGCCCAAGAAGCGCGAGTCGCGTCGGATTGAAAGACTGAACGCCGAAGCTAAGCCTGTTGACTCCAGCCGCTCGGTACCCTTCTAATTTGTCGAGTGAGATCCCCGATGGATTTGCTTCGAGCGACACCTCCGCGTCTGCTTCACACGTGACCAGCGAGCGCACCCGGCATAGCAGTGAGTTGACGGCATCCGCGCTCAAGACAGAAGGGGTACCCCCTCCCAAAAAAACGGTTGTTATCGGACGATCCGAAAACTCCTCGCTTTGCACATAGAACTCAACTTCTCGACAAAGACTATCGACGTATTCCCGCTCTGGAATCTTTGCCGTTGCGTACGTGTTAAAGTCGCAATACGGGCACTTCTGAGCGCAAAACGGGATGTGAACGTACAGCGAGAACGGCCGTATCGTCATCTCTTCGAAGCTTTACGACGCTCCTTGCGACGCTCTTTACGCTGGGCCTCGAGACGCGCACGCTCGTCGTTGGGGTTCTTCGATCCGGCTGGCGGCTCGGCATTTTCAGAAGCATCAGGATCCGGCTCTGCTTCACTACCGTGCTGCAACGTCATGTGCTTCTCTCGCTCTTCGTGCCGTCGTCTTTCTTCCTCGAAGTGAGCGACCACATCTTCGACACGAGGCACATCGTAATAGAAAAGCTTACGGACTACGGTCTCTTTCATCTCCTCCAACATCTGCTGAAAGAGCACGAAGCCCTCCTTCTGATACTCATGAAGAGGGTTCTTTTGAGCGTACCCTCGCAAACCGATCCCTTCTCGCAAATGATCCATATCCTGGAGATGATGCTTCCAAAAATAATCGACTGCCTCCAGCATGGCATCTTGCTCGATAACTTCGAATCCCACCGGAACATCTCGACCCATCACCCCTCGGTTGAGCTGTGGGGAGATACCGATACCAGAGAGCCCCTCGAGCTTGGAGCTCTGGTGATGAGCATGCTCTTTGTAAATCGCATGAGCGTTCTCTCGCAAAACGTCGAAGATACTTTGATGACCAAGATCGAGATCCGACGGCCATTGGAATTCGCGTCCCGTGAGAAACGTGAAGCGCTCAACAATCTTGTCCAGCTCCCATTCCATCGGCTTGATTCGCTCGTCGCACACCATCGTCACTGCCGACTCGAGCAGATCATCGATGGTATCGAGCACCTCTTCATGAATACCTTCATTACGCAGGATGCGAGAACGTAGGTTATAAATCACCTGCCGCTGCTTATTCATCACATCATCGTACTCAGTCACATGCTTTCGGCTCTCGAAATGCATCGCCTCGACACGTTTCTGAGCAGTTTCAATAGTGCGACTCATGAGCGAGTGGTCGAGAGCCATGCCCTCTTCCCACCCCATACGGAGCATCAATTGCTGCAACCGCTCACCTTGAAACCTCACCATCAGGTCATCTTCCAGCGAGACATAGAATCGCGATGCGCCCGGGTCTCCTTGTCGGCCAGCACGACCGCGGAGCTGGTTGTCGATACGTCGAGACTCGTGACGCTCGGTCCCCATGACAAACAAACCGCCTGCCTGCACTACTTTGTCATGCTCCTCGGTGCACTGCTCACTGAAGCGCTCAAACGCCGATTGGTAGATTGGATCAGCAGAATCCTTGGTTTTTGCCTCTGCGGCCGCCATGAACTCTGGGTTACCACCGAGAAGGATATCAGTCCCTCGACCTGCCATATTCGTCGAAATCGTCACTGCACCCAAGCGGCCTGCCTGAGCAATTATCTCTGCCTCGCGCTCGTGCTGTTTTGCGTTGAGCACATTGTGGGCAACTCCTTTCTCCTTGAGACATTTGGATAAATGCTCGCTCTGTTCGATGCTTATCGTACCAACTAGTATCGGCTGACCCGTTGCGTGCAATTCCTCGATATCCTTGACCACAGCATCAACCTTTTCGCGGCGCGTGCGGTAGACGACATCCACATGATCCTTACGGACCATATTGCGGTTCGTAGGGACAAGCGCAACCTCGAGACCATAGATCTGCTTGAATTCCGAAGCCTCCGTGTCCGCCGTGCCTGTCATTCCACCAAGCTTCTCGTACATTCGGAAGTAGTTCTGAAAGGTAATAGAGGCCAAGGTCTGATTTTCCCGCGCCACCTGCACTCCCTCTTTCGCCTCGATCGCTTGATGCAACCCGTTTGACCAACGACGTCCCGGCATCAATCGACCGGTGAATTCATCGACGATGACTACCTGACCACCCTGAACAACATAGTCGACATCACGCTCAAAGCCGGTATGTGCACGGAGCGCCTGAGTAACATGATGCAGCACTTCGATGTTGTTGGGATCGTACAAATTGTCGACCCCTAATAGCCCTTCAGCCTTCTTGATACCTACCTCGGTCAGCGTCGGCTGCTTGGTTTTGAGATCCATCTCGTAGTCTTTGTCACGCTGAAGATGAGGGATAATCTTATTTACTTGATGGTACTTGTCCGTCGACTCCTCGGCTGGACCCGATATGATCAGCGGTGTTCGAGCTTCATCGATTAAAATAGAATCGACCTCATCGACAATTGCGAAGTAGTGTCCACGCTGCATCATCTCGCCCGCGGAGAATTTCATGTTGTCGCGTAGGTAATCGAAGCCGAATTCGTTGTTTTGTCCGTAGGTTATATCCGCCCTGTACGCGTCTCGCTTCTCTTCTTCGCTCATACCGTGGTAGACACACCCGACTTCGAGCCCGAGAAAGCGGTGAATACGGCCCATCCACTCGGCGTCGCGCCGAGCAAGATAATCGTTCACCGTCACGACATGCACGCCCTTACCCGTTAGCGCATTCAAATATGAGGGGAGAGTAGCTACAAGGGTTTTTCCCTCTCCTGTTCGCATCTCCGCAATCATCTTGTGATGAAGAATAGCTCCACCGATGAGCTGGACGTCGAAGTGCCGCATCCCCACTACGCGACGCGAGGCCTCACGCACTAATGCAAATGCCTCCGGCAAGATGCTATCCAACGCCTCGCCTAGCGCGATACGCTCCTTGAAAAGCGCCGTTTGTCCTTGCAGTTCTCCGTCAGACAAAGGTTGGTAGTTACGCTCGAGATCGTTAATCTTCATCACAACCGGACGCAACATCTTTAAGATTCGGTCGTTACGGGTACCGAATAGCTTTTTGGCGAGATATACGATCATAGTAAAATATTCTGTCCCTTGGCTCGTTCAGCCCCAGGTCCGCGGAGATCGCGGGAACCCCTCCAGGCGATGGAAACGTAAATATGTCATGAACTTACAAAAAGGGCGAGGCTCACTCCACGTGGGTCTGTCCGCCCTCGAAAAAGTGCCTAATCCTTCATAAAGGTGAAGTTTCGTATCGAACACTAGCACCCGGCCCGATAAGTTTTTTCCTGTAAACAAGTGTCTTGCAGACGAGGCGCTAGTGGTTTTTATAGTGTTTTCACCGCTATAGGCAGCGAAAGCCGACAGCCCTAGTGCGGCAAACGACCTTGTTGGGTCAAAAAACTTCCGGTTGCCGCACTATAAAGCACATGCCCAAGGGTGTATAGCAATCTCAACACGCACCGTGAGGGGCGTCGTCCAACGGAGGCCATGAAACTTTTAGTCCTCGTAAATCCACAAGCGGGCAACGGAGCCGGAGAAGAGCTTGGCCGTACCCTCGAGGGACGCGAGGCTACTCTCGCATCGATTGAAGATGAGCGCGCATTGCATCGGTGAGTGAAGAGGACGCACCTTTCTCCACTCCCTGAGCCAGATCGGCGCATACCGCCGATACGCTTCCGACACTTGCAACGCTACCGTTTCGGAGCACTACCACGAGATCAGCTAAGCGCTCCATCACATCCATACGATGAGATGAGATGAGAAATGCGCGTTTTGCCCGTTCCTCCTCGACGATCTCCATGAGGTCGTTTGTTCTCTGAACATCCAGTCCGTCAAAGGGCTCATCGAAAAGGAAGAGACGCGGATCGCTCATGAAGCCCAATGCCGTTTGCACTCGACGCCGCTGCCCCTTAGACAGCTCCCTACCCTTCTTTCGCAGAAGCTCCACGATACTCAACCGTTCGACATAGGGCGCACCGGCCTTCGTGTAATAGCGGGGATCGCTGTGTTTGATGCGGCACCACAAACGGAGGTAAGCCTCAACCGAGATGTCTGCGAAAACAGCGCCCTCCTCAGGACAGAACGCCATATGCCCTTCCGGTTGCAGAACCGTCCCTTCGGAGTCTTTAACATGCAAAACACCGGCGTGCGGGACGAGGAGTCCCAGAAGAGCCTTTATCAGAGTCGATTTGCCTGCTCCGTTGTGTCCAAGGACGGCGATAATCCGCCCCCGAGCAGCGAGCTCAGGTATCTCGAGAGCGACCAAGTCCGAATATCGAACCGAAAGCTTACGAGCTTCGAGCGACACATGAAAATCCGTCATACTTCCTCCAGATGGGCGGCGAACCAGCGAGCATTGTACACGAGGGCCCATTTTAAAAGGACCACGGAGCACGCTGCATGTATGAGCAGGGGCAACAGCGGTAATTTTATTATCGGGGCCAAAAAGATAGGCGTCATTCCGACAATTGGGACGGCAGACAACCACAGACGAAAGGTCGCCATCGCATCCGTGGGGAAGACAAACGATCCGCCCCAGACGGCCGCACCCACCAATGCGATTAGAATCGGTATAAATTTGTAAGCAATGCTGAGCAGACTGTGTCGATGCTTCAACTCCGCAATCGAGGCAACAACTGTAGCAAGACCAAGCGTCGCGATGAGCGCAAGTAGCCAGATCAGAAGCTGCCACATCGTTATCTCGAGGTTTCTGAACACATCCGGTCCTGCGATATCCTTGAGACCGAAGAACACCATAGGGATCGACGCTACGAGAAAACAGCCTACTCGCAACAAGGTCAGCATCCAGAGAGCAGTATAGAACCTGCCTTTGCCACAGGCGGCCACGAGCGGAAGCAGCACATTATTGTGCGAGAAATAATCAAGCACTCGTCGATGCGCACGCAGCGCCAGCCACAAGGCGATAAGTACCAACAAGCCGACATTGAGGGTAAAAGGCATCGAACTTTGAAGCTGTGAAAGGCCGATCCCTCCCTCTACGTCAGGCAGGTGAAGGTGCAACGACCCGAACGATTTCTTGATGTCGTTGATGTTTCGCATGAGTTGAAGTTTTTGGTCGCGAACCTCACTTTTGGCATACGGTAACGACAGAACTCCTAACCCGTAAACGCTGTATGCCTCCGAGCTGGCGACGGCAGAAGAATCAATCGTTATGACCACGTCCGGTCGACACGAGTGACAGAGGTGCAATCTATCCACCTGGCCGAGAAAGAGGTTATAGTATTTTGCAGGATCGAATGACGCCGGATCGGAAACATGGAGAGCCACGTCGAGTCTATCCGGTGCGCAGTCATCATCGGGCGGAACTTCACCGTCCGTCCCTCCGGATTCAGCTATCCAGCGACATACCTTCAAGGGAGGCCTCAGTTCCGGCGAGCCATACAGTATACGCCGGACCGTACTATGCTCTTCACGGCGCTTCATCATAAGTTGCGATGCCGACGATTCCATCGAGGAAACCTTCACCAAGAGACCGGTCGCCACCAACTGAACAAAAACGATGATTAAACCAATCAGAAGAGGAAACAGAAAAAGCGAGACTGCGAGGTGGGGGATTTGTATCAGCGACAATGCAAGATGCAGGGATTTTCGCATACTACCGCCCTTTTCGATCAACCTTGTCCACTTCGGAAAATAAGCAGTCAGTGCCGTAGCACGGAGACAATTTCACAGAATACCGCTGCCCAATCCTGACAGGGATCTTACGTTTCTCACCATTTCAGGGGACAGCGCTTCCGTTGGAACAACACGTCACTAGAAAGATATGCAAGCTTTTCACAAAACGTGACTTACCTGCCCTTGAGGAAAGGAAAAGGGAAATAATCCCAGAGCAAGACCTTGCTTATCTGCTATCGAACAGTAAGAAGGGAAATATATCATCAAATCTGCTCAGAGATCCTACTCCGGCCGATGCGCCGATTCAGTGTGCGACATAGAAGATGCCCCCATGAACCGTTCGGCGAGTGGTGCGATTCGAGGGGGTAGGCTTCGTCGTACAAGCTCCCTCAGAAAGGCAAGACCGATCCCATAAGAAAGCGCTCGCACACGCTCCCCCTCGGCTCCGAGCCTACGCTGACACCATCCCACCGCTGCACGCGGGCCGCTTTGTGGACGATGATCCCCCTCTCGAGCCCAATCTCCTCGATCCGGATCCTTGAAGGATCTTGCACTAACACTACCAAGTACATAGCCCACTCCGAGAGCAGCTGAAACTCCGACCCAGGGGTGCTCTCCGATTTGATGTCGAACATCGAACACTCTTCTGACGTGCTCAATCCTCTCCCGCACCGACTCTGAGGCGTCGTGAACACTCGACCGAACTTCAGTCTCAAGAGTCTCGAGCTTTCGGCCCAAAGACACCCTTGTTTGTTCGATCTGCTCACGGATCACTTCGGGCGAATCACCTTCTAGACCTTGCGTTGTATCCATTGAACATTTTCTCGCATCGTTTCAACTGTTTGCTCAGGAATCCCCTTGATACCCTTCGCCCTCTTGGCTCCACCGAATAAGAAAGCGCCCCCAACGAGGAAAGCGATCGCCGCCACGATGCCGAAGGCGCCCCACAAAGGAATGGATTGTGAGTATGTATTAATTAAGTACGCAAGCATGCACCCGAAAAGAAAGAGGCCCACTAAGCATACAACCCCGCCAACACTCATGGCTATGACAGCATCACGAGCACGTCGAACATCTTCTCGAACCTCAACTTTGACGAGCGCCAATTCCTGCCGAAATAGCTTTTGCGAATCCTCAAGTATGCCTCTTACGAGAGGCGCTACTGTCGACTCGACCTCTCTCCGAACATCTTCCAACATAAAAATCTACCTACGAATACTGTCGACGGAGGGTGATAATTCGTCCAAGCAGGAAGCCCACCCCTAAACCGACCCACATCGTTTGCATTGGATACCGCTTAACTAGTTGCGTTACATCATCCGCGATCTCAGGCACATCGTGTTCGGAAAGATATCGACTACCATTCTCGAGTGTCTGAGCCACACGCTCTGCAACCCGTCCGGCTCGTCCCTCTTGAGGGGCTCTTTCGCGGATTCGCTCAGCCGCTGAACCGATTCCTTCTGCCATAGATTGAAGAGGTCGTTGTCCTCCGGCAGTTACGTTTGAAACTCCCTCTCGTTGTGACCCTTCTTGGCTACGATCTATCGCCATATAATCCTCCGCGGTTGACTCATGGAGAGCAGCCACCCCACTTGGATTGGCTCCCCGTCAGTTCTTGTTGATTTACCAAGACACGCTCGTAGAGATACCCGATAGCAAGAGGAACAAGGATGACTCCCATCATGACCAGGCAGGCTGGATAGCGCGCGTAGTGCGACTTTCGGAAGGCTTCTCGTCTACAGAGTATGCTCTAGACCTTGCATGAGCGCTTATTTGTGCCGCTATCCGCAGCGAAGGCACTACTCCACACGGGTATACGCGACGACAATCTCTGAATACTGAGGATACTCTCGCACCAGAGACTCTCGTGAAGCTATCTCCAAGTCTACGAACTCGAAGCCGGGCGCAACGGTGCATCCAATAAGACAATATGGAGATTCACGGCGCGGAGTAGCTGCAAACCACGCACCTGCTTTTATTGTGCGCTGAAGATGTTGGCCCTGCTGTAGATCATGTCCCAGCGTGAGCAGCGTATGACTACCGGAGTCCAAGACGTGAACATCCAAGGGTCCTCCGGCATAGAAATGCAAAGTTTCATCCGATGCGATACGATGAAATGCAGAGAAGTCGCCCCGCTCGAGGAGGTAAAATATGCTGGTACTAAAGCTCCTATCTCCTTTGAACCGCTGGGGCAAAGAGGATTGCCGGATCTTTTCCGGGGAGCGATAGACCTCCACAAAGTATCCACCCTCAGGATGTGCCCTCATCGCCAGATTTTGGACCCAATAATTTGCACTCTTGTCGATCATCATCATCAATCCACCGTCCTTGAGCGTTCTTGCATCCCTAAAAGCCTTTCGCAATATGCCGTTGTCGGCTAATCATTGCAGGTATTTGTTAGACGAAACATCTGAGAGAGCTTCCATGTCAACATCACCTCCTCGTATCCCCGCCATCCGTGACATCATGATGCCGCGCGACACCAACGCGCTCGGAAGCATCTTTGGAGGCCACATCCTCAGCTTGCTCGACTTGGCAGCAGGCCAGCACGCTCGATCGGTAGCGCCAAAGAAGTACGTCACCAAGGTCATGCGTGAAGTGGAGTTCATCGCGCCCGTGTACGTTGGAGATGCCGTCAGCTTCTACTGTGAAACAAAAAAAATGGGACGAACATCCATTACAATCACCGTGGACGTCGAAGCTACTCGGGGGGTTGATTACCTACACACAATCAAGGTTACCTCAGCCGAAGTGGTGATGGTTGCCGTGGATTCCAGCGGCAACGCTATTCCGATTATGGAGCAGGTATAAGGGACGCGCTGTTCGAGACTCAAGAAGTCGGCATATGTGCCGAGACTCTTCGGCAGCATACTACGTTCCTTGTCAGTCCTGCACCGGAAAGCCGGAATACTTTAGGTGCTGAAAGATAGGAATGACGTTGAGGGTGTTTATATCGCCTCATACAAACGCCCCCTGACCCATACGGTGATATTGGAAGCACTCTACCAGCAGGTTGAAACGAGCAACTAAGAGCTTTGCTTCGCGATAATCTGCTCGACTGTATCGGAGGCCGTTTCGACCGCCTTCACAGTAGCGACTCCCTGCACTATTCCCGTGAACATAAAGATGACTCCTGCAGAAGCGCTTACAGAACGGTCAGCAAACGCTCCCAAACCGGCTCTGCCGACAGCCCCTCACCTGTGACCAGCAGGTCCTGAGACTCCAGATTATAGGCTTTTGCAATACCGGCCAGCGAGCGGGCGCGCTCGCTTTTTCTCAGCGCATCGATCTTGGTTACGATTACAAGACAGCGAAGATCTCCATCCGCACACAATTGCTGTACGGCTCGCTCGTCCTCCTCGGGCAGCCTACGGCAATCATTGAGGAGGATCACCGCTCGCAGCTGTTCGCGCGAACGTAAATAAGAGACCGACATGCGCGCGATAGACTCACGCTCCGTCTTAGGCAATTTGGCGTACCCAAAACCCGGCATATCAACGAGCGCGATGTTGAATGGCTTTTCTTCGAATACACCTCGCACAGAAAAGAAATTAAGTTCGCGGGTCGAGCCCGGATTGCCGCTTACACGAGCAGCTTTTCTTCCCATCAAGCGATTGAGAAATGTAGACTTCCCGACGTTGGAGCGCCCTGCTACTGCGACCTCCAGCAGCGTTTGCTTGCGAATGTGTTCAGCATCCGGTGTCCCAAAGACGAACTCAGCATGTTTGATCTCAAGCAACTTCGGAGTCTTGTCCACAACACCTCTTAGAGCCCTTGGAGAGCTTGTTCTCGACCTTTCGGAGACGGATCCCCAAACTGACAATATATACACCTAACAGTAGCCACACCGCGGTATACGACCAGAAAAGAGACGGAAAGGTATCAGGTGTCATAGACATACTCCTCGGCGACCTGGGCACGCTGTGCTTCCTCAGCGCACCCTACTCTATATCTGAGCCAGACCAAAAGCCCAGCTAAAAGGACGAGCGCAAAGCTCGACAGGCCGAAGGCCCACCAGTAAGAGGGATCCTTGAGCCCTCCATGCTCAATTACTTCCGGATGAAGCCGCGCGCTTTGCGGCAGGAACTTAATCGAAAAAATGACCAACGGGACAGAAACTGCTCCGAGGATTCCCAAAACTGCTCCGTGTGCCGCAGTTTTTGTCGGGTCTCCGAAATTCCTCAGTATAGTGAATGACAAGAAGATCAGCCACAGCACCAGAAACGTCACGAGCCTCGGTTCTTCCCATCTAAACCACGTGTTCCATGCGCTGTGCCCCCAAATCATGCCGGTTACCAGCACGATTGTGCAGAAGACAAAGCCAACCTCTCCCGCCGCTATGCAGAGGAGATCGGAGACCCTGCTACGGGTTGCGAGGTAGTACACGCTCGTAACGAACACGACACCGATCGCTGCGTAACAGGCGAAGGCACTGCCCACATGAAAGTAAAAGATACGCTGTACTGCCCCCATGATTCGCTCGTTAGGAACCACCATAAACACGAGCCACTGCGCCAGACCGACTGATACCAGCGCTAGGAGCGAGAGAGCGAAATGCAACGAGTTGATAGCCTTGGACATAAGGGCCTTATTGGGTAGACTGGCACGTGGTTATACCAACGGCAGTGGACAAGATTCAACCATACAGGGGAAACCCGCCAAAATCAGCGCATTA
>JBILFA010000031.1:0-30741 GCA_044351795.1 Bdellovibrionota bacterium | reverse complement strand
CATCCTCATCAAAAACCTCACGGATCTGTCCTCACCACTAATCGCGAATGGCGAAATCGAAAAGATTAAAGCCCAAGACAAGATAAACGGCGTTCACGACCAGCAACAGCGAAGGCCACACTGCCTCTATATCAAGGGATCCTCGCAGGACCAGCTCGGTTGTCATCTCTATGCCTGCAAAGAAAAGGGGAAATAAGAGCGGCAGCGTCAAGAGGGGAGCAAGAACACCCCTTAATCTCGAGGTGCTTGCTATCGCACCGATGACAACTACGAGACTCGCCAGGGCACTCGACGAGAAGAAGCCTACTGTGACGAGCTCCCTCCATACCGACACCATACCCTGATCGAGGGCTATCGAGAGCACTACGACAAGCAACACGAAGTTTAAAAAGAAGAGCGTCGTATTAACTATAACCTTGGAGAGGTACATCTGGCTGCCGGTAACACCACTTAATAGCAGCCCCTCAAAGGCTCGTCCTTCGAGCTCATGTTCATAGGACCGAGACACGGAGGTAAGCGTCGATAGGATGAAGGTGATCCACAGGAGCATTGGAAAGATCTTGCCGGTGGTAGCGGTATCGAGCAGCGCCGAGCTCGTCCCTGCACCGATCAGAACTGCCATGAACAGCGCATTGCATGCCAACAGCGTAAGAAGCTCTCGACCACGCCACTCGAGCCGGACCTCTTTCCTGATCAACAGCCCTACGATCGCAAACCACCGGGTCATCGATTGCTCTCCCGGTACAGATCTATTACGCGCTGGAGCTCCTCGGGAGTCGCTTTCGATCCAGAGTCCACTACTATCTGTCCCCGAGCCAGCATGACGATGCGCGTGGCAAGAGATCCAAGTCGGTGAATGTCGTGCGTTGCAATAACGGTGAGTGAGCGCCCCGCTTGGGCTCTTTGTGTATCCCGTATGCCGCCTACGAGAAGCTGAATCCCGCGATCGTCAAGGTGACTCGAGGGCTCATCGAGAAGTAGCACGAGCGGCTCTCCCATAAACGTGCGTGCCAATGCAGTCCGAGATTGATTACCTTTTGAGAGATCGCTCACGACGGTAGCGGCGTGCGCTTCAAGCCCCCAGCGAGATATTACATCTTCTCCATCTGCTCGCCCCGAGAGCTGCGAGAACAAGTTGATGTTTTCGCGCACAGTCAGACGTCCATAGAGAAACAAGTGATGAGAGAGAAAGCCTACGCTGCCGGGAAAGGAATTGAACACCCGCCCTTTATCAGCTCGTGAAAGGCCTGCGAGTATTCTGAGAAGCGTGGACTTTCCTGCCCCGTTGGCTCCTAGAAGAAGTACACACTCCCCTGGTCCGAAGGAGAGAGAGAGCCCGCGAAGAACCGCTACTGGTCCAAACGTCTTTAAGACGCCTTGTACTCCCAGAGACAGCTCATCTTCCTTCATGTTTTTTTCAGCTCTTGAAGGACACCGGCAACCTCAGCACTCAAGGCACGCTTGGCATGCTCGAAATCCTCGGCGCCGACCTTACCCATCGCAAAATCAAGTTCGAGATCCTTCAATGCTCGTACCGAGCGCTCCTTAGCATCGAGCAATGAGGTACGATGGTCGCTCGCGTCTTCGCTCTGAGGGAAACTCAAGGCTGGCTCAAAGAGCGGCGCCAGAAGAAACCACACCATCAACGAAACCAAAACTGCCGCTGCTACGATCCACATGACTACACCGATTGAGAAACGCTAGCCCGTTGGAGAACCTCTTGCGAAGATGTCCTCGGTATCGGAACGGCGACGATGAACCCTCCTACGACCATGATTATGGCACCATACCACAGCCATATCTGGAGCGGGTTGATGTAAAGCTTGAGAGAAGCCTTGGTACCGGTCTCGTCGACTCCAGCCAGAACAAGGTAGACATCTTCACGTGATCCCATCCGGAGGGCCACCTCAGTGGTTGTCTCCTTATTCTTCGGATAGAAACGAAGCTCCGGAGCCAAGACCGCCAGAACCGAATCATCCTTCGCTGAATGTACCGTTACGTGTGCTTGCACCGCTTCGTAGTTTTTCGTTCTCTCCTCATGAAACTCGTTCAGCTCGAGAGAGAATCTTCCGACGTTGAAGCGTTCATTGGGCGCCAAGGTAAACTCACGCTCGATCTTGTGCGCCATTGATGCCGTGATTGCCACAGTCATGACGAGCACACCGAAGTGAATGAGATGCGCACCATACTTCACCCGTTGGCGACGAAGCATTGTCAGCATCGTACCAGGAGACCATACGGCGCTGTTCGTGGTGCCGGACTGAACCCGCAACCCGCGCTGGAGCTCTGCAAGGATCGTCATCAGCACGAAAAAGCAAATTGAATATGACAAGATCGGATAGAATTCAGTGATACCGGCCCACACAAGTGCTACGGCGACAACAAAAGCCCCGACAAACGGCACCAAAAAAGAGCGAACCATCTGCTTCGGAGAAGATTTTTTCCAAGCGATAGTCGGCCCCACGCCCATCAGAAAAACGAGGAGCAGGAACAACGGGACGTTAACGGTATTGAAGAACGGTATTCCAACAGTCTGTTTCTGGCCTGTAAATGCCTCCGAGAATACCGGAAACAAAACACCCCACAGCACCGCAAAACAGATGCTGAGGAGTACCAAGTTATTCAACAAAAAAACCGTTTCACGCGAGAAAATGCTCTCGATCGATCGCTCAGGCTTGAGCTGCGAGCGACGGAACACGACCAGTGCAACTGCTGAACCTATCACCAACCCCAAATAGAGCAGAAAAACCCAACCGATATCAGTGGATGCAAACGCATGGACGCTCTGCACCAAGCCCGATCGAGTGAGGAAGGTTCCAAATACCGTGAGTGCGTAGGCGAGCACTATCAGGAATACGTTCCAGACCTTCAACATCCCCTTGCGCTCCTGAACCATCACGGAATGGAGGAACGCGGTCGTTATGAGCCACGGAAGGAAGGAAGCGTTCTCGACCGGATCCCAAGCCCAAAAACCACCCCATCCGAGCTCAAGGTAAGCCCAGTGCCCACCAAGCACGATGCCTGCGGTCAGGAAGGTCCATGCCACAAGCGTCCAGCGCCGAGTCAAACGGATCCAATCATTAGAGATCTGCCCCGATGCCAACGCCGCCATGCAAAACGCGTACGGGATAGCCAGCCCAGTGAATCCGAGATACAGCATCGGCGGGTGAATCGCCATGTACTCGTTCTGCAGCAACGGATTCAGTCCGTTACCGTCAGGCAAGATAAATTGATGCTTCAGGTATCGGAAAGGGTTGGTGAGAAACAAGGTAATCGTGGTGAAGAAAAGCGTCGAGGAGTTGAGAAACGACATTAGCCACGGAATCAAGCGTCGCGGATAGTGCGCCGAAGCCTTCGCCACCAGAGCGCAAAACCCCGCCAGGAGGAAACACCACAGCAGCATGGAACCATCCATTCCGCCCCAAATGGCAGTTATCTTGTATATCCACGGCATGTCTCGATTCGAGTACTGCCACACATATTGGATGGAGTAGTCATCAGTGACGAACGAATAGCCGAGGCACACAATAGCGCCGCCGAGCGCCGCGGCAACGAGAATCGTCAGCCGCCGTAGCAGCTCACCTCGAGCTGGCACGAGCGCCGAAGTCACCCCCACTACAGCGCCGCCTACGGTTCCAGCAAGCGCAAGTATCCAAGCCAAACAAAGTGCGAAATGCCCGAACTCAGCCACTAGTTCCCCTTGTACATTAAAATAACGAAAGACCCTTTGTTTCTGTGCACCGAACCGCCTGCATCGCAGCCGAAACTACTATTGCGGGCGTGCGGCGGCCGCCGCTCCGTCTCCCACATCTCCTGGGTGGGCACCCGGCATCGCCGGTTCATACTTGGAGGGACATTGTGTCTGCAGCTTCGCCGCCTTAATCACGCCCCCCACATAGTCTCCATCTATCAACACATCTCGGCCGGCCGCAAACATATCGGGTTTCAAATTCTCGTACACCACCGCCGCAACCGTGCCGTTGCCGTCTTTCGGATCCTCTACGCCGAATCGGAGCACCATCCGAGGTTCAGTTTGGTACTCGATAGGCTCAACCACGCGCCCGCCTACTCGGATGCGGGATAAGTCGCTTTGACCGGCTCGCTCCATCAATTCCGACGGCTTTAATACCAGCGAGCTCGTACCGCGCGTGGCTTGAAATACCAACACGCCGCCGATGACGATGAACAAAATAACCAGACTGATGAAGATTCGACCCATACTGCACGTATTTTACGGCCGTTCCTCGGCCGAAGAAGACTCTATCCCAAGCGCGCCTTTAATGCCATTCAAGGCCCCCTCAACAGCAGAACCAATTCCACTGGGTTGACGCCAGGGTGCCGGGTCTACCGGCCGACCGTTGACCAAAAGCAACATTCGCGCGCGCCTGGTAGTGTGCAATCCCGACGCTCCGACATCTGCAAGCACCTGACCTTGAGAAACAACGGCCCCCTCGAAAACCTGACGTTGGTCCAACGAATAGAACACAGAGGCCAAACCGACACCGTGGTCAACAACAACGATCTCCCCCAGAGTACCGAGCCGACCTGCCATCCTTACCGTACCAGCATACGGAGCAACCACGGACTTTGTGTCCCCGATCGGCTCGAGAACCTCGCCCTGAGATGTCCAAGAAACGAGGTCACCTTCGTCATCACCCATGACAACGGTGTCGCCGAAACCTATCCGAAGTGTAAACGACCCGCTGAACATCTCTCCCTGCCAACGCCGCGGCGCCGGGGGCTCGACATTCAGACGCTCCTTTATGGCATCCAACTCTCTATCTCTAACCGAGGTCATCAAATAACTCGCAAAAGCTATCGCTGCCGCTCTTCCGTTACTCTCTAAATCCTGCCTCAGGCTCTCAATCTTTCGACGTTGGGGTTCTTTCATAACACTCCACGCGTCTTGCGAGAGGCTTGCCAACAGGCGAATGAGAGTTCCTTCGGATGCGTATTCCCGAACCTTCTTGCCGACTGTCATCGTGTTTCGCAAGTCAAGCACGAGCGGCGCCTTCACGGTGTGACCTGCTACATCAGAGGCGAACACAGCCCACCCCTTCTCTATGTCAGATGGAGCAGTCGCGATGAGGGCAAAGAGCTCGGATTGAAGCAGATCGGGATCCATGAAACTTGCGGGCTTCCCGACCACGTACTGTTCCTCTCCAAGAGAGAGTCCGCTGGCCGTTAAATTTGCGTCTCCTGCTTTGTAGACAAACAAGCCGACCCCTCCCACCTCCATGGCTCGAGGCGCCGAGAGGATCTGAAGCGATGGCGGAAGCGAATCTATGACAATAGGAAAAGTGCTCCGAGAGGTCGACTTCCACAACGAGCGATCTCGCACCTCAACATGCAACGTGGCCGGCCCCTCGCGCAGGCCTGGTATCTTCTTTGAAAGCACAAAAGAACCTGAGAAATCGTGCACAACGCCCTCGGGTTGAAAGCGGCCTACGGGCAGCGTCAGCTCCGCCTGCTCCATAGCTACTGAAACCGAATCAACTCCTGAGCCTGTGTCTTGTGCACGAAAGTTGATCCTTACTTCGTCGTCACCTACAAAAGCGGTAACTCCTTGCACCTCGAGAACCGGTGCTTCAACCTCGATACCGAAGTAAAAAGCGACAAGCAAAGCCGCCACTACCATCAGAGCAAGCAACCCTGCACCAATCGGCACGAGTAGATTCGGCTCACCGGCTCGAACAAACCCAGGGGGTTTCTTAGCGAAGATCAACTCTTTTTTTTCCTGCACGATCAGCTACTCCTCGCCATTTACATCGATCCAGTTTTCAAGCTCCGATCCGAGCCTCTTGGAAACGAACGCTCGAAGCTTCTCCCTGAGCTTGTTCTCAATCTGTCGGATTCGCTCCTTACTGAGCGAGAGCTGATCGGACAACTCTTGTAGGGTGACCTTATCCTCATCAAGAACACGACCTCTAAAGATCTTCTTGTCTTTCAGCGTGAGTGCGCTCTCGAATTCGGAAACAGAGTCCTTGAGTGCGCCGTGAAACTGTCGCTTCGCTATCGCATCTTCTACCGACTCTCGATCACTGGGCAACAGGGAGAGAAGATTCGAATCTCCGTCATCTTGCAAGGGCGCGTCGACGCTGACGTCAGAGCCGCTCAACCGCTGAGACATCTCTATGACATCGCCTTCCCTCACATTGAGCTTCTCGGCAAGCAGTTTCGTGGAAGGGAAGATCCCCTCTCGCTCTAAGCGGTCGCTCTCTTTTTTGAGATTAAAGAAGAGCTTTCTCTGAGCTTGAGTGGTACCTATTTTGACGAGGCGCCAGTTAGCGATGATGTATCGAATAACATATGCGCGTATCCACCACACCGCGTACGAGGGAAAACGGACACCTCGATAAGGATCGAAGTTCCGGACTGCTTCCATCAGGCCGATGTTACCTTCCTGGATTAGGTCGAGCACGTTTCTCGCAACGCGCTCATAGTCGCGAGCTATCTTCACAGCGAGCCACAAATTACCGGAAACGAGTTTGTACGCGGCCTCGGGACTCTTGGTCTTATAGTATTCAACCGCGACCTGGTGCTCCTCTTCTCGAGACAAGGGGGCGAATCGACGAATCTCGCTCAAGTAGGCATCGAGTGGATTGTAGGGAACAAGGGCATCTTTAGGAGCAGCACCTCTCGTGTGTTCACTCTCGGAGTCCTCCACAAGCTCCCCAAGTTCTTCTAGTTCCGGCGCAGCAACGACTATCTCAGGCTCGAGAAGCTCTCCGCCGCTAGCATCCGACCCTTCCACAGGATCTCGTGGTAACACCTCTCCTTCAAGAACCGCGCAAGGCTCATCATCACCGCTCTCTGCGGAGAATGCAGGATCCGTATTTTTTTTCTGTTTTTTCGCCACATTAAACCAACTTCGGCGTTCCGGCCGTCTTTGAAGTGTACACCTAGAGAGGCCAATCAATCCACCCGGCACATGGTTCGCACTGGCAGCCCGATTCGGGAATCAGCAACCCATAAGTGTATTTAATTCAATACTTTACATGACACTACTGGCACTCAAGAAAGATATCCGACGAACGGCTCGTATAAAATGCTGCTAAACCATCGCCAAAAGTACAGGCGCTACCCCTATCTGCCGACCTTCTACGTGGTTCTTCAGAAGCTTCGAAGGTCGAGATGACGAGATCACGAATCGGGGAGGCGCTCGTAAAGAGCGGTAAGATATCTCCAAACCAGTTAGCACAAGCGATCGATCTCCACCAAAGGATGAGCGGCAGCATTCCCGCACACCTCGTGCAGCTCGGTTTTTTGACTGAAACCGAGCTCATCCAGAGCATCGCTGACTACTACGGGCTACCTATGGTGGAGTTGCACGAAGTTTCGATCGATAACTCCATCCTCCAACTCATTCCGGCCAACGTAGCGGCCAAGCACGGATTGATCCCTCTCTTACGAAAGGACCACACGCTGACGATCTGCGTCACGGATCCCTCGAATATGGCCGCGCTCAACGATGTGAAGTTCATAACCGGTCTCGATGTTCAGCTTTGCGTCGGCAGAATGTCGGAGATTCGACAACTCCACGAGCGCTACTACGAGAGCAAGCCCGCTTATGATCAGATCATCGATCAAGCACGGTCAGACGAGACACTCGAAGTCATCCAAACTCGAGAGGAGGTCGACTTGCTGGCGCTCGAGAAGGCCACCGAGGATGCCCCGGTCGTCAGACTCGTCAACGCGATACTCTCCGATGCAATCCGTAAGAATGCCTCCGATATTCACCTCGAGCCTTACGAGAGTTCGTGCAGAGTGCGATTTCGCATCGATGGCGTTCTGTACGAGATCATGAAGCCGCCCGTGAAGCTCAGGAATGCAATCACTTCGCGCCTGAAAATCATGGCAAGTCTCGACATTGCAGAACGCCGCCTGCCGCAAGACGGACGTATAAAACTCACGCTCGAAAACGAAAAGACGGTCGATTTCCGCGTTAACGTGACCCCGACTCTATTCGGAGAAAAGGTGGTCTTGAGACTTCTCGACACCAGTAATGTACAGCTCGATATAACCAAGCTCGGGTTCGATGCTACGCAACTCGAGCACTTCGAAGAAGCTATATCGGAACCACACGGCATGATCCTCGTGACCGGACCTACCGGATCAGGAAAGAGTACTACCCTGTACTCCGCTCTCTCGGAGTTGAATAAGATCGCCACGAATATCTGCACCGTCGAGGATCCCGTTGAGATTAATCTTCCGGGAATCAATCAATCGCAGATCCATGAGGAAATCGGGTTCAATTTCGCCGCTGCTCTGAGGGCTTTTCTGCGGCAGGATCCCGACATCATCATGGTGGGCGAGATCCGCGATCAAGAGACGGCAGAGATCGCTATCAAAGCATCCATGACAGGACATCTGGTGCTTTCGACACTACATACGAACGACGCGCCGTCGAGTATCAATCGACTGCTCAACATGGGGATCGAACCCTTTCTGGTTTCATCGTCCGTCAACCTCGTGGTTGCACAACGCTTGGCACGCCGCGTGTGCATGCACTGCTGTGAGGAGTTCCGCCCACCAAAGGAAGCCCTCATCGCCCTGGGCGTGCCTGCTGACGAGGCTGAAACGCTCCAAGTGAAAAGGAGTGCAGGGTGTCAACGGTGCGCTGAAACAGGGTACCGAGGCCGCATCGCCCTGTACGAGATCATGCCGGTACGCGAGGAGTTGAGAGAACTGATACTGAAGGGTGCCACGGCGCTGGAGATTAAGCAGACTGCCGTACGTTTAGGGATGACAACTCTCAGAAAGTCCGGAGTAGCACGGCTAAGAGAGGGCGTAACAACTCTGGAAGAGATCCTCAGGGTTACCAAAGCAGACTAAAAGGCACACATACGCTCGACCTTACCAGGCTTCCATTTCGCGTCGATCCAAGCTTATCATTCGGGAAAAATCTACAACAGCGAGAGCGAGCACTATGCCAAAGATAGACCAAATACTTAGCGACTCTTTGCGTGCTCCACTGCAAGATGCCGACTTCTCCCCTACAAAGCTCCGCTCTCCACTCCCGGAAGGCGGAACGATATCTGAGCTCGGAACAACGTACTTTCCTAATTCAGAGCATGCCGTCTTTCCAGCATCAGTAACTATCCCCTTCAATAATCCAGTGTACCGCGAATTGTGTGATTCTGCGTTTCAGACTGAGAGAGAACTTCATTCGAGGTGGTGTAACGATCGACGGATGTGCAACGAAACATCCGTCTCCCTCTTCGATGCACATCTGGTAGAGCATCTGGCAACTCGCAATATATTGCTCAGAATGCAAGCCTTTCGGCAAAGAGGGGAACATATAGGAGCTGGCCTATACCTCGGCTCCAGGAAATACGACGAAACCCTCGGCGATCTTCTCAACCACATCGCTGGCAAAGGCTATAGAGAGGCCAGCATTCCGGTCAACGATCACATGCGCGCTCTGTGCAAGGCATGGGGCGAGATTCAGGCACAAGCTCGCTCCATGATTATCGAGGAGACCTGGAAAGCGCTTCACTGCCGTCAGAACTGGCCCCTGCCGGAGGGATTTCTCGAAAACATGTCCAGCCTTTTGGAACACAATGTCGCGACCTCGCTACGAGGGAGCGACGATGAGCGACTCATCTCTGAGCTCAACCCGATTCGCTTCTGGGGCTGGTTCTCGCAAGTCGAGACGCTTCGTGAGATTAAGGCGGACGAGTCTTTACTCTCTCTCCTCGCACGTGTGAGGGATTTCAAGCGTTCGGGCATATCCGAGATTCCTCAACCCTTGACCACGCAATTGATACGCGAAGGACACGGCCCGTGGCTCGATGTTTTGAAGGACCCATCCGCGTCGAATGTTAAACGCTTCTGTGATTCGGTGTGGGGCAAAGCTCCAGAGGTTTCTCCGCTGGAAATCACCTTGAAGAATGGCTGCATCCACGCCCTCCGCATATCGGACCAGCAGGCCCTCGAATACTGGAGCAAATACCTCGCGTATCCCTCTGTTCAGCAGATCAAGATTGTGAGCCCGACAACAAATCAGGCGCTGCCTTGGTATGGCAGAGGATTACGAGGTCAGCAGCCCGCGTTCCGAACCGAAATGGAAGAGCTTGCCTCACTGCCGCTCTCATCCTTGATAACGGAGCTCCTCATAGACGTCAGCGGCGCATCTACCGAAGAGGTTGCTCAGATCTTCGAGAGCAGGATGCATTTTCTGGAAACCTTAAGGGCAAAATCACTGTGGAGAAGTGCCTCACATACACAGAAGATACGCTTGGAATTTGCCTCACCTTCATACGAAGTTATTCAATATTTCCAGGATGTGGCGGCTACTCCGAGTCTCGACGGCAATCTACAGCTTAGCAACGCCAAGCTACACAGGAGCTCAGAGGGAGAGGCTATCGAGCTGATAGCAACGATTTTACCGCACGTCGACTAGTTCGAACGCAACACCTCGCAGTTTTTTCCGATATTCCTATACGCCTGTGATACGCAACTTTTGCGACATGAATCGTAAAGCCCCTGCGCACAACGGTCGAATTTCTATGACGGCGACCTAGCCCCCTGCACGATGGAGCCTCATGCCTGTATTTCTCTACGAAGGCCGCGATATCACTGGACACCGCATCACCGGAGAGGTAGATGCCCGAGATATCCAAACGGTATTCAACATACTGAAAGGCAAGCGGATCACCCCTACTCCCGACAAAGTGCGGGAGAAAAGCAGTGGGCTGAATCGTGAGATAAAGATTCCCGGTCTTGGGCCCCGTATTGCGGGCAGGGATGTTGTAGTGTTCACGCGCCAGTTCGCCACCATGATCGGCTCCGGGCTGCCGATTGTTCAAGCACTCGAGGTACTCGCCAAACAGCACCAAAACAAGGCTTTTCAGAAGATTCTCAATGGGGTCAAAGAGACCGTTGAAACCGGGGGAACCTTGAGTCAGGGCATGCGGAAGCATCCCAAAGCCTTTGATGATCTGTACGTCAATATGATAGCCGCCGGAGAGAGCGGAGGTATTCTGGATTCGATCCTCGAACGGCTCTCGGTGTACATGGAGAAAGCTCTCAAGCTGAAACGAGAGATCAAAACCGCCATGATCTATCCCTCGATCGTGATCACAGTTGCAACTATCGTGACTGCGATCCTGTTGGTCTTCGTCATCCCTACCTTCAAGGATCTTTACAACGGGTCGGGTTTAGAGCTCCCCGGCCTAACGAGGATCGTCATGAACATCTCTGACTTCATGGTTCAGTGGTGGCTCGTCATCTTCGGCTTGCTAGGGCTTTTCCTCATAATATTCTTTCGAGCACTCAAGACGCAGGGCGGACAAGAGATTATTCATCCAATCGCTTTGAAGCTCCCTGTGGTAGGCATCTTAATCAAAAAGGTATCGGTTGCGCGTTTCAGCCGAACTCTCGGGACGATGCTCACTTCAGGGGTACCGATACTTGATGCTCTCAGCATCTGTGGTCGAACCGCTGGAAACAAGGTTGTCGAACACGAAGTCCGTCGGGTTAGAGTGGCTATCTCCGAAGGACAGACGATCGCTGAGCCGCTGCAACATTCGAAGATATTTCCGCCGATGGTCGTGCAGATGATTAGTGTCGGGGAGTCCACGGGTGCACTCGACGCTATGCTCAACAAAATAGCTGAATTCTATGAGCAAGAGGTCGATACCGCCGTGGCCGGCCTCAAGCAATCGATCGAGCCGATCATGATAGTCATCTTGGGATTAATCGTCGGGGTGCTCGTTATAGCGATGTATCTTCCGATCTTTCAAATGGGCAAAGTCGTGGGAGCCTAGCGCGGCGTCTCATACGGTATTGCTCTCAAAAACGGCTCATCGTGGAATCGAGTGGGTAGCATAGGGACGTGCACGAGCACGTTCACGGAGAAAATGTGCTATCTACAAGCTAAAACAAGGGATTATGCCCTGTCATTGCTCATTACGACCCACTCGATTCCACGCAGAGCCTCAAAAACGTCAATCATCGCAATCCTGGAAATGTGCCGTTAAATAAACCCTGCGCGAGTGATGTGCTGATCTCAAGGCAGCGACTGTGAGCTTCTTTGCGAGCATCAATTCAAAGGCCGAAGCGCCGAAATTTTTTGCACACCACACTCACGGACTACCCACCCTATGCTGTCATAACCCATTAGATTTACGCCCTGGGGCAGAAAGGACTCAATCAAATCTTATTGGCACCCGATTTGCTCTCATAGGGAACAGAGATCGGGATCAGAAATCGGGAACAGCGCGGAGAGGATCACCGCAGTAGGTACATGCATGAAAGGATGGGCGACGATACCTAATGTTCTTACACAGTATAGTAAGTCCGGAGAGTAAGGTGATGAGAAACGAAAAAGGTTTTACTTTGATTGAATTGTTGGTCGTAGTAGCGATCATCGGAATATTAGCGGCCATCGCAATTCCGCAATACTCAAGCTACAAGGAGGGCGCTTATGTTGCTAATGCGAAGAGCGACCTTCGCAATCTCGCGGCGGCCGCGGAAGCCGATTACGCCCAGAACGGCGCCTACACCGACATCACGTCGTGCGTAGCCCCTGGATCGACTGAGTCCCCTTGCCCCGGATTACCGGGTTTTAGAGTGGGGACGGCCGGCGTCACCTTCACTCTTAGTTCCAACGGCAGCAGCTTTACAGCTTCTTCGGTACACACCCAAGCAGACACGAGAGTCTGTCAATGGGACAGTGCAGGAGGTGGGCTGGTTGATCCGGAATGCGCCGCAGCGCAGGGCGGCTAATCGTGACAACTAGAAGCGGAGGGCCTCATGAGGCCCTCCGTTCTCTGATGCCTCCAACTGAAAATACCCTACGGTCACAGGCTCTGTTGCGCTATCGTCCAACGAGCGTTCGTCTTCTCCGTCAGCTATCCCCTGTAAGCCACTACTTGAGCCTCTAGGCGCGAGGTCGTAGACTGCCTACGAACTGACAGCTTGAGGTCACCATGAGAAAGCTTTCTCTCTCCGTCTTCCTAGCCCTAACCCTTAACGCCTGCACACTCCTCGGGAGCGACCAAAGCTCCGACCGGCAGCTGAATGCGAAACCACAAGGCTCCTCGGAGGCAGTCGAGGCATCACTCCCCACCTCAACCGGTCCGACCCGTAAAACGCTCGAAGGAACGGAGGTCACATGGGAAAGTCCCAGCGAGCCGGTCGATGGTTTCGTAGTCCGATACGGTGAGGATCCCAAACGCCTGGACAAAGAGGTCAAGCTCTCAGCTAGCGACCTGAAAGAGGAGCAGGATCCTGAGTTCGGGAAGGTGTACCGTTACGTTATCAGGAACACCTCACCGATCAAACCCCTCTATGTCTCGATTGCAGCCTTTAAAGGAGATCGGCTCTCTGACTTTAGTGAGTCGAAGGAAGAGGTGCGGGATTAGGGGAATACGGGCTATTCGAGCGGAAACTGTTCCCACTGAAGCTCGCCTGCCAGCGCATCACGAAACCAAGTCTCCTGTGCCTCGATCAAGCGAAAATGGTAGTCGAGCTCATCGACTGTGGCACCGGACGCCCCGAGGCTCGAACTAAGAACTAGGTAGTGTCCAACTAAGCTCACCTTTATCCCGACAAGCCCGTCGGCGATCTCGAGAGCTGCTGCCAAGACGTCCGACGCTCCGCGAATCGGAACAGTGATGATATTCACACCCATGTAAATGGTCGTTTCCGAGGACTTCTTCAGGCCCTCTATGAGGATTTCGAGCTCCTCGTTGTCACGCAAATGTATCATCCACCGCACATGGTCGGTGGTCTTCTCCTTCTGACACTCCTCTGGATTAAAACCTCGCCGCGCTATGAATTCCTCCACGACGCGCGCGGGATCTTTACCTCCCGTAATCTTACGAATATTGAGATCGGCAAACTTCTTTATCTTACCCATGGCTTTACTTATGGTATCGGATGCCCCTCAAAATGGTGTGAGCTCTATATATCTGCTCAAGCAGCACCAATCGCGTAAGCTGATGCGGCATCGTCAGCGCCGATAACGATAGAATGTAGTCGGCCTCCTGTCTAACCTTTTCCGAGAAGCCGAAAGCTCCCCCTATCACGAAGCAAAGTGATCGGGTTCCCGCGTTCATGCGACCCTGTAAAAACTTAGAGAAATCCGGTGAGGAGATACTCTTGCCTCGCTCATCGAGCACCACGAGGTAGTCGTACCCCTGAACTTTCTTGAGGGCCTCTACCGCCTCCCGCTCTTGAACCTCAGACGGGCTCATCGACTCGGGTGCCTCGAGCCCCAACTCACACAACTCAACGGGAAAGGTGCCCTTGAGTCGCTGTAGGTACTCACCCTCGCCCTCCTTTATAAAGCTTTGTCGAACCCGACCGACGCTTACAATCACTACCTTCATGTGACCAGCGTACGCCGTATATCCCTAAAATTACAAGCAAATGAGAGGCCAAAGAAGAGCTCGCTCTTACACAACCCAGCCATGGATCACTTTTGCTACACGCCCTCTAAGGAGAACAAAAAAGAGCGAAAATACCTAAAGTTTATTTAAATGCCTTCCGAACATGACTCTTAGCGGAAAGGATTCCGTAGTTTCGTCAGGCGCCATGGAGGGTGGTCAGGGAGTGAACCGAGGAGTGCACTGGTTGTCGGTGCCTCCCGTCATGGACGAGGACTATGAGGATATCGCGAATCGGCAGCCTCTTCGCTGCCAACATCGATTCGGTAAGTGGGCGTTCTCAATCGAACGACATTCAGAGCAGCCAAGCTACTTCGCCGGTCAGTCAAAGCGAAGCCGTGGTACTGTCACCGAAATTCAATCGTACCCCGCAAGACTCTCCAGAGTCGGAAGAAGCGCGTGCGGCTCGCTTGAAAGAGTTGAAGCAAAAAGTTGCCCGCGGGAGTTATTCGGTAGACTCGAAAAAAGTGGCTGAGTCGGTGTATCGCGATCTAGCATAGCGGGAATGGTGCTTACTTTTTGCGACGACTCCTAAAAGCTCCGCCTGTGGTGCGGGGTGCAGCAGTCGTTCACGGAACCGTTATGGAAAGAGAATCAACGATACCGTTAGGGTGTCTCCCTTGTTATGTCCCAATCAAGTTCGTGGTAGGGAATTCTCGTCCTCCTAATCCTTACCCTTCTCATCATCCTGCACCGGTTTCCTGATTCTCATCCGGCTATTTCCGTAAGGATCCGATAGAGTGGATATTGGCGATTGATTTGAGTTTGGCTTTGGCAAGTTCAGTCTTCGGAAGCAAACAGCAATCCACGATACCAAAATGCCTTGATGATGAGAAGGATCAGGATGAGGAATAGGAGGAGGAATTGCTACCGCTAGTATGCCAGTTAAGGACATAACAAGAGCGTCGACGGGCCTGTCACCAGTCACGCACACGTACTCAGTGAAACTCTTTCCCATGAAGCTTCAGTGTATCTTCTTACTCTTCCATCTCTGCTTAGCGCTCTCCGCCTGCTGCCTCCCTGCCGAAAGACCAGAAACCTCGCAACCGGAACCGCCTCGCTCCCAACACAGCACCAAGGAGCATCATCGGGGTGTTGTGCTCGTAGCTCACGGACTAAATCTGCGCCCGAGTGCTATGGATGAGCTGTGCACAGCCCTTAATGCCGCAGGATTTCACACCTATCGAATCTCACTCACTGGACACGAAAACGAACGCGACGACATCTTTCCGGCCGCACAGTGGACGGATGATTTCGCAGCAGGATATCGAACAGCCCGGACCTTACACCCCACACTTCCGATTTATATCGTAGCATTCTCAGCCGGCGGACTGCTGGCTACTCAATTCCTCGACTTTAGCGAACACCTCGACACGAAACCCCGTCGGATGGTACTCCTCGCGCCTGCTCTTGCACTGCGCCCGCTACCGCGCACGGCCTATTTTGTGAGGTGGTTTGGACCTCTAAAGCTGCGAGTTCGTAACCTAGCCCCCTCCTCCTATCGAAGATTCGATACGACGCCGCTTTTTTGGTACACAAACATAATAGACCTGTACGACGAAACAAGGACATTGAGGCGCCCACAACGACTACGAACCATCCCCACCCTTATATTCATGAGTCGTGAGGACGAACTGATCTCGTTTTCGAATCTTGAAGCATGGATCGAGGAAAACCATCTCAGCGCCTCGTGGAAGATTGAGGAGGTACAACCACAGCCGAAGGATTCCGATCTCTACGAACACCTGATAATTGATGAGCGCTCTCTTGGAGTCGAGCAATGGCGTCGCATGGTCGAGAGAATTACCTCGTTCCTCATTGAGGCTGAGAGTTGACGCTCTCAATCAGTTTGTACTCCCTGACCTTGTGAAGCAGAGTCTTGTAGCTGACTCCAAGGAGCTGCGCAGCTTTGGATTTATTACCGTTTGTGATCCGGAGCGCTCGAGCGATCGCTTCAATCTCCGCTTGCTGCACTGCGTGCGCCGCAATCTCCGGCAAAGTTCTGGTCGCCTCTTCGAGTGCTTTGAAATCAAGTCTCACCTGTATACCGAGGTGCTCCGGGCGAATCTCATCATCCGCCAGCAAGACCGCACGCTCGATTACATTCTCTAGCTCTCTGATATTACCGGGCCATGAATACGACTCGAGGATCTCCACTGCCAGCGGACAGATCCTGAGATCTTCCCGCCCCATCGAGACGCTGAAGTCATTGATGAAGCGCTGCATGAGCGGCTTGATATCCTCGACGCGCTCCCGAAGCGGGGGCAGCGCAAGGGTCACCACCGCCAACCGAAAGTAGAAATCCTCCCGCATCGCACCACTAGCGAGCGCCTCCTCCATCGAGCGATTGGTAGCTGCGATCATGCGGGGCGAAACCCTCATGGCGGCATTTCCTCCAACTCTACGTATTTCTTGCTCCTGCAGCGCTCGTAAAAGCTTGACCTGCAGCAACGGCGGCATCTCTCCCACTTCATCTAAGAAGACAGTGCCATCCGATGCGGACTCTAAAACTCCCGGCCGTGTCTGTGTCGCTCCCGTGAAGGCCCCCGCCTCATGACCGAAGAATTCACTCTCGAGCAGTTCTGCAGGTATCGCCCCACAGTTCAGCGCAATAAAGGGCTTATCACGTCGCGCGCTGTGCTCGTGTATATATCGTGCTACCACCTCCTTTCCCGTTCCGCTCTCTCCCAACAACAGAACGGAGGTATCGACCTTCGCTACTTGGCGCGCGTGCGATAAAATACGCTCGACTTTGGGAGAGTTCGTGAGGATCGCATGTGGTGCACCTTTTCGCCTACAGAACGATCGATCGAGAATCCGGTTGTGCTTCATTACCTGACGTATCATCGCCGCCAGCGATTCAGGATCGAACGGCTTATTGATAAAATCACTAGCTCCCAGCTTCATCGCTTCGACAGCGATATCGATCGAGCCGAACGCCGTCATGATAATGAAGGGGAGATTCGGATGCACTTCGCGAACGGACTTCAGTAAAGCAAGGCCATGAGCCTGGGGGAGCTTGAAGTCCGAGAGAACACACGACACACTGTGTGAGCGCAGGATCTCTTGCGCAGCCTCCGCAGTCTCTGCATCCAGCACGGAAAACCCCTCCCGCACCAAAACTCGGCACAGTACATTTCTGAGGGACTCGTTATCTTCGACAACTAGAATGACGTCCATGGAATGATCTTACGGTGACCCAGGAATAGTCGTCCTGACTCTCCAGAGCCTTTATGGAACAGCGCTCTTTAGATCATCAGATACGTAGCTGATGTAAGCTGGCATCAGGATAATCTTCGAGGTAAAGAAAAGCCAAGATTCGCCAAAACCTACCACTCAAGAGGTTGTTTTTTGGTCAAAAAGAGGGTGGGTACGATGCGTCCCTTTATCTCCTGCCCTCGAACGAATCGTAAATCAGATCAAATTTGGCTGCCAGGATGTAATCATTCTCGCTCAATCCATGTACCGTGTGGGTCCAGAGCTCTACGAGCACTTTCTTGTAGAATACATGAATGTCGGGATGGTGATCCTCCGCGTCTGCTGCTTGGCCTATGAGCTGAACCCACCGCACGCCGTCCATGTAGGTTTTGAATCTGTATTCACGCTGGATACGCGCGCCATCGACTACCGTCCAGGCTGGAACCTCTCGCCCAAACTCTTCTTGCTGCTCCACCGTAAGGGCCGGAGTCCCCTTGGCGCATGCGTCGCACTTCCGGTCGACGAGTTTACTCATAGCAACCCCTACTTAAGTTTGGTCTTGGTCTTGGAGAAATCCTTCCAATATTCCCCTGTTCCCTTACGAAGCACTGTATCTGTCTCGAGGATTTCAAACGGAGACAGTGTCGGCTTTGCACGATATTCCTCATACAGCGGAATAAACGATCGCTCAATACACTCCTGAAAGAGGGCTTCGAAGCTGTCGATGGTAAAGTAGGTCGCTTGAAAATCATCGATGTAGTAACCGGTTCGTAGAACTCGCTCCAAATCGAATTGGAGAAAGTTAGGAGAGGGGTCACTCATGACATACTTTGCCTCCCCGTATGAAGACATGATCCCGGCTCCGTATGCCTTAATCTCACCACCACTCTTAATCAAACCGAACTCAATCGTGTACCAATTGAGGCGCGCGAGAAACTTCACCCCCTTGTGGTCCATCGCCCTCAGACCTCCCCGACCATACTCCTGCATATAACTCGCATAGGCAGGGTTGGTGAGAAGCGGCACATGGCCAAACACATCGTGAAAGATGTCGGGCTCCTCCAGATAATCAAGCTGCTCAGGGGTACGAATAAAGGTGCCCGCCGGAAACTGCCGATTGGCAAGCATAGAGAAGAACGGTCGCGATGCTATGAGGCCCGGTACGGGAAGCACTTCCCAGCCGGTTGCTGCGCGCAGATGCTTGTTCATCTCCTCGTAGTTTGGAACCTGATCGGCGGTTAGGTGCAGCGTCTTGAGCCCCTCGAAGTACTCACCACACACTCGTCCTTTGAGAGTTTCGATCTGTCGATTGAATAACGTCCTCCAGGTACTGTGGTCCTGAGCGGTGTACTTACTCCAGTTCTGCTCTATAACGCACTGCTCTACGGTCTGCGCGTCAAGGATTGCATGTCCCTTATCGTCTTCCATATGCGCTGCTCCACGATACCTACGGCCGTTACGGCAAACACTCTTCCTACAGAGTACCACCTGCTCCAAGAGAGCCACAACAAGACTCTCCACGAGTAGGAAATACGGCGAACACGAGCCTCTCCCGCTCGTAAACCTATTTATCTTGGCTCATCGTGGAATCGAGTGGGTGGCGGCGAGCGCTGCGAGAACATAACCCCTTGTTTTGGAAAATAAACGCGCATTTCCTCGTGAACGTGCTCGAAAGCCCGATGAGCCTTTATCTTTTCCCGCCACAGCCTTACAGAGGAATTTATGAATAAGGATGCGATTACTCACACCGGAAAGTCCCACGGATCACGCCGCCCCTGCTCGACCTCGGGCGAAAAGCGTGCAAGCACAGCAAGCGCGTCCTCAGCATACGGAATCGTCTGCTTCGCTCTTACAAGGGTGCGACCGAGCCTGCGCAGAGTACCGGGGATCCACATTTTGTAGCGCTCAACGCCGCGCTTCTCTGCCAGAAGAGCAAACCGGCCTGAAACGCGAAAGTCCCACAACAACAGATACTCATCATAGAGCTGCGGAAATGAAGGATAGGAATTTATCTCCGTCATGAAGAACGAAAGAAGTCTTCGCTGCCGCTCCCTTCCGAGCGCCGAATCGGAATCTCTGTCATTCAAGAGCGACACGATGTCACGCGCCGGCGAATCGAGACACATATCTTGAAAGTCGATCAGACACAGCTCCCCATCCGGGAGCACATGGATGTTAGACGCCATAAAGTCGAAGTGTGAGGGTTGAAGTGGGTGATGTTCGACCCGCTCACACACAACATCCATCAGCTTTCTAACAACGACAGCGTCCGCTTCTGCCAGCCCGCGGGGCTGCGCGTAGTGCTCCAGGAACTCATGTATCTGCTGAGCTCGCTGCTCAGTCGTTGTGCGGCGCTGGTAGATAACGACCTTCTCGTCCTTCGGCAGCGCTGCAAAGATCCTTTCGAATCGAAGCGCTTTGGAATAGAGAGCTGCAAGGGGATCACTTCCGAGTCCGTGCAGCGCAGAATCGCTTAATCCGCCTGTGCCTTGCGCGAAATCAAGGAGCGAAAAGGTGCCGACATCTTCGACTAGTAGACGACCCCTGACTCGAGCATCCACGTACAAGCGGGGGATTCGAATCCCGTGCTTTCCCAGAAACGCCCCAACTTCAACATAGGTGTCATCTTGCGTAAGCCCACGAGAACCACCACCAACCGGGCCTAGGGCGCCGGAAAGGGTCATCATGATCGCTGTCGGTACAGGGCTATTAGCCAACACAACACGCGAGAAGCGACGTGTGGACATGTCCCCGGCAAGCTCTTCGACAGCTGTTACAGTAGCGCCGCGCAAGACATCACTACCATCGACCAACTCTTGTGTAAGGCTCTGTTCGCTCGTCATCGCGTCCTTTCCTAGGAGACTGTAACGCAAACTGTGGATGATAGTTCATTTCACGTGAACGTGCTCGTGCTCGTGCTCGTAAACGTGCACCTACCCGGAATCTAAGCACTTTCGGGTACGTTTACGTGCACGTCCCGATGCTACCCACTCGATTCCACGATGAGCCACTTTTACTTGATAACTCCACACGCAATGCGCGCACCCCCACCGCCTAGAGGCGCTGGGTTATCCGAGTAGTTATCGCCACCGGCGTGAACCATAACACTGCGGTTTAGAATATCAGCGATCTTGAGGCCCTCAACGCGAAGGGTCGTTGATGCGATACCATCATGACCGGCAACTATCTTGGGAAGATCGCCTCCATGTCCCCTGCCGTGGGGACCGAGATGTTTGCCGGTAGCGCGAGGATCGTAGTGGGGCCCAGCAGCTTGCGCCGCTGTCATCTTTCCATCTTTCTCCTTGGGGGCGCAGTCGGGATTTTCGTGAATATGAAAGCCGTGCTCCCCGGGGGTGAGACCTTTGAGGCTAGGAGATATCTCCAAGCCGTTCTCGGTATCACGGAACGTCACGGTACCGATCGACGCCCCGACACCCTCAGCTGTTACCGCATGAACGTCTACTACCTTCTCATCGCTTGCCCACGCATACGACACAGACAACCCGACCGCAAACGCGGCGAACACTAACAATGACCTCTTCATTTCTTATCCCTTCGCTAGAAGCTGACGGAGGACATACTGCAAAATTCCGCCATGTTTGTAGTACTCAACTTCGATGTTCGTATCAACGCGCAACCGGAGCGGAACTTCAAAAGAGGATCCATCCGACCTGTCGACGACTAACACGATATCCTGCCCCGGGCGCACACCGCTCTCCAACCCACGCAACGTATACGTCTCATCACCCTTGATACCGATGTTACCTGCGTTTTGTCCGTTCAAGAACTGACACGGAAGAACCCCCATGCCGATCAAATTGCTACGGTGAATGCGCTCAAAGCTCTCGGCGATCACGGCCTTGACGCCCAAAAGCCGCGTACCCTTTGCCGCCCAGTCGCGGGAGCTTCCGGTGCCGTATTCATGCCCGGCAAAAACAACGAGAGGTGTGCTGGTTTCGGCGTATCGTAGCGCGGCATCGAAGATCGACATCCGCTCCTGGCTCGGCTGGTGAATCGTCACACCGCCCTCAACGCCGGGCACCATCACGTTTTTGATCCGCACGTTAGCAAAGGTGCCGCGCACCATGACGTCGTGCGTGCCGCGTCGCGCTCCATAGCTATTGAAGTCCTTGAACTCAACATCTCGAGAGATGAGATACTTCCCTGCTGGCGAGTCCTTCTTGAAGGATCCCGCTGGACTAATGTGATCCGTGGTAACTGAGTCACCGAAGATCGCAAGAGCTCGGGCTCTCACCACCTGCTCTGCAGGTTTGAGCTCAAGGCTGAATCCCTCGAAATAGGGAGGCTCTTGAATGTACGTCGATGTGGTGTCCCACTCATAGACTACTCCTGTGGTGGTTGAAACCTTATCCCACAACGGATTCTCTGCTACCACGTTACTGTAGAGCCGATGATACATCTCCGGATCAAAGGCTTGTGGTATCAGCGAGAGGATCTCCTCTGAGGACGGCCAAATCTCCCTAAGAAAGACCGGTTTGCCATCATGTCCGACTCCGAGTGGCTCAGTTTCGAGATTGATCTGTACCGACCCCGCAAGCGCATACGCGACGACCAATGGGGGGCTCATCAAGAAATTTGCTTTGATGTTCTGATGAACGCGCGCTTCAAAGTTGCGATTACCCGACAGCACAGCAGCGCCGACGAGATCGTTCTTCGTGATGCACTCTTCGACGTGAGCGTCTAAAGGCCCTGAGTTGCCGATACAGGTCGTACAACCATACCCCACAACCTGGAATCCAAGCTTATCGAAATAGGTTTGTAGACCGGTTCGATTGAGATACTCACTGACCACCCGCGACCCTGGAGCGAGCGAGGTCTTCACGAACGGCTTTACCCTCAAACCACGCTCGACAGCCTTCTTCGCTAGAATGCCGGCACCGATCATAACGCTCGGATTGGAGGTGTTGGTACACGATGTGATCGCCGCTATGAATACCTCGCCATGCCCGACATCAACCGCAGAAGAGGAGGGATCTTCACTCCCCACGCCATGCTCCGGCACAGATATGGAAAACTTGTGTGAAAGCTCCTCAACCTTCTTCCCATACCCACCCTCTTGAAGCCCCTGCGAAAAGAGTCCTGAGAAGGTCGTTTTGACGTCTCCCAAGATGATCTTGTCCTGAGGACGCTTGGGGCCTGCAACGCTTGGCTTAACGACCGAGAGGTCGAGATCGAGCACTTGTGAGTACTCGCACTGCCCCTTTTTGGGAATTCCGAAGAGTCCTTGCGCCTGGTAGTAATTCCTGAAGGTATCGACCTTCTCCTTCGAGCGCCCTGTTGCGAGAAGATACTCACATGTGCGCTCATCTACGGGGAAGAAGCCCATGGTAGCACCGTATTCAGGGGCCATGTTGGCGATCGTGGCACGGTCGGTCACTGCAATAGATTCGGCTCCCTCTCCGAAGAACTCCACGAACTTTCCGACCACCTTCGCCTTGCGGAGAACGTTGGTGACGTGCAAGACGAGATCGGTTGCAGTTACGCCGGGCGAAAGCTTGCCGTGCAGATGAAAGCCGATCACATCCGGAGTGAGGAAATACACCGGCTGCCCCAGCATTGCTGCCTCTGCCTCGATGCCACCGACTCCCCAGCCGACAACGCCCAATCCGTTGATCATCGTAGTGTGCGAGTCAGTACCTACGAGGGTATCAGGAAAAAACACACCGGCTCTCTCTAGAACCCCCTGCGCTAAGTACTCAAGATTGACCTGATGGCAGATACCGAACCCCGGCGGTACGACACTGAACGAATTGAACGCCTGCTTACACCACTTCAGGAATTGATAGCGTGACTCATTGCGCTCGAACTCCGATTTCATGTTGAGTTCCAGCGCATCGTTTCGATTTGAATAATCGACCTGCACCGAATGGTCGATGACGAGATCCACCGGCACCAGCGGTTCAATTATCCCAGGGTCTTTTTGAAGCTTCTTGACGGCGGAACGCATAGCGGCCAGATCGACTCCGAGCGGAACACCTGTAAAATCCTGGAGCAAGACGCGCGCCACAACGAAAGGTATCTCCGCAGCACGCTCCTCATTCGGCTTCCAAGCAGCAAGCTCACGCACATTACGCTCCTCTACCCGCGAGCCGTCGAAATTCCGAAGCACCGACTCGAGCACGATACGAATTGAGACCGGCAGCTTGGATATCTTTCCAACCCCCGCCTGCTCGAGCGCAGGGAGTGAATACAGTTGCGCGTCCCGTCCTGAGCCGGTTTTGAAATGCTGGAGAGTGTTGAAGAGGTTATGAGTCATGAATCACCTTTTATGCCGGGAACGGAAATTCTTGAGGCAGTTTACAATCCTTGAGTAGACGGTATTTTTACACGTTCTAGCGGCATAAGGACAACGCTGTAATTCATGATTTCATGCCGTTTTCGGCGCCGTTTCAAAAGAGTGTGCAACACCGTCCCACCTGCCCCTATACCAAGATTGCTCAGAAGCGACTAAGGCAGTATGGTGCCCGCAAGCCGATGGATATGAACTATATTTTATTTTTAATCGCCGTCCTTAATTTAGCAGGCGACCTTTACAGCATTCTCAAATTCCGCTCTCGGCTTCCTCAATGGATTCCGGTCGTAAACGTTATTGCTCTCGCAGCCTGCGGATTGGCCTGGTTTGTAGCTGCGGATAGCGCTGGCTTTATAGCCCTTGGAATACTCGTTATCTACATCTGTAGTATCAAGTTATACGCCCGTTCACGCTCTACGACAGCGCCTCTGTCGGCACCGGTCACCAAGGCGATTATCGCGCTCAATGTCGCAGCCTTTGGCGTTCAGTTTCTTTATAACGCCACAGACAACCCTCGCGGATTCATCGCCCTTGGGGCCCTCTACACCCCGCTGCTCCTCGATCAGGGGCAGTGGTGGCGACTAGTGACGGCCCAGTTTCTCCATTGGGGACTACTACACCTTCTCTTCAACATGATGGGGCTCTGGTTTCTTGGTCCACTGGCGGAGAACCTGTTGGGGATCATGCGATTCGCAGCTGCCTATGTCGTGTGCGGCATGGGAGGTATGGCGATCGCTCTGGGGCTAGGACAGCTCTTCTACCCGAACGACCACATCCTGATGCTTGGAGCATCAGCGAGCGTACTCGGAATGGTCGGCCTGCAGGCTGCGATTGCACTCAAAGCGCTACGTCGCTCGGGTAGCCTCTTTGCCAAGGCTCAACTGGCCGCGATGACACAGATTGTAGTCCTCCAGGCTGTCTTTGATTTCATGGTGCCCGAGGTAAGCTCCACGGCACACTTAGGTGGAGCTGCCGTAGGCTTTCTGCTCGGCATGATACTGAAGCTCAAAACATAGGATACAGAGCGTATGGAGGGGTGGAAAAAGCATATAGGGTGGCTTATCAGCGCGTTCTTTCTCGTGTTGGTGTTCCGAAACGTGGAGTGGACTCAGTTCATAGAGAGCTTGCGCACGGTTTCATGGTGGCAGCCTTTGATCTTAGCGGCGATCTATCTCTTCGGTTACCAAATACGTGGTCTGCGCTCCCTCTTCCTTCTGCCGGGTCTCAATTTCCGTCAGGCATTGGGAGGAGTTTTCATAGGCTACGCCGCCAACAACGTTCTCCCGGCAAGACTCGGCGAAGTTGTGCGGGCACATGTCGTCGGAAAAAGCGCCGGTATCAAAAGGACAGTTGCCTTTTCGAGCGTTTTAGTCGAACGCATCTTCGATGGATCTGCAATTGTAGTATTACTCCTCATCGGCGCCGGAGAGCTCGAGCTCCCTGACTGGGCCGATCAAGCGCGATCATTGGGCATCGTGCTCTTCTCACTAGCGCTTGCTGCGGTCCTTGTCGTCGGATGGACTCATACCTACTGGGACCGCTATCTTCCCACAAATCGGATAGGAGACCTAGCACGTGGACTCTTCGAGGGAGTTGCTTTAGCGGTACGGACACCCCTTACCTTATTCCTGGTTCTGAGCACCTCGTTGTTCATCTGGACGGTCGAGGCCTTTATGTTTTACTGGTGCGCCTACGCATTCGGTATCGACCTCTCCTTCAAGGGTGCTCTGTTCGTGATGAGCATCGTAAACCTCGGGGTATTGATCCCAAGCAGTCCCGGAGGACTAGGGCTCTTTCAGTTCTTCTGCGTCAAATCGCTCGAGTTCTTCGGAGTGGGTCACGCTCAAGCGATCGCCTATTCGGTGCTAGTACACCTCTGTCAGTACATTCCTGTAACGACTATCGGCCTGCTGTGGCTTCCGCGATTCGGTGTTCACCTCAACTCCCGCGAGATCGAACAGTTGGATTACCCAAGCAACCCGGATAGGGATCCATAAACCTCGAGAGACTCAGATGAAAAAAGATCGCCAGGCTTCTCAGGAGGCGTTGCGTCCTCACATACAGCGACGATCTTCTCAATAACGCTCTCCCATCGAAATGCCCGTGCGGCGTTCTGAGCGGCGCGCTCAGACATCCTTCGCATGAGCGCCGGATCGCGCAAAAGCTGATCGAGAGCCCTCGTGAGCGCCTCTGCCGAGATCTCATCGACTACTATCCCGGTCTGGTCGTGCACGATCCCTTCGGGCAGTCCGCCCATGCGGAATGCAACAACGGGCGTTCCACACGCCTGTGCTTCGAGTGAGGTGAGAGGATACGGGTCAAACCAGATCGAGGGCACGACGCATATACCGGCTCGGCGGAATCCCTCCGCAATCTCTGATTGAGAGCTCTTTCCGCGGAACACCAATCCGGGGAGCGCCGCTGTGAGCGCGGGGATATCGAGATACTCTCCACGTGACCACAGCGATGAGCTCCCGAATATCTCGAGCTCAAGATCCGGATAGCGCGGCTTGAGGTTCGAAAACGCTTGAACGAGGAAGTGAACCCCCTTGTCGGGAACAAGCGCCCCCGAAAACACCAGCCGCCGCGGTGAATGCGCTTCCGATGGGCTTGGATTGAAGATCGAGAAATCTACTCCGTTGTGCACCACGATCATCTTCTCACCGGGAGCCCCCTCGCTCACCAGTTTCTCCTTTTGCGCATGAGATACCGAGAGGATCTTGTCGCAATGCAGATTCAACACCTCAGGCTTCAGGCCCGAATCGCCGGCACACCTGTCGTGAGTTATAAAGATTCGTCTAATACACTGTTCACGACGTCGAGAAAGCATCAACGCAAAAGCCTTGCCTGCTGCTAGCAATACGTATGTACCCTGCCGGTCAGCAAAGTCTAAGGCGCGTTCGATATCGTACGATGCTCCCAGATCTATGAAATGAACCCCGCGATCAAAGCTGATCGGCTGCCTGAGTATAGCTGCCACGCACACCCTTCTTCCCGAAGCGGCCAGATAGCGAGCTTGATTCAAGGTCGCCATCTCCGCTCCGCTGTTGGGTCCTATAGGATCGAGCGGATGATCGCTATGAACGAGTAGGTAAAGTGGCGCTGTTTCGGTAGTCGTTACCATAGTGCGGATCGTCTCGCGGATCGCTCTCTTATAAGCACGGATCCTCAGGGTTTAAGATGACCCTATGGGGCTACCGGGTTCGAAGAGCAAGGCTGCGCTCTGCAATTGATTTCAAACACTTAACAGGTTCCACGTGCCTTCAACGTGGAAAATCCACGTGTCGCTGTCATGTCCCGATATCTCCTTGAAGAGGAATGAGCCTTTAATCCCGTCGCCTACTCGTCACTACGCGCGATCATTTACGCGGCGGTGGACACGCCTTTTGCTCCCGGCACTCCGCTATGAGCCCTCTAAGACCTTGATTTACGGTGCCAATGGTCTGGGCGAGGCCATTGGTACCCCCTGCGGTTCGCACTACTCCAACTCGTGAGTAGCACTTCTTCACACGACGCGCGAGGAACTTCGCTTCCTTCTCTATGGTTTTGAAGTACGGCAAGAGGCTCTCGACATCCTCAGCGTACGAAACGGTTACGCAGGAATCTCCACACACTTCAACTCCCTGGGAAAAGATCTCCTTACTACGCCCCACGATGTGTGCATACGCACCACTGACCAAAGCTTCCGAAGCCACCGTGTTAATACCGCACTGCACCCGCTCTGATCGCTTCTTTTCGTCTAGAAATCTAGTCCTCAAACTCTGTGCTTTTCTGGCGAGGCCGCGCTCGAACTTTTTCACCTTGGCGGTGGCCTGAACAGTCACGCACTGGGCGGGTTTCGGGCAGCTTTGAAGAGCGGCTATTAAACCACCGCAATCTCCACATGCATCGACAACTTTGCTGCCGAATGGAGTCCCCTCGCAGTCAAGGCAAGCCGTACCATCGCCGTTGCACACATTACACTGGTCAATTCCGGCAGTACCGAAAGGAACTCCGAGGCAATCGAGACAGGTCGTCCCATTTCCGCCGCAGACGTTACATCGATCTAATTGAGCCGTGCCGTTGGGGGTTCCCGAGCAATCAGCACACGATCGCCCATCCCCACCACATACACCGCAAGGATCCTTGGACTTGCCGAAATTCGGGGCGCTCGGACAGAGCCCGCAGGAATCCTTGGGAGATTCATAGGTATAACCTGAAGGGCCCTTCAAGCAGACGCTACAGTCGTCACGTTGTCCTCCCGGAAAGAGGTAGCCAATATCCTGGGGACATAAGCCGCAACCATCGAAGGCCTTGTTAGCCTCATAGCTGTAGTTCGGGTCTGCATCGCGATAGCAGATCCCGCATCGATCGGCGATGTCACCGTCGGGCTTGGGAAACCAGGTACACTTACCATTGGTGCGCAGGCTTGTGATCGTAATGTCAGCCGCAACACCGGCAAGGCTAAGTTCAATGGCCCCCACCTTGGTGATGTCGACACCACCAAGAGATCCAAAAACGGTAGTCGTTTTGAACGTGGTGCCACCAGGCGCAGCAATTGTTGCCGAACCTATAGTAGTAAAGAGAGAGAAGGGAATCCTGAGCGGAAAAGCCGTTGGAGCCTCGTACCTTTGGTCCAAGGTTATCGTTACCTCCGAATATCTCGAACCATCTTCGGAGCGTGAATCATACAAACGAAGCGAGAGGGTCGCGTCACTCGGGTAGTCGAAAGATACGAGCCCCGTTTCGAACGCGCTTGCTCCATCATCAGTCAAGTCGATGGAGCCGAGGCCATTTGGCGAGAGGAACTTCGGAAAATTATCGGCATCCCATGTAACTCTGCCACGGCCAGCATTAACACCGAGCGTAAAGGCCAGAATTGGCGTTGTTACCCCCGAAATTACCTTATTTCCGGTACCGAGCACGGCATCGCCCCAATCGTCTGAAGTTTTGACGACTGCCAGCTGCCTCTTTCCGCCCAAGGCACGATTACTTGACACCTCTGAAATTCCAACTTCATTGAGACTTTCACTTCTCGCAGATGGAACGGCGGCAATAAACTCGTCTATGGTGATCGCGGAGCTCTCCGAAACCAGGGAGAACAGAAGAGCGATAATTGAGAGGAGGAAACTTGAAGCGGCTTTCATAATCGTCAACACAACACAAAAGTGTAAAACGAGAGTAAGGCCTGAGGAACTTTGCGACAATGTACTATTTGCTCACCTCTCTTTTGAGGCGAGCATAAAGTCTTTGCTGCTATCCGGCCGTGCTCGTAAACGTAAACATGTGAACGTACCCGATAAAGCAGCTAGCTTTGGTGGAGGTATGACGTGAAGACATCACCCAAAACCCGGTGCACAACAGACTGCCAAGGCGAGACTCATCTGGAGAGAGGTCTCGTAAGCGTAGTGCTTTAATAGAGCGACACGGGGATAAAGGTTTTAGTACGGGTACGGTTACGAGCACGTGCACGTGGAACCGGCTCATTTGAGTGTGAGACCAAAGAGTTAGAGGTTATCACTGCGCCCTACCACCCCACTGATTTCCGCGACGGCCCAAAGAAGCTTGGGAGGCTTCAGGGGCGCTGGCCATCACCATCATTCGAATCTTGGCTTGAGCCAAGTTCGAATAGGAGCAAAATAGCTTCGCCGGGGTCCAGGGAGGCTCCCTGGCCGTCATTCGAATCTTGGCGCCAGCCAAGTTCGAATAGGAACAAACCAGCCAAGTTCGAATAGGAACAAAATAGCTTCGCCGGGGTCCAGGGGAACTCCCCGGCCGTCATTCGAATCTTGGCGCCAGCCAAGTTCGAATAGGAGCAAAAACGATGGCGGAGAGAGGGGGATTCGAACCCCCGATACAGCTTTTAGGCCGTATAACGATTTAGCAAACCGCCGCCTTCAGCCACTCGGCCATCTCTCCGCGGGGGGAACTGAGCGAGCATCTCCAAAGAGCTACCCTTCTCGTAAGTACTGCTGGAACGAAAACTGGTGCGCCCTGGAGGATTCGAACCACCGACCTTCTGATTCGTAGTCAGATGCTCTATCCAGCTGAGCTAAGAGCGCACAAGGTCGAGAAGGGTATCAGATTCATCAACTTTAGCAAGGTAAGCTAGCGCACTATTCTGTCGGGTAACCGTTGCTTGTTATAAAAGATCTAGGATAACCTGCGACCTCGCCAGCGGAAGGGTGGCCGAGTGGTTGAAGGCGCCGGTCTTGAAAACCGGAATACCGGAAACGGTATCGGGGGTTCGAATCCCTTCCCTTCCGCCATTCAGGATCCTGAATAAATTCTGGCGAATCAGTCAAATGGCTGATGTCATTGCAGTTTGCCTTGCGGAGAGATGGCCGAGTGGCTGAAGGCGCACGCTTGGAAAGCGTGTATAGGCTAATCCCCTATCGGGGGTTCGAATCCCCCTCTCTCCGCCACTATCTTGCTCCTATTCGAACTTGGCTCGCGCCAAGATTCGAATCACGGCCAGGGAGTTCCCTGGACCCCGGCGGACCTCGTTCCTATCTCGAACTTGGTCGGCATGCTCCTATTCGAACTTGGCTCGCGCCAAGATTCGAATCACGGCCAGGGAGTTCCCTGGACCCCGGCGGACCTCGTTCCTATCTCGAACTTGGTCGGCATGCTCCTATTCGAACTTGGCTCGCGCCAAGATTCGAATCACGGCCAGGGAGTTCCCTGGACCCCGGCGGACCTCGTTCCTATCTCGAACTTGGTCGGCATGCTCCTATTCGAACTTGGCTCGCGCCAAGATTCGAATCACGGCCAGGGAGTTCCCTGGACCCCGGCGGACCTCGTTCCTATCTCGAACTTGGTCGGCATGCTCCTATTCGAACTTGGCTCGCGCCA
>JBILFA010000154.1:0-6847 GCA_044351795.1 Bdellovibrionota bacterium | reverse complement strand
CCTAGATAGATCCTTTCTGCAGCCCGCGTGTTTTTTTGTCTTTTACGGCGCAACTTGGGCAAGCCAAGATTGCGCTCGCCCTGCTATTGCGAGTGATTTTTTTCAAAAATCACTCGCGCAGGGTTTATTTTATATTTCTACCGGTTCTGCTGCTCTCGCTGCGATATCTCCTTCAGGCGGAATATCCTAAGAGCTCGCTCTATCTCAAGGCCGTACTGTTTCTACTATTAATGCTTGTGCTCACCCAGGTTCCGTTGGTTTTTCAGATTGCGCCGCACCTCGTTACCGACCTCTTCGGCTTGAGCATAGTGTTTGGAGATATTTCTGTAGCGGTTACGGTCGTATTTATACTCGCGATCTTGTTTCGCGGCGTTTATCCGACGGCACGCACATTAAATGCGAGGTCGGCCAAGACGGCTTCGCGCACACGTTCCTGTCTTGCAGCTTGAGTGACAGCTCTGTCACAATGTGACGAAGACGCTCGGTTGCCTCAGTAGCGCGAGCCTCAAGGGCAACCTCGAGGCTATGTGACATTCCCCGTGCTGTGAAGGAGTCGTACGAACGCATCCACTCAACCGCCTCACTGAGTGGTAGACGATCGATAGTATTAAGGTATCTCCAACCTCTGCGAGCAATGGTGAGGCGATAGAGATCGCAAAATGTAATCCAGGCTTGACGGTATCGTATCTCTTGAGGGAGATCGCTTGAGTATAAACTGCGGATTATCGCCATCGGGCGCGGTAGTATTCCGACCAGTAAAAAGATCTGCTCAAGGGAGAGCGATGAGATCGTGCAATCAAAGTAACGTCGAGCAGCCTCTCGAAATCCGAACACCGCGCGTGGTCCCAGGCGAACGCAGTCAAGGTACAGGGAGAGGATCTCAAACTTGGTAAAGTTGCGTTCCAGGGCAAGGGTCCAACCGGTCTCGCGCAGTTTGTGTATCGCCGGCAGCAGCTTTGCATCAGGGCTTGAACCGTATTGGAGATTTTTAGCGAGCTGTTGCGTGATTCCGCTACCACCTGCTAACACCCCTGTGTACAAAAATGCGCGTATGCGATGCTTGATCTGACGCCAATTAAAACCTTGATGACAAAAAAACAGATCGTCTTCGTGAAGTAGTAGCGACACCACGAGGCTCCCAGGTAGCTGTTCGAAAGGAATGAGGTCGGGTGACATTAATCCCGTTGTTTTGGGTATATTCTGCGGCGCGTGCGGCGTTCGAAATGTGTAACGGTCGCGGAGCTGGGCGATCGGGGCCCGGTAGTATGACCAGCATACGAACCCGAGCGCCAACGAGATGAAGCAGAGCGGGAGCACTACCAGAGCGATAAGCGCTATGCTAGCCATTGTATTCCTCGAATGATGTGTCCGTAATCGACGAGCGGAAGCCGCCTGCGTCGAGCGTTTCTTTAGGGGTTTCCACAAAGGAAAACTCTGCCGCCAGTGTGGTAGCGACACACAGTGGGGTATAACGAGTCGACCACCCGTGTGCGTGTGCTCGGTACTGCAATTCCGCTATCTGATGCAGGGGTACAGAAGAGCAGGGCTCAAAATGAGCGAATAGATCGAGTGCATCGCGTCGCAGATAGAGTAACGACGACGATCCGAATCCGACAACTCGATGGGATAATGCCTCAGGGAAATACACGGGCTTGCTCTGAGCAAGAGTGTGGCTATACCCCGCGAGATTCATCTCAGCGCCAGCTTCTACGATCTCCTTGTTGGTGCTTGTAATCATACCGCACGATGCGACCACCTGTGGTGCTGAATAAGCACAATCGGCTAGAGAGTTAAGCCATCCGCTGTGCTGTACTACGAGATCGTCCTGTATAAGAACGATGTCGTGCTTCGGATATCGCTCAGTTACAGCGCGGCATATTGCAAGGGGAGTGGTGTCGGATATCGTTCCTGCGAACGAGACCTCTACACCCGTCGCTTGCAGAGGCTTCAGGTCCGGTGTTCTTCTTGCCTGATTAAAGATAAGGATTGGGGGATGGGGACTACGGATGTTTGTGCACAAGGAGCCAAGACACTGCTCAAGATATCTGCCATCTCCGCGCGAGTGCACGGCGATCACTACAGAGGGTGCTATTAACGAGGCGAGCACCAGTTTGGAGATCGTCTGTCGGCTGCACTGGAGAGATAGCTGACTGAGAGCACACCGGCGCATCTCGTCGAGATCGCGTGCTCCAGATTGTACCTGGGTCAAAAGTTCGAGCGCTTCGTCTGTAGTATCGGCTACGAGGAGCTCGTGGCCGTGGCGCAAACCTAGGCGTGCGTTGCCGTGAGTATTCGTCATAAGCGGGATGCCCTGCTCGATTAGGCTTCGCAGAGGTAGTACGTGAGGAATGCCGGGCCAGATGGGAGCCAGGACGAGGCGTGGTAGGGGTTGAGCCGGTACGTAGTGGGGCATGAGTGATACGCCAGCAGCCTTGGCGAGTCGCCGTATTGACTCGGGAGGATCGTCACCAGCTATATCTAGGGGGAGCGTGTGAGGGCTCCGCAGACGAAGTGCCGTGAGGAGATCCTCAAGCCAGCCTTCGCTCTCTCCTCGATTCTGCGGGGTAAAGTCGGCTAGACAGAGGATTCTATCGCCGAGGAGCTGCTGGGCAGAGTCTGACGGGTGACAGAGACGGCCAATCGCACGGGTCTTTACCTGAGGGAGCTCTGCTTGAAGGCTTACTTGGTCGTAGCTGGCAGAGACCCACACCTCATCAGCGAGGATGTAGGCCGATAGTTCGAGCGCTCTTTGTGCAGCAGCCTGAGAGTCGGTGGCATGAGATGTGGCGACGATGCAAGCCTCTCGCCGCGTGAGCCAACCGAGCGTGCTCGCATGGATCGCTATGCGGGCCTGGGGAAGTAGCTCGCGTATCCGATTAATCGTCTGAAGAGCGAACTCATAGCCTTGAATCAGACAGAGGGTGTCCCCGCTAAACGCCTCTAGCGCATTGTTAGTGGGTAGTACTCGGTGAGTTACGCCGAGCGAGTCGAGGTGAGCCACGATCCCCTGGTTGTGTGAAGGATCCTCAAGCTGTTCAACCAGGACCGTGACGGTCACACTACAAGACCGCAGAACCTCAAAGAGGTTGAGCGGCTGTATTCCTTCACCATCGCAGGGCTCGAGGTTTGAGAGAGATCGAACGAGGTATAGCAGGGCTGCTTGGTCACTCTTTGCGCTGCACGACCTAGACTGTGTGAGTGATTGTTGGTCTTCTGGTATGTCCAGCACACGTGAATTTTCGTAGCCGTTATCGGCTAGCAAGCAGGAGAGGGCCTTAGAACGGATCTGAGGTATGTGGCATGCGAGGTGCGTCCCAGGGCACACGGTAACGGTTGCAGCAGGGGAGATCCGCATGACATCACGGTGCCCGATGATACGATGTGGGGCGACTGCATATCGGCGAGTGAGGAGTATAACAAGTTCAGTGAGCGCCTGGATCTGTCTCGGGTCTGGTTGAGTCGTCTCAAAATTACCGATACAGCAGATCCCTAGGCTTCGGGAATTCAGTCCGCGAGCATGGGCACCTTCCTGATGCTCCGGTCTGCCTGCGGCGACGGTTCCATCTGGGTGGATAAGGTAGTGATATCCGATGTCGATAAATCCTCGCGCACGATGCGCCGCTCGGATATCTTCGACAGATGCATCGGGCTCGGTTGCGGAGTGGTGGATAACGATATAGGAGCACTTCATTGAGGGCACCTGTTAGGTGGTCAAAAGATACGAGCTTCAAACCCGCACTCCTGTACTATAGTATAGTCTGGTTGTCGTCGAAAGGGATGTGCGGTGCTCGCCTCACTTCTCAAGAAGTGGGGTTTTCGGAGTAGGAACGAAGATATGTCGTCATCTCTATCTCAGGCCCTCCTCGCGCGCTCGGAGAGCGATGGTAGCGAGGCTGGGCAGGTGCAGAGGACCTCGTGTGGAGTCGAGCTTTGCTTAGAGCTCGAGTTCGATAGTCGCCCCGTCCTGTTCGTGCGTGGGTGGGTTTCTGACCTTTTTGCACGGGCGTGGAACCTCAAACTCTCAACAGCAAGCGGTGCTGTTGGGGCGGTCGTGTATCCTATCGACAGATCGGGCGGTCGGGGCCCTCTGCGTCGAACGAAACACGCGCTCGAGGGGAGCTTTACAGCCTTGTTGTATCCGGACACCCTCGGTGCCAAGCTTTCCCGACTACAGTTTACCTACGAGTTACCCAGTGGGGTGTAGTTCAGGGAGAGATGAGGCTTCCTGAGCCGTGCTGTGCGGTGGATCGGGCAAGCAGCACGGATGACAGTGGGGCTCACGGTCGACTGGACTCGGATCTTGTGATCGTCACACCCCTACACACAACGCCTGAGCCAGCGCTGTTGCACGCACTCATGCGCGAGATTGCGATGCTGGATTTTTCGACGACCTGTATCTGTTCTCCGATATCTGAGGGTCACGTCATGACCGCTATGAGACTTTACGAATTCAAAGATCCGCCGGTTCGGATACAGAGCTACCCCAGCCTTGCGAAGCTGTTACGAAGGGAGCGGGCTGCGTACAGGGTGGTGGTCTTTGCTCATCGGTGGGAATCTTCACTAGAAGACACCGTGATCCCGACTCTCCTGGCATCCTCTCATACACCGGGGATTATCCTCTTGCATCCCGGTGAGTCGCTTGTTATGCCATCAACGTTCGGCGGCGGGCTGCTCGATGTTGTTCGTTGGCCGAGTACAGATTTTTCAACGCGGCTACGCTCCAGCCTCTTGATGGCACTTCCTTAGTTTTATGGCTTACGGTGGTAGTTTCGATAAATACGCGGCATACGCCTTAGCAGTGCAGTCAGCTCCGTATGATGCTCGCGTGATTCGGCAGATCTGTGGTGAACGTGCAATGCATCCATCCAAAGGTTCCGCTCTCGCTGGACGAAGCGAAGAGAGTCGTCACTGACCTCATAGAGAAGTACAATCACAAGCGCTTACACTGTGCTATTGGTTTTGTTACTCCCTATGATAGGTTAGTTGGACAACATGAAGAGATCTTTCAAGCACGAGATGCCAAGCTTGATGTAGCTCTTGCAAGGCGGAAGGCAGTACGAGAGTGAGTACTCATGGCTGCCTAAACAATAACAAAACTCTGACCATGAGGATTAAGCAACCTTCTTTCTGTAAATTGCAAAAGTATCGTCATTAGCCATAGTTGATTTCTGTCGTTGTCCCATGTGGACGTAAGGCATCTTGAGCTGCAGCCAGTCCTCGTGAATCTCGATGAGGAGCGCTGAGACGAGCCGTAGGCAGGAAGCGGAGTTGGGGAAGATGGTTGCCACCCGAGTCCGACGCTTAATCTCCCGATTCACGAGTTCTAGTCCGTTAACCATTCGTAGTTTCCGATGGAAATCACGAGGGAGTGCGTAGATCGCAAAGCACTCCTCAATGTTCTCCTCGAGGAATCGGCACCACTCGGGAGCGCTCTTGTGGTAGCTCTCGATAGTCGCACGGAGCTTCTGACGGGCTTCATCCTTGGTAACACAGGTGAAGATGTCTCTGAGCGCCTGCCCAAGCTCCTCTCGTAGGTGTCGCTTGGGGATGTAGCTCTGTGCATTTTGAGCAAAATGGAACTGGCAGCGCTGCCATGGGACGTTGGGAAAGATAGCTTTGCGGGCAGCCTTCATTCCGGCGTGGTCATCACTAACGACAAGCTCTACCCCGTGCAAGCCGCGCTGAGTGAGTGATTGCAGGAAATCTCGCCAGTGAACTTCAGCCTCCGAGAACGACGTAGAAACACCAAGAACCTCTCGCTGCCCTTTGAGATTGACTCCTATGGCGATCAGCACCGCATGGTCTATAACCTCATCGTTGTGACGAACCTTCTCGTATCGCGCGTCGAGGAAGATATACGGGAAGCACCCGAGCTGACGGGTTCGAAATTTCTCGAGCACGTCATCCAAGACTTTCGAGACTCTGGAAACCTGGGTGGAAGAAATGTCGAGTCCGCACAGCGCCTCAGTTATCTCGGTGACCCTCCGCGTAGAGACCCCGTTCACATACATCTCAGCAATCGCAAGCTTTAGTGCCCGCTCCGACCGGATCCCCTTCTCAAGGCTCTGAGGATAAAACGAAAGGGCGCGCACCTGAGGGATCTCAACCGTGATAGCCCCCATTCGGGTCTGTATCGTCTTAGGCTTGAAGCCGTTGGCGTGTCCTATGCGCTCCGGTGTACGCTCGTACAGCTCAGCGCCGAGCGCCTCCGCCCGTTCCACTTTCATCGCTTCATTGAGAAGCTTTTGGAACACTTCCCGCATCGAATCAGTACCGTTCGATGTTACTAGTTTCAAAAGCTTCAGGCATCAGCGTATCGTTTCCTTTAGTCGAGGTCATCGTAAGCTCCTTTATCAGATTTGATTTGTTGCAAAATCAACGATGACCTCGACTCACTTTTCGATCCGGAAATCTCCAGTCAGCGCAAAACCTACGCTCCCCGAGCTCCGCCGCGCTTCGCTTCGCGGGGGCTTTTGGTTGCCCCCCGCTCAGCGCGGCTCTCTACCAATTCCGGAATTTACAGAAAGGATGGTGCACTATCACCATGAGGATTGTAGGCTATAGAAACTCTCACATGTTCGTCTCCAACTGAGACGCTACAAGGTGAATCCACTTAGGTACACGTAACAATGGAAAAAGAGCGATATGACCTAGATACTTTACGAGAACTCCCCTGTTGGGTACTTGTTACGGGGCTTGTAAGAGACATTAGGCAGTTAAAAGCTAAGCTGGATATTTTTAAATTCTGGAAAGAATCAAAACTTATTCACGGAATAGTCTTTTCTACTTGGATTGGTGAGATCGATAAATATGAGGGACTTAGATGGGAATTACAACAACAGCAAGT
>JBILFA010000060.1:0-20867 GCA_044351795.1 Bdellovibrionota bacterium | reverse complement strand
ACTCTCAGTACCTAGCATTTTTTAGGTCTACAACACCTGCCGACCCTTAATCTAGATGACCGATTCTTCCGTCTCAATCTTTTTGAAAAACACTATAGGCAGGGCGTATAAAGGGCTGAATTTACTTGAACCTATTGCAAGGCTTTAGGTTTAGACGAGAGAGGGAGGAAAATCAGGTATTTCACGCCAAAAGGCGTCAAAGAGATGTGCGTTGATTAATTGGGATAACAACTCACGGCACGGGATCGCGGCCATACCGATTGCTGGCATCAAATGAGGTTGGCCGCGCCCCGTGCGCTGAGCGTTGTGCGACTTGGCCTCGTTTTTGAAATAATTATGGAAACTGTAGATCTTAATGATGCGTTTTCTCGGATCCATGAACTTTGGTCGCCAGTCACGCTTGCAAAACTCAATGGACAAGCAGTAAGAATCGCCAAAGTTAAAGGTGAGTTCGTTTGGCATCAGCATGAAAATGAAGATGAACTTTTTCTGGTAATTGTAGGCCGTCTTACAATCCGATTTCGTGATAGAGAAGTTCACTTGGAACAAGGGCAATTGTTCATTGTCCCGCGCGGGGTGGAGCATCAAACTATTGCGAGGGAAGAGACCCAAATTTTAATGTTTGAGCCTCTGGCAACTAAGCATAGGGGAGATTAGCATAACGTCGCACAACAATTCGGTCGTGTGGGACGCTTCGGGCTGGTGCCCTTCGCGCGCCCCACACCTTTAACGTTATACCGCTCTAAATATGGTCATACACTGGCTTTATCGCTCTCTTGCACGACCTTTATTTCCGATCTTTTCCATGGTTTTCTTATTTCTTACCGAAGATGCACTCGCGAGCTGTAAGCTTAATGGAAAAGAGGTGCCCTGCGACGTTTTTTGGGGAGAGGCATGGCCATTTATTTCCTTTGTGGTATTGGTGCTCGCCTGTGTCCTTTACTTTTGTCTTATCCGTCCTCTCCAGCTTCGTTCTCGCCTTAGGAAGGAGGCAAGCTCTCTGGGTGGGGTTGAAATATCCGTGACTGCTATTGGTGGCCGCGCTTCCCACAACAATCTCTGTCCTCTCCTAATAGCGTATCCCACCCGCCTTGATTATTTGGTTGTACTCAGAGGGCGGCTGGACTTCTCAGACATACAAGTAGTCGAACTTCGCCAACCTCTTAAGCTTATTTTTTCCTCCTGCGCAGTGAGGATTCAGCAGAAGAGCAAATCCATCTCTACTTATTTTTATTTCAAAGACACCGCGAGCGCAGGGATACTATTGGACCACCTTTCGTCCGCTGGAGTGGCCGTGCCGGACTGGAAGTCAATCTGACTCTATGGAGAGTCAATCTAATGATTCGTAGCGCAACTGAAAGACTGTAAATAGGACCACATTAGACAGCCGCGGTATAACAAACCGCCCCACCAGCTTTGCGCCTGCGATCCGTTGGTGCCTTGCCGCAATTTCCGTTTGGGCGCAAACTGGCGAGCGTCTTCCGTTATCCAATATTCTATGAGCGTATATTTAGTTCGCCATTGTAGTGCGGAGGGCCAAGAGCCTGAGGCCGCTCTAACCGAGACGGGGAGCGAGCAGTCCCTTCGACTGTCCGCATTCCTTGCAGGGCTAGGGGTAGCGCGAATTGTGAGTAGCCCGTTTAGGCGTGCCGTCGATAGCGCGCGCCCGCTGGCGGAAACATTAGGATTGGAAATCGAAGTAGACCCGCGATTGGCGGAGCGCCAACTCGGACTAGTCGAGAATGGCGATTGGCGCGCGGCACTTCGAGAGAGTTTTGATGATCATAATCTTTGTCTACCAGACGGAGAATCATCACTTTCAGCGCAAGCTCGCGGGGTTGCAGTGTTGCATGACGTCTTTCAAGAAACGCGACTCCCAACCGCAATCTTCTCTCATGGTAACCTGTTGGCGCTTATTGCGAATTCACTGGACAGCTCCCTTGGCTTTGACTTTTGGCGACAACTAACAAACCCTGACGTAATTGAGATGAGGCGACTCCCAGAATCTCTAGGTTTGTCTCGAGTTTGGGCGCCGCTAATTGATGAGGCAGCTCCTAAATAACTCTTGTGAGCAGTGTGCCATATATGGCACACTTGAACCATGCAAGTGATTCGCGCTCCAGAGTTTGAAAATTGGCTATCGAGCGAGTCGGCCAAGATTCAGGCTTTGGTGGAATCGCGTGTGTTTCGAATCGAGCACTATGATCACCTTGGCGATGCAAAGCATCTCGGCGATGGGCTATCTGAGCTGCGTTGGAAGAATGGGCTGAGAGTTTATTTTGCCAGGGTTGGTCAGCGAGTTGTTCTGCTTATTCACGGCGGAGGAAAAAATGCCCAAAAAAGCGACATCAAAAAAGCGAGAGCTATCCTTGAGCGATATTCCGATTCGCCGACTTAAGACGAGAACGGGAACAATCAAGACGAGCAGCGTGAAGCGACTACAGGATCAGGAGCTCGTTTTTCGTGCATTTTGGCAGTGTCTTATTGATAAAGATATCGAGTCTTTCAAAGAGATACTCCGTGGGCACTTGGATGCAGTAAATAAGGGGTCGTTAGCCAAGAGGTCAAAAACATCTCGTCGTACTCTGCATAGGATTCTATCGCCGGAGGGAAATCCGACCTTAAAGAGTATATCAAATGTAATCCATGCTCTTTATGGATAACAATTTATTCGAGCGGATCGCTAAAGCGCCCGCTCACTGAAACATTATGCACTCAATGAAATTTACCCCCTACAAAGAAGTGCTTGGTATTTGTTTCGGATCCTTAGAGGCTACGATTATCGAGATACATGGGAAGCCTGAGAGAGTCGGCGAAAATCGACTCGGCAGCAAAGAGCTCATTTTTCCCGATAAAATCTTCCGATTAAGACCTAGCGATGGTGGCTTGCATGAAGTCACGCTTGATAGCGAGTACTTTCAGTTAGAAGGCCGGGAGATCGGATTTGCCGATCTCGGCTTTTTCGTCGCTAAGCATGACCTAAACTCGTTTGAAGCAAGTGGGTTTGTGGTGAGTCCGAAGTACGGAATAGCCTTCGACTCGCATCACAATCATTTTCTCACTATTTTTTGCGAGGCAGACTTAAAGGAATGGGAAAAGTAAAAAGCATAGGCCATCTCGACGCACCCTCTTAATACGCATCACGCTACGCGACGCTTCTTCTCCTGCGATGTAAACGAAATCTCTATTCCTAAGGCGTTGAGCACGGTCAGGAGGCTTGAGACAGTTGGATTGCCTCGCTCCGAGAACATCCGATACATACTTTGCCTGTTGAGGTTAGTAACCTTAGCGACGGTACCAATGCCCCCGTGCGCTTCGGCAACGCTCTTGAGGGCAACCAGAAACCCCTCGAGAGATCCCTCTCGCACCGCGGTCGACAGATACTCCGCAGCCATATCAGGGTCTCGCAGTTGTTTCTTAAGAAAAGAATCGTAGCTACGGCTCTTTGTTCGTTTTTGTTGTTTAGCCATTTTGGAACTCCTTCCAGTACCGTTGTGCAAGGTTAATATCCTTTGGCTGCGACGCCTTATCTCCACCAACTAGGAGGAGCACTACCTCCGACCCCACAAGTCCGAAGTAAACCCTGTACCCTGGTCCAAAGTGAACGCGCAGCTCAAACACGCCCTGTCCTACGCTCTTACAGTCCCCAAAGTTCCCGAACTTCATGCGATCAATTCGGGTGAAGATCTTCGCTTTGACAGACTTGTCTCGAAGACTAGATACCCAGTCTTCGAATGGAGATTTGCCATTTGCACGAACGTAGGTCTTGATTTTCTTCGGGCGCGCCTCCATACTCCCAAGTGTCGCCTATGGGCGACACGCTGTCAACTAATTTATTGATTAGCCAGGAGGTGCCTAGTATGATCGGGCATAACAATCAAATCCAGCAGAGCGCTGGTGCGCCCGCTGATAGTGGCGTTGAACTAACCCGCTCGCGCGGAGGTCCTGTTGTGAATTTGAGAAGTCCTGCCTGACGGTGGGATTTTTTTTGTTCTGAAAGCGACAGGTGTTGCAGTCCCAGCCCGCCGCCGACCACCCGAGTCCTAGGGTGGCGATTTAGAAGAGAAGAAAATAGTCGAATCTGCCTCCCGAAGTGGCGTAGGAGTTGAGTTGCAACAAACAACATCTACAAACATCACAGGAGGACAGATGACGGCAGAGAGAAAGACTACCGCGCTTCGGGAGCGAATGCGAGAAGATTTACGGTTGAGAAACTACTCACCTCTAACAGAAAAGACCTATATCGCACATGTTGGCTGGTACGCTGCGTACTTCAAGCGCGTGCCTCTAGAGCTCGATCTCGACCACGCTCGAAAGTACCTGCTGCATCTAAAGGAGGAACGGAAGGTGAGCCTTGCGCACTTCAGGCAGGCAGTTGGGGCACTGCGCTTCTTCTACAAGTACACAGCAGGCAAGGAGTGGATCAAGGAACGACTGTCGTATCCGAAGCTCTCGAAGAACATCCCGGTCGTGCTAACGAAGGAAGAGGTTGCATCGTTCTTCGCCACAGTTACCGACTCCCGAGAGAAGACGATCCTCTCTGTACTGTACGGAGCGGGATTACGGCTGATGGAGGCGCTGACACTTGAGCCATCTGATATCAATTCCCAAGAGATGTACATCTTAGTCAGAAACGGTAAGGGGCGCCGTACTCGAAAAGCACACCTGTCGCCAGCGCTCCTCGAGCAGCTTCGAGCCTACTACCGGGTGTATCGTCCTGCGAAGTGGTTGTTTGATAACGGCAAAGGACACCACCTTGGAGACACTTTCGTGCAGCGAGCTTGTGAGCGAGCGGCTACGGCAGCAGGGATCTCAAAACGGGTGACCCCGCACACACTCCGGCACTCCTTTGCTACACACCTCTTGGAGCAAGGCACCGATATTCGTGTGATCGGGGAACTCTTGGGGCATGCCACACTCAAAACCACCATGGTCTACACGCACGTGTCGACGAAGGTGTTTCGCTCTGTTGCAGGCACCCTTGATACCTTACATCAATGAGTCGCCCCACAGTGGAGGTAGCTGACGTGTTCCGGGCGTACTGGGATGAGTGCGCTCAACTACTCCGTCTCACATGAAGGTGGCCCGCGACATCATGCGCTGCAGAACTGCGGAGCTAGGCGCACACATCTACCGGTGCGCTGATTGTTCACACGTTGAGCAATCGTACAACTCGTGCCGCAATCGTCACTGTCCCAAGTGTCAGGGGAGTGAGACCGCTCGTTGGGTTGATGCGAGAACCGAAGAACTACTACCGGTTCCGTACTTCCATACGGTGTTCACTCTCCCCGATGCCTTAAATCGTCTTGTGCTCCTCAACAAACGAGCACTGTATGAGCTCCTGTTTCAGTCGGTTCGGGAAACACTCCTTGAACTTGGTACAAGCAATCTTGGTGTCACACTTGGCTTCTTTGCTGTGCTGCATACGTGGGGACAGCTCTTGCAGCTTCATCCTCACATTCACTGTGTGATTCCAGCGTGTGGCATTACACCATCGGGAGAGGTAAAATTCTTTTCGGAGCGATACCTTTTGCCTGACAAGGTACTGAGTGCCGTGTTTCGCGGAAAGTTCATCCTGGGGCTCAAGCGACTCTATCGTAGCCAAGGGCTAAAGCTTCCCGACGACATTTGTGACCGTGATGCCTTCGAGCGGTTACTCATCGAGAGCGGCACCTCGGATTGGGTCGTTTGCTCAAAAGCACCGTTTGCTGGCCCCGAGGTAGTCGTAAAGTACCTTGCTCGTTACACCCACAGGGTATCCAGGGGTGGCCGATCTTTCTGCGAACAGGTGGCCGATCTTTTGCGAATAAGCAAACACCGCAATTAATCGCGCAGCTTAAGCTTATGTGCATGTTGAAAGTAGCCCTGCACCAAAAGTTTTCACACCACCTCGCCCGCCCAGAGGCTCTTTAGAAAATCAAGAACCGGCCACACCTCTGTGTTCTGGAGTTTGCGCCAATGACTGTCTTGAGAGACGACGATGCGACGCCTCAAAGGAAGTTCTGCTCCGATCTCTTCGAGAGTTTCGATATCACGCTCTCGAACGAGCGTTGTTGATTTCACCTCGATCCCAACCTCTCCATTGATCAAAAAATCGATCTCTCGCTTCGAGGAATCACGATAGAATGTGATTTCCATATCGGTGGCCCTGTAATCTCGATATGTGCGGAGCTCGCGGAATATAAGGTGCTCAAGAGCCTGCCCATACAGCGCGCTTCGCGGGCTCAATTCACTCACCTTGTTAACGGCATGCGGAACAGCGATATCAAAGAAGAAAAACTTACCATGAGCAGTTGCCTTCCGTGTCGGATGCTTCTTGTAGGGGATGATGATCTCACCGAATAGGGTATCAACTAAGATCGAAAAATAATCACGCACGGTGCGGGCAGGAACTTGAGAATCTCTTCCAATCTCCTCAAAGTTAAGCTCCTGCGCATGACTGACCGCCGCGACCTCAAGAAATCGTGAGAACTGATCGACCCGCCGACTTAATCCTTCTGCTATGATCTCCTCGCGTATGTAATCACCGACGTAGGATCGCATATCTGCGCGTGGATCTGCGCTGAGATAGATCGATGGAATCGTCCCGAAGGTGAGGGCCCGGGTTAGATCAAACTCTGGAAGCTCATTGTAACTGAACGGATGCAGGTACATCGTTCGCGCCCGACCGCCCATCATCTTCGTATGTGAGCGCGTAAGCTTCCGAGCGCTACTACCAGTAAGTAGAAAGCGGGCGCCGTGTTCCTCAATCATCGTGTGCACCTCATCCATCAGCGAGGACAGCTTTTGAATCTCGTCGATTACGATCAGCTCACCTTTCTCCTTAATCCCTTCCCTGATGATCGATGGCCGAACCAGCAGATCTTGAAACGTGTCAGCTTTCAGAAGATTAAATACCCTTGTCGGCGACAGCTCATATCGAATCAGCGAGCTCTTCCCGACTTGACGGGGTCCCAATAGGATAACGGATTTAGTCTCGAGCTGTTCTCGAAGGCGCACGGCTCGACGCAGATACGGAGAAGACATATGTCCTTTACGATGACATACGTCTCGCAAACGCGCCACGGAAATACACTAAATTCCCGTGGTGGTGCAACGGATTTATGTAAATGGCAGCAAAGCTTTGATACTATTACATTTTTTAAGTAGCGCTGCACGGAAATATCGTGACGCTTGCGACGTTTGGTGCGACGTTTGGTGCGGGGTCACTTTCGTAGCAGGCATAAATGTCTGGAATGATTATTAGCGGTTGACTCTGAATACGCCAGGGAGAGTAACCCCGCACCAACAGCTTCATGCCCCTGCTGTGGTGGTGTCCGGTGGCTCAAAATATCAGAGCTTCAACCTGTCATCAGCCGCTTACATTCTCCGCCTTCCAGAGCCTCTCCTCCGCAGGTATCATACTTCCAGTAGTGTCGAGCGAGCGGGTTACCTCAACGCGGGTTGAACCGCTGATGGTGGGCAAAAAACGTCTCCGCCCCGGTGAAACTACGCCACCATCCGCTGCTCAACCCTAAACATTATGCCGCCAAAGGGCTCAGCAATGAATAGGGACTATGCGTCTCTTCTGATACAGGTCTTGGCCCGTCTATTCCCTGAATCCGCGCTTCGTAAGGAGGTTCTTGATATCCTTGTAGTGTACGGGCGGGAAGAATTTCATCAAGAAGTGGAACGCGTTCGCCTTGGAGTACTTAGAATCTCTGGCACCGACCTAGGTAAGATTCAGCAAAACACGAACTTGGCGTGTACCGATTTCAGAGACCTATTGGTGGCGGCGGAGTACCCACTGACATTCAACCAGGATCGATTACGCGAAAATGATCCCGCCGAGTACGCCAAACTTAAACAAAGAGAGCGAGAAGAATACGATGCATGGTTGTCGCAAGCATTGGTATAATAAACACTAGCTGCGGAGCGAGCGAGAAGCTAAGGTTTGTATAGCTGTGTTACTCGCCCCATTAGTGAAACATTATGCTCGTCGCCTGACCTCGCGGTCTATCGCTGCGCCGGTATAGATTCGAGCTGTGTCGAGATCGTAGTCCATTTGGATTCCCAGCCAGAAATCGGCGGAGTTGCCAAAATAGGCAGATAAACGAAGGGCCGTATCTGCAGATATCCCGCGCTTCCCAAGGACAATCTCGTTAATGCGCCGAGCAGGCACCCCTAAGGCCAAGGCAAGACGATTCTGACTCAGGCCCATGGGCTTAAGGAACTCCTCACTGAGAATCTCGCCCGGGTGTACAGGTAGCAATTTAACCTTTCTCAGAAAACTTCCTACTTAATGGTAATCAACTATCTCTACCTTAAACGCATGTCCATCATGCCATTCGAAGCAGATTCTCCACTGATCGTTAATCCTAATACTCCACTGCCCAGCTCTATTTCCTGACAACTTTTCAAGCCGATTGGCGGGTGGGATTCTTAAATCCGCGATATTTGTTGATCGATGTAACATTCGCAACTTCCGCAGGGCGATTTGCTGAATACCGGGAGGGATCCTCTTTGATCTCTCTAGGTTGAAGATACTCGCAGTTTCCTTGCACTTGAAACTCTTAATCACCTAAAAATGATATACCAGTGCGCGTTTAACGGCAAGCGTTAAATTCTGACGGGCATAACCAGTCGGTCGAAAAGATGTTGCACCCACAACGTGCTGGCTTGACTAGCACGACTTGTGGTGCAAAACCTTTCACCGAACCGTTCTCCTACTCCCCAAACTTTGGTACTCATTCGAGCGTTTTGGTTAAATAACGCGGAGGCGCGGCACTGACTATTACCCACAAGTCCTCTTTGTTCTACGTAAGATCACGGCGTTATTCTGTATCTATAATTCCGAGTTCGTGGCATACGCTCAGGTATGAATGAACCATCAACGCAGGGTGAGGAGCAATACGGCGGAGCTGATGTTGGATGGTCGCAGTTTGAGTTAGGGGGGGTGAGTTTAGGCGATGCGCGGCTCGAGAGTCGGGTGCGCCGCGTAGCGGAGGAGTTGTCGAGCCAGCCGCAGTATCCGATTAACCAAGCGAGTCCCGATGCAGCGGCAACAAAGGCGGCGTATCGGCTGTTTGCTAACGTAAAGGTCACGAGCGAGAAGATCCTTGCTGCGCACCGGACACGAAGAGTTGAGCGGATGCGAGACGAGCCGGTCGTACTTGCCATTCAAGACACGAGCTTTCTTGATTACACGAGTCACAAAAAGACGCGCGGGCTAGGACCGATTGGCAAGAACCAGAGCAGTGTCAAGCTGCAGGGGCTTATTCTTCATTCGACACTTGCCGTTACACCTCACGGATTACCGCTCGGATTACTCAGCCATAGGTGTTGGACCCGAGATGGATTTTGCGAATCTGAAAAAACACGGGATCAGCGTGCATTTGTCGACAAGGAGAGTCACAAATGGGTTGATGCGCTCAATGATGTGTGCTCCCTGCAATTGAAAGGCAACACACGTGTTGTGCATGTCGCCGACCGGGAAAGCGATATCTACTACTTCCTGCGCGCAGTGGAAGAGGCAAACGCCTACTACCTCATTCGAGCGTGTGGAGACCGGGTTATCATGGACGACGCATACCACACGATGCACGAGCAGCTTGCCTCGCGTGACGCTAATGCTGTTGTCGAAATGGACATTCCATCATTGAAAAGGCGTGCACGCTTTGAGATGCGATTTTCTCCCCTCACTATACGTCCTCCTCATCGGGTTCCTGTGGCAAAAAAGATTCCGCTTGATTGTTGGGTCATACAGGTCGTGGAGCTAGAGCCTCCGCCAGGAGAAGAGAAGCTAACGTGGACACTGCTCACAAATGTCGCTGTTAGCTGCCTTGATGACGCGCTCGAACGATTGTCGTGGTACCGACGACGCTGGGCAATAGAAGAGTTCCACAAAATTCTCAAGTCAGGCTGTACCGTCGAAGATTGCCGTTTGCAAACCAGCGACCGTCTCGTGCGATACGTTGCTCTTCTCTGTATTATTGCATGGCGCATCTTTTGGATGGTCCACATTGCTCGAACCGATCCTCAAGCGCCAGCAGTCTCCGTCCTCACGCACAGCGAGGTCGAGACCCTGTGCTCGCTCGACCGATTCAAGGACAAGCTGCCCTCTGCTGCTAGCCTGACCGTAAAAAAAGCACTTGCAGCCATCGGAGCTCTAGGCGGACACCTCATGCGCAAACACGATCCGCCGCCAGGAACAGCAGCCGTCTGGCGAGGTTGGCAGCGACTCGCTTCCATGGTCGAACTCTACGAAAGCATGGTGAAAAGATGTGGGTAATAGTCAGTTCCGCGCCTCCGCGTTACATAACCCGAATATTCGGACACGGAAGAACTTAGTTGCTTACCGAGCGAGGCATGGTTAGCATCCTGTGGAGAACACAAGCGTGGACGGGACTGTTGCCCGTCACGCAAACGTGTGTGACGTGCATGACATCAACGTTGACGGTGGAAGTCCGTTAGTCAAGACAGGAGTAGTTGGAGGCTTAGCTACGGAGGCAAGGGTATCATCGTGAGGTGATGCCTGAAGGAAGCCCTGAAGTAGCGATGGAGCCGAGCTGAGGTACACGAACTGGATTTGAGGCGTGACGACGCCCGTCGATTGAATACAGTGTAGAGCGGGCCTAGGATCGCAAAGACCCATCCATTCAGTAATAGCCCTACTGTCTTACAGGCGCTACCAGCTAAAGCACTTAGTTCTCTTAGACTACCGACTTTGGTTAAAGTACGCTCGTCACGATAACAACCGAACCGCCCACTACGGACCCGTACGGTGGGTGGTGTGAGAGGAGCCGCTTCGTGAGGGGCGGGCCTATCTCGATTATCCTCTATGCAGACACACCTGAGAGCCGCAACGAAAGATGATTCAGCACGTGTTTCAGACATCTATCTGGCGTCACGCAGTCGATATTTGTCGTACGCACCCCTTGCGCACACAGATGACGCGGTTCGCTCCTGGATCAAAGACCAGCTGATTCCTGCAGGGAATGTAACGGTAGCTGTAGCAGAGGGACGTGTCGTCGGATTTTTGGCCACATCCAGAGACGGCTTGCATGGGTGGATTGATCATATCTACCTTGACCCAACAACTGTTGGCATGGGCCTAGGCAGCCTGCTGATAAACGATGCCAAGCGCCTCCTGGGAAGTCCGATTAGATTGTACTCTTTTCAGCAGAATGAAGATGCTCGCCGGTTCTATCGAAGGCATGGATTTCGTGAGATAGAATTTAGCGATGGAGCTACGAACGAGGAGAAAACCCCGGACGTATTGCTTGAATGGTCCTGATTGAGGATAGCAAATCATCCGAGCGGATCGCTAAAGCGCCCGCCGACGCTAACATTATCGATTTAGGACTAAAATCCAAGCCTTCTCTTCTTGGTCTCCGGTGGTTGCTCAAGTTTTGCCAACATGAATCTAATTTCCTGAAGCTCCTGGAACGACAGCAGAAACATGAAATCACTTGGAAATCTTCGAAGGTTGCGTGTCACTTGCTCGTTCAGTCGAGCGGCCGGGGCTTCGCATGGGCGATCCACATCGGTATAGCTTGGAGCGAGCTTTGTACTCGAAGTAGATAGAAAAGGACCACGCTTCCCCAGTTGAGCGCCTTGCCGGATCCTTAGACAAGACTCGTGGTCTATGAGTCTTCGGTCCACTGGTCTTGGTGTTCTTGGGCCTGGTACCTGGCTTTACTCCTGAGTCGGACCGGCACACTAAGAAAATAGCTCGCTAATCCCTTGTTCCCAAGGTATCACGAGAACCCCTTCGATTAACTTGCGCTGTTGTATCGTACAGAAGATTGCCGGACGAGAGTTCGGAATGGCCGCTGCGAGCTCTTTTAGTCTGCGTAACTGAATTATATCAACTTCGGCAGCCGACTTAATCTCGATCGCCCAGGTGGGTTCGCCCCTACGCTCAGCAATAAGATCAATTTCCAACTGGCCCTGAGTTTTAAGATAAGAGAACTTATAGTCGGATTGTAGATACGCATTCAATCGATGCGCTTCAAGGATTACCAAATGTTCAAAGGCTCTCCCCCACTCATAGGTTTGAGGTGACAGCTCAGTTCGCAGCCCGCCTTCTAACGCGCGCTTCACTCCGATATCAAAGAGATAAAACTTCGCGTGCTGGCGTTGTCGCTTGCGAACCGATGAGTGATACGGCTCAAGGAAAAAACCAAGAAGAGTATCCTCGAGAATCTGGAAATAACGGGCCACCCCTTTTGAATCTGTTCCTGCCTCACGACCAATCTTTGAGAAATTTATGATATGTCCATTCGATTGAGCTGCTGCCTCAAGAAAACGCGCAAATGGATCTAGATTTCTGACAAGCTGCTCTTCGCGAATCTCCTCTCTTAGGTAGACATCCACATAGGTCCTTAGCAGAGCGTTTCGCGCGTCTGGGTTCTGCTCGTTGATGACGGCGGGGAGAGAGCCCCACCGTAGCACTCGCTCTAGAGAAAAATCCTCACCGAGCTCTTGGAATGTAAGCGGAAACAAATGGTTTAATAGCGCCCTACCCGCGAGCAGATTAGCAGCTCCTCGACGAAGTTTCCTCGCGCTCGACCCGGTTAGCGCGAATTTTTGCTGGCGCTCCTCAATTAACGAGTGAACTTCGTTGAGCAGACTCGGTACACGCTGCACCTCGTCAATCACAACAAAACGGGGTGGCTTCGCAAGCCCATCGAGACGAGACCTCAGTTCGTTCGCCGATCGAAGAAACTGAAGCACCTCTCCTTGACGCAGCAGGTCAATCCACAGCACCGACTCATGGTCCGGAAACAGAGACTGCAAAAGCCGGGTCTTGCCGGTGCCACGAGCACCGAAAAGAAAAAAGCTGTAAGATAACAATGGCTTGCATAATCTGGGGTACATATGCCGAAATTGTATGCGATTTTCGGCGTTTGGACCATCACGCTTTTAACCCAGCCTCATTTCAATTCCCCTCTCTAAGGAACGCTTGCTATTGGGAAAGGTGATACTCATTTTTTGGGCCTCATATTACTTCTGCGCATGTCTGGGGTGGAGCCTGAAAGTCAGGGATACCGTTCGGCCGAGCTCAAGCCGAGGCCTTGCGCCTTCATGATGTCTTTAATTGAGTGCTCGTCTTGAATGAAGGCGATGATACGCATCTGAGCTTTACATTTGGGGCACTCGAGCGAGGGGGTCTATCTCGAATATGCGTTTGAAGCACCCCACCCTAGTACATATCACTTTTGAAAGCGACAGATCGAGACAGCTGACACATCCCGTTTGCAAAAGGAATATCTCCACATCAGGGGTGTGAGTTTCTGATTGTTTCAGTTCTCTCTATGCCCTTTGGAAGTTCAAAGCAAAGGTGAAGAGGCTCGTACGCTGCCGCGGAAGAGCTCGTACCGATGGGTGATTGGGTCAAACAGCATCGGGTCTTCAATCAGGGCGTGACTAGCAGTACAGAGATCATATAATCACGCTGTCGCAAGAATACGATGAGGGAGAATCATGGGAATGGGAGTTTCGCCTGAGAGAGATGATCGGAAGGATTATGAAACTAAACTGAACGATCCGTTCGGTCCATCGGATGGAGCCTTCTACGATTATAGTACGCTGGATGGTAGCTTCGCTGAAAATTATCTGAACCAATACTATCGTCAGAACAGAGAGGTGCCCTCTGATGAGCACATCGTATTCGATCACCTCGAACCTTTTTTGCGGGCAAATCACTCTGGCGGGACCTTCCTAGATGCTGCCACAGGCCCAACCATTCACCATGAGCTTTTCGTGTCCCCTTATTTTGACCGGATCTCATGCGCCGATTACCTAACAGATAATCGGAAGGCAGTCGAAGCTTTCGTGCTCGATAGGCCAGATGCCGTCAGATGGGAGCATTATGCTAAATTCTACCTGGAAAAGCGTGGCGAAGAGGCGACTAGCGAGCGCATAGCAGCGCTCATCGAAGATGCCCGCACTAAGATAGGCTCTGCTATATACAAGAGCAATCTTATGCAGTCTCCGGTTGTTGAAGGAGGATCGCTCTACGATGCTGTAGGGTGCTTTTACTGCCTTGAAGAGGTCGCCAAAACAGAAGAAGATCTTATCCAGATCTTAAAAAATGTTGCACAGCATATTCCGCCAGGGGGGGCTTTTATGGCGTCCTGTTTGGCAGAGAGCAACTTTTACCTTCTCGAAGAAGAGGACGGCAACAAGATTAGAATCCCTTGTTTATGGATGGATACGGAGCGCCTTTCAAAGGCTATAGAGTCTGCAGGGCTTGAGATTCCCTACGGCGGAATTACCCTCAAGTATACTGAGAATCAGGCAGAAGAGGGACTCCCGGGCATTCTGGTAGCGTATGCACAGAAGCCGTTGTCTTGATGAGTAGAGTCAGATAGCGCGTCCGTCCGTACTTGATTTATTCATTGTATCGATGAGTTAGCTGCCTCGGGGGAACACGTAAATAGCTCTTCAGCTGCTTCTGTAACTTGTCGAACTCCTGTCAGTATTCGGGGAGTTCACGATGAAAGTTAGAACTAAGGTTGTTTCGGGATTGTTTGTTTCGATCCTATCGCTGTGCATTGCACTTGTGGTGCTGTTGCAGGTGGTCGTTGTTGAAGGATTTAAAAAGATAGAGTTGGCGCGCTTTCAACGCAACGTTGATCGAGTTCAGAACGCCCTCACTAATCAATACGACAGCCTTCACAAGAAGGTGGTCGATTGGGCCAAATGGGACAATACATACGAATTCGTCGTCAAAAAAGATCCAGTTTACATCGACGAAAACCTAAATTTCATGACCCTCTCCGCGTTGGGGTTCCGTGATGTTGTATACCTGCAAGTAGACGGTGGGGTATCCCACAGTGCGCACGTCGTTAAGGAAGATGAGAAGGTAGTAGAGACACCAACGGATGTCGTTGGTACTCTGCAACAGATCGTTCAGCAAAGCCTTCAGGCCGGCAATAAAGACGGTAGCGGTCTCGCGCAGATGAATGGTGAGACGGTCCTGTATGCCTTCACCGAGATAGAGCCGAGCAATCGAAATGCTACCGGTCGCGGAATTCTCCTCACTACCTCGCTCGTCACAGACACGCTCTTTAAGGAATGGGCCTACCAGACCAACTTGCCCCTCCGTTTCTGGCGCACTTCTCGAGAGACCCCTCCATGGGAAGCTGCTGTCGCATTGAACAGACTGAATGCCGGAGAGAAGTTTTTCCAGAGAGTTTCAGAGGACGGAAGCTCCGTTGTGTTCGGTTTGATACGTGACTTTTCGGGGCAGCCGGCGATACTGTTTCAGTTTGAAGATGATAATGTCGTGATGAGGCTAGCAGGACGGGTTCGTAACGTCTCGGTCTCAGCAGTGGCGATCGTTGGCATACTGGTTCTTCTCCTGACCTGGTGGTTTATTGATCGTCAGGTGCTTCGCCGACTCTCAACTTTATCTCGCACGGTATGTGAGATAGCTGATACCAGCGACTCCCATCTTAGGCTCTCCGATCCCGAGTCGTATCAACGATCCCTACAGACCCGAATTCTCGCGACGGTGTCTTCGTGCTTCGTACTTATGGGCGTGTCGCTGTGGCTGCTTTTTGAAAGCACCCTGACAGAGGCTTTCCAGGAGGTGGAGCGGAAGAACCTCAACGACAACCTGATTCGAGCTGAGCGTGCAGTTCATGCGCGGGCGCAGGAGCTCCTTGGAAAAGCTGCAGATTGGGGTCAATGGGATGCGACGTACGATTTTGTTCAGGATCTCAATCCTGAGTATATCAAAACGAACCTCAGCTATGACACGTTGGTGCCGTTGCGGGTAAAAGCGGTTGCTTATTTCTCTACTCAAGGCGAGCTACTGTACGGACTAGAGGTTAATCCGTACAACGCCTCTACAGCGCAACTCAGCCCTCACCTCGTTGAGATACTCGCCAATAGAATCTCCTCCATTCGGAGCGGGGCGAGCGCTGAACTTCAGTCCGGTCTTCTGCGGGGTCCAGATGGGGTGTTCATGGTCACCAGAAGCCCCATCCTTGATAGTGATCGATCAAAGCCTTCACGGGGCTCCTTCGTCTTCATTATGTCGGTTGATCAGGCATTAGTTGATGAGCTCGCAAAGCAGACTCGGCTCGACTTAGCGATCTTCCCCTTTGAACAAGGAGCGCCTCAGGGGAAATCTGTTGAAATAGTAGATCTTGAGACTATCCTTGGGCGTACCTTGGTCAAGGGATTTCATGGAGATCCGGTCGCGATCCTTCAGATTATGCAAAGGCGATATGTGCATCTGCAGGGAGTTGCTACGCGTCAAACCTTGCTCCTGTTCTTGGTAATCCTCAGTGTTGTTGCGACTATCCTGGCTGTATACGTTGTGCATAGAGTGATTGTCTCCACACTAAAGGCATCCGTCGACCAGGTCCGAAGGATCTCACTGACAGGTGATACATCGCAAAGACTTTCCACGACGGGACAAGATGAGCTGGGCGTACTCGCCCAGCAGATTAATTCCATGCTTGATTCTTTAGCAAAAACACAGGAAGAGCTTCAAAAAGCGAGGGATGAAGCCGAGGCGGCTAACCAAGCCAAATCGACCTTCATTGCGAAGGTTTCTCATGAACTGAGAACTCCTATTCACGGTGTTGTTGGCATGCTCCGAATCCTATTGAAAGAGGAGACCAGCAAGACGAAGAAATCGTATATCGCGATGGCAAAAGATTCAGCCTTCAGCCTTCTCGATACGATCAATGAAATACTCGATTTCTCAAAGATGGAGACAGGCAATCTGTCATTAGAGAAGGTTGAATTTCGACTACGCGACGTCATACGGGATGCCCTACGTACGGTAGCGCCACGCGCAGAGGAAAAGGGGATAGTCGAACTCGTTTGTGATGTTATGCCTGGTGTACCGGATCTGTTGTGCGGAGACCCATTACGCCTCAAGCAATGTCTAATTAATCTTCTCGGTAATTCAATCAAATTCACGCTACAAGGCTTCGTAAAGTTGACGGTGCGATCCGGTGGGATCGAAGGTCAGGATCATCGAATCGAGATTTCAGTGGCCGATTCGGGCGTCGGTATCCCGGCGGAGCGGCTCCCTCGTATCTTTGATCCCTTCACTCAAGCAGACGATTCCGTAGCGCGAGTCTTCACGGGCACCGGACTTGGTCTCACCATAGTCAAGCAGCTCGTCGAGCAGATGAGGGGAGGCGTAAAGGTCACGAGCGAGGTTGGCAAGGGTACGGAATTTACAATCAGCGTGCCACTAGAAGAGAGAGCCGATTCGACTCATCAGGAGCCGACAATCGCCTTCTCGCCGCGCAAGGCAGCTATCATCGATGGTGACTCTTTTGCTGTAAGGATGATGCACGAGTCTTTCGCGCGTTACGGAGTTGAGAGCGTTGTGATTAATTCGGCTCATTCAGAGTGTATTGTTGACCTCGCAGCGAATCTCGCAGACTACGGGTTTTTAGTCGTAACGTCGGATGCTATCAAGCGATCGCGTGTCTTTAATCTTGTAGTTGACGTAGCTACTCGAAATATAGTTCCGCTCGCAGTTATAGTGCCACCGTACGATATCGCCGTCCGGGAGCGATTGACCGCGTTGGGAGTGCCATACGTTTTGATGCGACCCATATCGCTTGAAGATGTCTTGCTCGTAGTCAGTGGGCAATTAGTGATAGATGACGAGAGCTGGAGCAACGATGATGAGGCATCCCTGGTGGCCTCACGTAAGCTCCGAGTTCTGATCGCCGACGATGCAGAAACCAATCGCATCATCTTGTCGAGTATGCTCGAAGACGCTGGTCATCAAGTTACTTGCGTTGAGAACGGCCTTGACCTCGTCGCATCCTTGAAGGGTCAGATAGAAGGTGTTTCGGCTTCTGGCGGATTCGATATAGTGTTAACTGATATTCAGATGCCCTTAATGGATGGAATCACGGCAACGCAGAAGATTCGCTCGCTCGAGCAGTCTGCTGGGAGGTCGTGCCACATCCCGATCGTCGCTGTCACAGCGCACGCTATGAACGACGAAATTAGTCGTATGCGAGGATGCGGGGTAGATGATGTTGTCACCAAACCGATTCAACCAGCGGAATTAGCACGTGTGTTGACTGAGCTTGCCGGGCACTTAACCGGAGATTCGCCTGCGGCCGAACAGGCAGCCCCAGAACTAACGGTTAGTCTCCACGGTGATTCGGCGGTCGTGTCTGATGAGGTAGCGAACCTCCAGGATATCGCCTATCGAGCATGGAGACTCTTGCGGCAGGAGAACACGATGTCGGATTTTGAGTTGCTTGATAATGAGGTCTCCTTTGTTGAGATATTTGATATCGCTGATGTATTCATGAGATCAGGGGAGTCCGTACGCAGGACGATGCTGATTTTGCGAGCCTTTGATTCTTCATTCAAGAACCCGCTCGGAGAGCTTACCCAAGCAAAATCAGGTGGCGACATTGATTCCCTCGGCTCGGCGGCACACGCCCTCAAGGGATTGCTTCTGGATGTAGGGGCTCTAACCTCGGGCAAATTGGCCTCTACGATTGAGACCTTCTGCAAAGAGGGTAGATTCGAGGATGCCGCTGCTCTCGTGACGCCACTAGTAAATCAGGTCCTCTCGATCGCAGGACTCGTGAATAAGATCTCAGAGAGCGCATCGGGACAGAGTTCCGGCTCAAGGATCGGCTCGGCTGTGTCTCTGTAGGCTACTGCATCAACAAAGCAGCCTTAGCACTAACGATACCGCCGGAGATGACCTTCCCGTCCAAGGTCGGATAACGCTTCATGCTTAGGGATAGAAGGGTGAGCATCTGCGATGGAGTAAGCTGCCCTTTCACTCCGAACACGAGTGCAGCAACGCCAGAGACGTGCGGAGCTGCCATGGAGGCCCCACTGATTGAGTGATATGCCTTGAACGGATCGACGTGAGGTGCCCATGTGCTAAAGATATCCTGTCCTGGTGCAGCAACGTGAACCTTCTTGGTCGAGAAGTTTGAGAACGAGGCCATTTTAGCTCCTCTTCGAGATCCGAATGCACCGTTCGAAGAGAGTCTTCTACGACATTCATGTGTCTGGGCTTTAGGTAGATTAGGCGCAACAACCGATGAGCTCAAGAAGCTACTAACACAAAGCCTCAGTGATGCCTCTGTGCAGGTTGGGCGTGAGGCTGCCATATCGCTTCGACTGCTCTTTGACAACGAGGCGCTACCAGACCTAGCTCGCTTCCTCGAAGAGAGCTCGGTAGATCCGGTGAACGAACAGATGCTCGACTTCCTCGCAGACCTATCGCCGAACGAAATCGGTGTCTATCGATAATCCCTCAAAGCGTTCGGTCGGTGCTCGGTTAGTCGTCTCGATCGAGATCATCACTTTCAAGCCGGTATTCGACGGAACCTCACCACGGCGGTTGGGCTTTTAGAATCTATCGAATGCGCCGATGCGCTCGAGAAACCCACGAGGGATTCGAGCCCAAACTAGAGAAGGCACACCTCCTCGATCACTCGCCGTGCCCGCTCCCAGAAGGGGAAAAAACCCTTGGTCGCCAAGGGATGAAGGAGCTCATCCCACTTTCGTACGAAGGCGCATATATCCGGCCGTTGCTTCACTGCAGCGGCAATCCAAGGGGTCTCAGGTCCCGTAGGAGGTGGAACAAGAACGAGAGGCATCTCACCTAGTGACTGAATCCATACGCTCAGATCGTTCCTGCTCTCGATACGAACGATACGGTGCGGTCCAAGCCACTCGGAGAGCCGCGCTTGCGCATCGCTCATAGCAGCTGCCAGATACGCAGCTACACTAGGTTCGCTCGGCTCACCCGAAAATGGAGACAGTAGCGCCACTGCGCTTGCACCGCTTAGGCGCTCCGCCTCCAGCTCGATCGAGAGATCTTCTGCTGAGACCAGGAGTGCGAAATCCCTCTGCGGATGAACTCGTGCTATCGGAGGGATGCTCTCGTGCCGTAGGCACGCTGGAGAGTCCGTGATCCGAATCGCCTCTTGTGCCAGCTCCTCAGGTCGGGGAGTCCAGCGTCCCTCGGAGTACTTGGTGATGTTGTCGGCTCGCGCGAGGTACACTTTTCCCGGCGTCTGCAATCCACCTACCCAGCGCCACGAGAGGGTGTTCGATGCTGGGTCTCCATCGAGGAGATTCCGATACATGAAGTGAGCGCCGAGTTGCCACGGGAGTTCGAGGGTGAAGATCCATATGCTCGCAAACCACATGCGGGCACGGTTGTGGAGGTAGCCCGTAGAGCGGAGCTCCCGAACCCAATCATTGAAACACTCCAGGTCCGTTTCAGCCTTGACCGCTTGTTCATATCGCTCCCTCCAGGGAGCTCCGTCGACCACACTCTGAAGACGCTGGACCTCCGCCAGATATGAAAGCCACACTCCTGGCGACCGTTCGAGCCAACCCTTCCAATAGGTGCGCCACGCGACCTCCTGAATAAATTTCTCTGCTGCCGCAAATGAAGTGTACCGTAAGACCTCTCGCACGACCTCTTCCTCGGAGATGACGCGTCGTCGAAGGTAGGGAGATAACTGTGAAACCTCACAATGCCCAACCCTGTCGAAATTTCGCTCGTGAGCGTAGGCCGACACGCGTGGAAGAAAATCCTGGAGTACGCGCAGCGCACCAGCACGCGTGACGGGCCGAGAGCTGTCTGTGGGCAAGGTCATAGTCCCCGTAATGTAGCCGAAACTCCCCTCCTCGACGAGGAGCTATCTCTCTTCCTCACGCGGAAGGCTCACGGCCGGAGCCTTACGAATTCATGATGTCCTTAATTGAGTGCGCGGCTTGGAAATAAACCCAGCCTCATTCATTTTTGAAAAAAATGAATGAGAATAGCTGGGCGAGCGCAATCTTGGCGGAGCCAAGTTGCGCCGTAGAAGACAACAAACTCCTAAGTGCCGAGCGTGTGAAAGTTA
>JBILFA010000059.1:0-20909 GCA_044351795.1 Bdellovibrionota bacterium | reverse complement strand
AAACGCAGCGTCGGAATGACGAATTGTTAATTTTTACAAAGAGTAAAAGAGAACGGCGAGTTAGGAAAGCGTTGTTCTCACTCTTTGTTGTCATCACACTTTGTAAAGACCGACTTTCAAGATGTGGGTAATAGTCAGGGCGGCTCAAGGCTAGCCCTGCTCGAAATGTGGGCCTAAAAAAGAAGCGGGCTCTCTTTCGAGAACCCGCTTCGGCTTTGCCATCTACGGTGCCGGTCCGCTATGCGGCCAAGTCATCTCCGTTCGATGCGATTTTGAGCATCTTTTCAACGCCCTTTAATTTTAGCCTTTTCAGCCGTCGCTGCTCCACCTCCTCAGGTTGGGTGAGATATGCCTGGCGTGCGAGTCTTGCGAGCGTATCTTCGTATTTGATGTGTTGATTGTAGAGCCTTCTGACCTCAAAGTTGGTCTGCAACACCTTCTGAATAAGCTCACGTTCGTCACGTTCCATGCGAGAATCTCCCCTCCGACATTCCCCGCGAGAAGCCCTCTCCTCGCAGGTACAAGGTTGAACGCTACAGCTCTATTAGTATACCTTGAAACGCTGCGCGCACTAAAGAAAATCGACAGAAGAGCCACCTGTATTGAGAGATATGATCAGGATCACAGCGTCGGAACGACGAAAGCTACCGAACGTCCGCACTCCTGTCCTTGCCGTCTAAAGGAGTGAAAACGTTGATCCGATATCGTGCACACCTCTGCACCCTCGGCGCGAAGAGCGGTGCTGGATTCTCGTAAATGCTTGATCGCTGTTGCCGCCGTATCGAGTAAGAATTTTCCATCCGCGGTTTTGCGACACACCGCCGAGGGCCCAATCGCATCGACAACCTCCTGACCGACCTCGTAGAGCTCGCCACCCGCCGCGGCGAATACGGCCGCATCGGTGACACCTTCCAGGGCACGGAGGGTCTTGCCGATAATCCCGGATGCGAGCCCCCGCCATCCGGCATGAATCGCTGCCCAGCCGTTGCGTGCTCGCACGAGGATCGGCACGCAGTCTGCTGCCATAACCCCAAACGCCACTCGACGCGTCGGGATAGTTTGGTGTGTCGGTGCAATGAGGGCGTCGCATTCGACACTCTTAAAGAGGCTACCCTTCGTGAGTAGGAGACCCTCAATCGAGTGAGCGGCGCGCACATCACACGCTCTGTCTCCATGAACCTGTTGAGGCACCGCTAGATCGGTAATTTCAAGCGCCGCGCACAATGCGCGCTCAGATGGAGAGAGCGCCTCACCCTTGAAATCGAGATCAGCCAGGGTCATCCCGTGTACAATCCCCTCGCTCCACCATGGCAGATAAACGAGGAGCCTCACACCGTGATGCGTTCGTATCGCAAAATGCCCGTTCATCTCGTCTCGTAGGCCCGAAATACTTCCAACAGGTGCTCGAAATCGGTCGGTAGCGGGGCTGAAAACGACAACCGCTCTTTAGTAACCGGGTGAGTAAACGACAACGTGGCGGCGTGGAGTGCCTGTCGACCGAATCGATCAGCCGCCTCTCGCAGACCCTGCGGAAGATTCGAAAAATCGCCGTACACCTGATCTCCGATTACCGGACATCCGATCGACTGCATATGAACACGAATTTGGTGCGTTCTGCCGGTCTTGAGCTTGCATTCCACGAGCGTTCCATAGCAAAAGCGCTCGATAACTCGCCACTGCGTTACTGCCGAGCGGCCATGCTCCGAGATCGCCATTAAGCGACGCTGTGTGGGATGACGTCCGATAGGCGCGTTAACCTCCCCCTGCTCCGCGCGTTGGATCGGCCGAACTGCACGCGGCGTACTGAATAGAAGAGCACTGTAGCTTCGACCCGCGGTGCGCTCCGCGAACTGCTTAGAGAGCGCGGCAAGAATCGGCGTCGACTTCGCGACTACCACGATACCGGTCGTATCCTTGTCGAGTCGGTGTACGATACCGGGCCGGTCAGATTCCCCTACTGCGAGTTGCGTCCGCCCTACGTGCTGGACGATAGCATTTGCCAAGGTGTATTTGGTGTTACCTGCTCCCGGATGCATCGAGAGGCCCGCTGGCTTATTGACTACAAGCAGATGTCTATCTTCAAAGATGAGATCGAGCGGCAGGTCGAGCGGCTCAAGAGTCGTAGGGCGTTCAGGCGGCAGAGTTATCACCATGGTGTCCCCTGACCCGAGTTTATAGGCGGGCTTCACGATGATCTTACCGTTTACGCTCACAGCTCCCTGCTCTATCCAGCGTTCGACCTGGGAACGACTCGCATCAGCTACCTCCGCAAGCGCACGCACGACAGCCCGATCCAAGCGCTCAGGATCGCCACTATGCACAAAGCTGTGAGTTCGCATGCTCATAGCGCTCGCTGAGTTATAAATTCGCGAGCTTGCTCGACATCACGGGAGATCTGCGCTTTGAGATCGTCCACTGACGCAAAACGACGCTCGTCTCTGAGACGATCCACAAAGGAGACCTCGACCCGTCGGCCATACAACGACCCAGGATCGTGATCGAGTATGTGTACTTCGAGCCGCTCGCCTATTCCATTGAAGGTCGGTCGAGTGCCGATATTTGCAACGGCAGGGTACTCCACCCCCGCAACCTTGGCCCAACACACATACACTCCTTTCGAAGGGATGAGTCGTCGACCTGCGGCGATATTCATGGTGGGAAACCCTAAAGCCCCCCCACGTTTATCTCCGTGACCGACACGTGCCGAAATGGCGAAGGGGCGTCCAAGGAGCTCCCCTGCCTTCTTCACGTCTCCTTGCGCGATACACGCCCGTATAGCCCGCGAGCTGGGACGCACCCCTTGCATGTCGAACTTAGGGACAACCTGCAGAGCAATGCCGTATCGAGGGAGGTGATTTCGTAAGTAGTCCACATTCCCCTCTCGCCCCTTGCCAAGCGCCCCATCCTCTCCCATCACGAGCACGCGTGCTCCGAGCGCTTTCACGAGCACCCGCTCGATAAATTCTTGCGCTGACATCTGAGCTATCTGCTGCGTAAAATGCACCAAATAGAGCGCATCGACCCCAAGCTGACTGAGGCGCTCCTGCTTCTCTCGGACGCTCGTTATAGACCGAACATCCTCAGAGCAGCGCAACACTCGCAAGGGATGGGGATAAAATGAGATGACGGTGCTGCTGTCGACCCCTGCTGCTTCACGCAAGGAGCGGATAACGTGCTCGTGTCCGAGGTGTAGACCGTCGAAATTTCCGAGCGTTACGGCGCCCCCGCGCAATGAGAGCGATGCATCCTGAGGATACCGGGCCAACCGACATGCGTGTGCAAGATCCATGGATGTGCTCTAGATTCGCCCCTCGCAGCTCCAAAAGGCAATGGGTCTACTTCAGGTCACGCAGTCTCTCTTTAGCGACCGACGCCTCAGGAGAACGCGGATAATCGTCAACTAATTTACGCAGACTAAGTGCGGCGGTCTTGTTGTCACCAAGCCTGGTGAGCACCGAAGCTTGACGCAAAAGGCTCGAAGAAGCGCGCTGGCTCTTGGGATACTGGTATACCGCGTCAGCATAGGACCTAAGGGCACTCCTGTCGTCTCCTAGTCCGTCGTAGGCGACCCCCTGCCAAAAGAGGGCCACGGCCGCCTTATCAGTGCCCCGTAGCTGACTGACCGCGTTTTGAAGAAGCGGTAGCGCATCGTCGAACTTCCCCTCGCGTAAGCGCAGCAGCGCATCGGTCACGAGTACCTGAGGCTCACCTGTGAGGCTACTAGCCCAGACCTCATCTACCTCCAATTCCGCCGCCGGTACTACTGAGGGTGGAGGAACCCTTCTTCGCAGTGAACTCAAATCATCCTTGAGGGCCGAGAGATCGGTTCCAATCCTCTTATTATGAGAAAACTCGACCTCCTCAATCCGCCCAGACATCTGTTTCAGCTGTGTATCGAGCGAATTGATAGTTTCGGTCTGCTCAGCCTGATATGCACGCATATCGTTCAAGCTACGCTCGAGGCGGGAGACCTTCTGCTCCAAATCCTGGATCGAACATCCACCTGCCGACAATGCAAGGAGAAGCACGACTCTCTTCATACGAAATTCCTGCTTACAAAATAATACGACCTTAGGGACGGTGACACGCACCGCCCCTAAGGTCGATGTACGGCTACGGTCTTACGACCGCAAGCCTCTAACCTTAGTCAACCTTGAAGTGGTCGCGACGATTCTTCGCCCAAGCAGCTTCGTTGTGAGCTGGATCGAGCGGAAGCTCTTCGCCGTAGCTGACAGTGCTCATACGGGAAGAATCAACACCGAGTGAACGGAGGTGATCCATAGCCGAACGGGCACGATTAGCACCGAGCACCATGTTGTACTCGTTGGTTCCGCGCTCATCGCAATGACCTTCGATCTGTACCTTAGCTCCGGTATTAGCTTGGAGCCACTCAGCGTTACCAGCCAAGATCGTCTTAGCAGTACCATCGAGCTTGTAAGAATCAAAAGCAAAGTTGATATCCTTGAGCGGACCATCAGCAACTGGAGGAGGAACATTTGCTCCACCTTCACCTGTTACGGTCGTGCGGCATGTACAGCCGGTTGATACGAGCGCAATTGCGCTTACGAAAAGAATTGAGAGACTACGCGATAGCTTCATTAGCTTATTTACCTCCGGGAATGTTGCTTAAACTCATTTCCTATTGGTCGTATTACCTGCTCTTACGACACTGGCTCCTGGAAGCTCTTACCACCCTGAGCTTCGCAGGCTCCTACCATACTGCGCGACGTAACACGAGCCGTTAACACATCCAAACCACCGACGAGGCCGCATCGAACAGACAACCGAAAATCTCAATCGGCACGTTCTATCGAGCCCGCCTCTGAAGCGGCTTTTCAGGTACGCTCCGGCGCATCACGCCGCAAAACATACCTCAAACCCTTCTCCAAAACGCTGTCGGACTTCGCGTACAGCAACTATTTGCGGAAGCTTTTCGCCCCCTAGTTTGCTACCCGACCCCGATCATGTGGTACGCACTTGATACTCGACAACACTTAAGATTGCAAGCAGTTATCTGAAACCGTTTTTCAGTAAGACTAACTTAGAGTCACCATTGTTCCGCTTATCGAGGCAATGGACCCCATGCGGGTTCAAAATCCCCCCCTCTGCTCGTGGTGAGCTGCTTGATGCTCGAGCCGTCGGTTCGCATCATTCCGATACTATACGCACCGCCGAAATAAGTGGTAGCGAAGGTAAGGTAGCGTCCATCCGGAGAGAATTCGGGATCTTCGCTGCTCCCAGAGCTCGTTAGCTGAACAGCGTTTTGGCCATTGGCATCTGCAATGAAGAGCTGGAAGTTACCGTCGGCGCGGCAGACGAAGGCGATCTTGTCCCCTTTCGGCGACCATGCCGGCGAGGTGCAGTAGTTAGAGGTTACAAAGCTCACGCGCTTAGCATTACCACCCCCGATACCCATTCGGTAGATCTGCGGACCACCCCCACGATTAGAGCAGAACAAGACATCCGAACCATCGGGAGACGGCACCGGCGATACGTCGATTGCCCGATTAGGAGGGGTTAATCGACGCGCAAGCGAACCATCGGAGTTGATAAGCAAGATATCGCTATCGCTTCCCTCTGTGCGGGAAACCAGAAGCTGCGATGGAGAGAGGAAATGAGCTCCTATCTCCAATTCCGTGGTGCGAGTCAGCTGTTTCGAGGACTTCGTAGCCACATCCGCAATAAAGAGGTCAGGGGTACGGTTACGATACGACGTGTAGACCAGCTTAGATCCAGAGGGGTCCCATGCGGATGAAATTGCAAGCCCGCGCTCGTTGGTGAGCTGCCGGATATTACTGCCATCCATATCCATTACGAAGAGCTCTTTGAAGCGCCCAACCCGAGAGGAGAAGGCGATCTGGCTTCCAAACGGCCCATACTCTCCGGTGTAATATTTCATAACTTCGTTAGCAAAACGGTGCGCGATGAAGCGCGCCTGACTCACATCTCCTTCGTACTCCTTGGCCAGCACTACCGTCTGCTTCTGCACATCATGGAGATAAAGCTGCGCCTTGAGGCGACCATCAACGACGGTCGCCTCACCTTTGATGAGCCCCTCAGCGCCGATGACGCTCCAGTCGGAGTATGCAGTCGACTCCTGCGAGCCACACTTGCCGGCGGTCTCTATAAAGCCTTGCGGATTGAGGACCTCAAAATACCCGGAGAGATCGAGATCCTTCCCCATGACCTTGGGGATCTCACCGCCCGAACCTCCCGACTCAGCCGGAGCACACAGCTGCGGCAAGGCGAGCGGGATGAGCTTTCCAGCTCCACGGACGTAAAGGTCTGTCTGCGCCGAAGCAGCTTGCATGAGACAAACGCTGACGACGGAGAAAAAGGTGAGATATCGCATGGCAACTCCTACATGAGCCCGCTGTAGTGCTCCTCTCCACACATTGGGAGAGCACTCCAAGAGAAAACTAACTCCGTCAAAATGCATCAATGCCGAGGATGGCGCAACGGGTTGCAGCTGCTTCTTGAGATTAAGCTGCACCGACCAAGATACGGAGCATGGCCGTAGTTAATCTCGGGGGTCAAAAGTAATTCGAGCACCGGGCGCATAGTACTCCGCATAGAACCTCGCTGGAGGCGGCGGGAGTGGGCTCGCTTTGATAATGGCCCTTTGAACAGATTCATCGAAGCTATCGTTTCCAGAACCTTTGACGATTCTCACAGTGTTGACAACACCATCCTGCTCAATCTTGAAAGTGAGCTGAGTTATGAGCGGCGAATTCGGATCGTACCAGCGCCAGGCCTCCTTGATTCGGGCTAGGATCAGCTTATTGTAGGCCATCACCTCGAGCGGAACGACCTGTCCTCCTCCCATACCGGCGCCGCCGACTTTAGCTGCCCCGAACCCTTGTCCGTTCGCTCGGGTAGATTCACCGAGGTAGCGCTGCAACCCGGCCTGCAGCCGCTTATCAACCTCTTCTCCATCACTCTTTTGGTTTTTCGTATCCTTCTTGGCGTTGGGCTTCTTGGTCGGAACAGCCGTGGCCTTAGTGGTCGGCTTAGGTTGTGGGGTCGGTTTGGCCTGCTGCGCTGTGGGCTTCGGCGTCGGCTTCTTCTCAGCTACGCTCACCTCAGCATCGTCCTCCGGCTCCTCCTGAGGCTTCTGCTCTTCCTTGGGCTGCTCCTTGACCTCGGGCTCGTTCTTGGTTTCCGCCGTCACGTTCTTCACCGGCGCGACTGGACTCTTCTTATCATCCTTGGGGATCTGAGTGACCCCGCCCAGGTTTTTACCGCCCTCAATCGAGATGGAATAAATAATCGGCTCTTGAAACTCCCCCATATCGGGCAGAATTTTGAAGATCATTAAGATGGCCAAGAGCACATGCGCAGCGAGGGACACAAACATCCCAACTCGGAAGTAATCTTCGGGCTTCTGTCGCAGAGCACCCACGGACAATGTCGCCAACCTCTCTTAAAAGCTCACTTGATTACGCCTTCTTACCATCCGGCGCAGCGGATACGAGGCCGATCTGAGTGATACCACCGCCGTGCAGCGCCGCCATCACCTCCATGATACGCCCATACCCAAGGGTGGCGTCACCCTTTATGTAGACCTTACGATCACTCTCCGGTTTATTGGCGAAGAGCACCTTTACCTTCGAAGCCAGCTCGGCTAACTGCACCTGGTTGCCAGCACCGATGAACACGTTTCCAGCTTTGTCGAGCGAGATTACTATCTGCTCGGTCGAGCTCCGTAACGGCGCTGTCGTGGCTTTAGGAAGATCGACCTCGACCCCCTGCTGCAGCATCGGAGTTGTCACCATGAAGATAACCAGCAATACAAGCATCACGTCGACCAACGGGGTTACGTTGATTGCTGCTATAGGTCCATCGTTGTCAGAGTTCAGATTTCCGGCCATCGGGCACTAAACCTTATGCAAAGCTAAACTAACGCACCAGGTAACGACGCGCGATATTGAGAAACTCCGCCGAGAAACTATCCATCGACTGGCGAAATTTACGGATCGACGCGGTGAAGTAGTTGAAGGCGACCGCGGCCGGAATAGCTGCTGCAAGACCAACGGCGGTGGCAACAAGCGCTTCGGAAATACCTGGAGCAACTGCTTGAATGGAAGAACTCTTGGCCTCACCGAGTCCGTGAAACGCATTCATGATACCCCAAACGGTTCCGAACAAGCCTACGAACGGGGCGGCGCTGGCTACGCTTGCCAGAAAGGTAACTCCCTTCTCGAGACGGTGGCTCTCTTCAAGCTCGGCCCGTCGAAGAGCGCGCTCGACTGTTCCGAGCTCAGCCTCAATATCCGCTGACTGCTTACCCGCCTCACGGTTTTCTTGAACCATGTGGGTCAACTCTCGATAACCCGACGAAAAGACACTAACGAGCGGGCTAGCACTGAGCCGGCGGGAGGAGTCGTCGATACGGGAGAAATTCCGGGTCTCCCAGAAAACCTCGGAGAACTCATCGGTCGACCGCTGCGCGCGTCGGAACTGAATCATCTTGGCGATAGTGATGGCCCAGCTCCACACCGACAGGATAATCAGCATGATAAGAACGGCCTGAACTACTGGACCCGAGCCGGTTATCATGTCTAAAACGCTCGGCGCGCTGCTAATGGGCGCTTCGGTCACTGGCACTGGAAGTGGGTCCACGGGCTAATCTCCCTTAAAAATACCGGCTAAATATGCCATAGAGCATTACCCAACACCAGATATTGAGGCCCATGTTTCCTTTTAAAACGCAGGGGGTTATAAACCCCTCATCAACTGTAGAAAGCATTAACTGTAGAAAGCACTGTTAAGGAGTCGACATGCCCGTAGGAATAGCTATCAACGGATTCGGTCGTATCGGACGCAATATCGTACGCCAACTCTTCACCTCCCATCAATCGAAGACTATCAACCTCGTGGCCATCAACGACCTAACGGATCCCGCAACTCTGGCTCATCTGCTCAAGTACGATTCCGTCCACGGTCGCTTCCCGGGAACGGTTGAGGCTGGCGACGGCTGCATCGTCATCAACGGCCAACAGGTCAAGGTCTTCGCTGAGAAGGATCCTGCAAAATTGCCGTGGTCCTCGGTCGGCGCATCGATCGTGTTGGAGTGTACCGGCATCTTCACGAAAAAGGACAAAGCGCAGCTTCATCTCCAAGCGGGAGCGAAGAAGGTGATTATCTCGGCACCAGCCCCCGATCCTGATCTGACGTTGGCGTTCGGTGTCAATCACACCGATTACAAGCCAGCCGAACACCACATCATCAGCAATGCTTCGTGCACAACGAACTGCTTGGCGCCAGTTGCCAAGGTACTCGTGGAGAACTTCGGCATCGTGAAGGGCTCGATGACGACCATCCACTCATACACCAACGACCAGCAGATTTTGGATCTTCCTCACAAGGATCTCCGACGTGCTCGGGCGGCTAACCTCTCGATGATCCCAACCACCACCGGCGCCGCCAAGGCCGTAGGCCTCGTCATTCCCGAGCTCGCCGGCAAGGTAGACGGATTCGCTATTCGTGTTCCTACTCCCGATGTTTCGGTGGTTGATTTCGTGGCCGAGCTCGGCCAAGACGTTACCGTTGAGGAGATTAACCGCGCGCTCAAGAGCGCCAGCGAGAACACCCTCAAGGGAGTTCTCGGGTTCTCTGACGAGCCGCTTGTATCGATCGATTACACCGGAGACACCCACTCCTCGATCGTAGACTCGCTTTCGACCATGGTTATCCAGAAGCGATTGGCCAAGGTTGTAGCGTGGTACGACAACGAGATGGGCTTCTCTGCTCGCATGTGCGACGTCAGCGAGATGATCGCAAAGAGCCTGTCGTAAAAACTACGACACCGCTTTCGAGGGCACCCGCGTGGTGCCCTCTTTTTTGACTCACGCCTTTAAGACCCTAACAACAACAGAACGATATGCGCACACGACACCTCCTCGCTGGAAATTGGAAGATGAACCTCGGCCCCTCCCAGGCACACAACTACTCCAAGGAGATGAAAGCCAAGGTCGGCAATCTCTCGAAGACCGACGTGTGGGTGGCGCCCCCTACGGTAAGTATGAGCGCTGCCGTATGCGAACTGACCGGAACTTTTATTAAGGTCGGCGCTCAAAATGTTCATTGGGCCGAGTCCGGCGCTTTTACCGGCGAGACATCTCCTGCTTTCCTGACTGAGCTGGGAATATCGTTCGCTCTGGTCGGGCACTCTGAGCGCAGGACATATTTCGGAGAAACCGACGAGCATGTGGCGATGAGAACGCAGGCTGGACTCAAGGCGGGGCTCGACGTGATCGTGTGTATCGGTGAAACCGAGAAGCAGCGGGTCGACGGGCATACTGAGCAGGTCTTACGAACACAACTCGAACCGGTCCTCGCGGTGTTGCAACCCGAGCAATCGCCTAAGGTCATCATCGCCTACGAACCGGTCTGGGCGATCGGTACCGGACGGGTCGCCTCCTCCCAGGAGATCGCCGATACTCACGCTTTCATCCATTCGGTATGGAACGAGCATAAGCTCCCTTCCTCCGCTGTAATTCTGTACGGAGGAAGTGTGAACCCGACCAACTTTGCCGAGATCCTCGCTCTCGAAGGAGTTGACGGCGCGCTCGTTGGTGGGGCAAGCATCAAGATGGACCAGTGGCTGGAGTTAATCGCAATCTCTGAAGCCTGATAAAGCCGAGAGCGGCTCGAGGGTACCCGTTTGTTGCCTCAACTCGATAGATCATACGACAAGTAAAGCATACTCGGCTGTAGGAATGGCTTTGGATTGAGGCACTCGGGATAGCACCGACCTCAACCGGTGGTGCGTAATCCACCGGCAATCGCGTTCGTAACAAGAAGAAGCTGAGAGAGCACCTGCTCATCAGCTCGATTCGCCCTCCACGTACGCAACAGAGCTACTTGAGTTCGATGTAGATCAACTAGAGGAGGCTCACGTAGGGAGAGTGTTTTGTGCATACGTGGGCGACGCTGCGCGAAAGGTTGTGTAATGAGAGCTTCTAGACATTCCCGAGTCCGAGAATACTCACCGCGAATGAGGTTCATAAAGCGCTCTCGACACTCTGTATCGACAACCAAAGATCCGTACAACTCCATCATCTCTACGCTGGCGCTGTGCACCATGGTTTCGACATTCGTGAAGAGGTAGTGCGCAGGAGCCCATTCGCGAGACCATGCCGAGAGAAGCTCCCAAGCTTTTGGATCACTTTGCCTCAGGCGCTCCAACGCTCGCCCTACACCGTACCACCCTGACAGGAAGAACCGGGACTGATTCCAGGCAAAGACCCACGGGATAGCGCGTAGATCCTCTAACGACGCAGCCCCGGTGCGTCTCGACGGCCGAGAACCTATCTTACTCTGCTCGATGGTATCCACCGGCGTTGCCTCTCGAAAGAAGGCAACGAACCCTTCCTCCTGCACCAGAGCTTGATAGGCTTCTCTGCTCCACTCAGCGAGCCGCGTCATCACCATCGCCAGTTCGTGCACGGGCGCCGATACAGCCGTGGGAAGCGCGTGCGTGAGAGCCCCAGCGAAGAGGAGTTCTACATTGTACGAAGCGGTCATCAGATTAGCATACTTCTGGCTGACTGTTTCGCCCTGCTCGGTGACCTTGAAACCGTTCGCCAAAGCACCGGGTGGCAACGCAGCCATGAAACGATCGGTCGGTCCTGCCCCTCGACTAATAGTGCCACCCCGTCCATGGAAGAACCGGATCGGCACACCACACTCGTCAGCTACCTCGCACAAACGCTGCTGGGCCCGATGAAGCCCCCAAAAACTCGCGAGGATCCCACCATCCTTGTTACTGTCGCTGTAGCCGATCATCACATCTTGGGGAGACGATCTACGCGTCTCGCTCTCGCTAAAGAGAGGATGCGATAGGTACTCCTTCATGATCAGATCACTGTGTTCGAGATCCTCGATCGTCTCGAAGAGCGGAACCACGTCCAATTTTTCCTTTAGCTTCGAACCGTCAAAGGCTGCCAACTCCCCCTCTCGCGCCAGGAGGTGTACTATGAGGAGGTCCGTCACATCGCGAGTCATACTGACGATTAAGGAACCCATGCCAGCAAAACCGAACTTCCGCCCGTGTTCGGCCATGACCCGAAAGACAGCTCTTACCTCGTCACCTTCTGCACCAACGGACACAGAGCGGTGGGCAAAAGGTCTGTGACAACGTGACTCTCTGTCGAGGATCTCCATCTTCGAGCCTCGATCGAGCTCTGGCCAGCAAACAGACGATCCTGAGGCAGAGAGAAGCTGCGCGAAGGCGGTGTTGTAGACGGCACTGTTCTGCCGTACATCGAGCTTAGCCAAATGGAATCCGAAGGAGTGCGCTATTTGAATGGCTGGCAGCACGTCCTCGAGCGCCAGCCGCTCTGCGCCGACATCCGACAGCGAACGGAACACCACCTGCAGATCATCGACGAATTCAGCACTGCTTCTGTACGCGCTCTCGGGCACGTCGTCAGCCGTCGTTGGAATCCTTAGGGCAATCAGATTCAGAAATTGACGCCACGGCTCACCCGGATTTCGGTCGAGCGCAGCGTGTCCCCGCTCTCCTGCGATCTCTCGAAGTTCTGCAAAACGACGGACGAAGCCCTCGGGCAACTTGTGCAGCGCCTCACTCAAACTCAAGCGAGCAGCAAGCGCAGAAACCTGCCGTCGTTGTAGATCGAGGGCCTGCTGTCGCAACGCGAGCAAGGTCTCCCGAGTCACGGAAGCGGTCACAAACGGGTGCCCATCTCGGTCCCCACCAACCCAATTACCGAAGGAGAGCCCGGGAAACAATGGGCCGGATCCTAACTCATGTACCTGTCGACCGTGAGCGCACCACGCTTGAACGAAACGGCGCATCACCAAAGTCACCACCTCGGGGAACACCGCACTGAGGTAGTGCGTGACATTGGCAAGCTCCGAGGCCACGTCCGGCCTGTGTATGTACACCTCTCCGGTGCGCAACAACCGCTCGAGCGATGCCTTCATCTCATCGCGTATCAAGGTCTGCTCGGCTGGAGAGTACATCGTATTCTCCCGCTTAATCATCTGAAGGTAGAGGTGGCGATGATGCTCGAGCACCGTTGCTCTCTTTGCTTCGGTAGGATGTGCCGTGAGAGTCGGCTCGACTGAAATTCGCCCCAATAACTCACGGACATCGTCGAGCGTCCCAAGAGATCTCTGGGCAACCTCCAAGAAGCGGCTCCACAACCCCCTACTCTCTCCCGCGCCTTCGATCTGACGGCGCACCTGATTGGCCGTGTTCTCCTCGACCATGTTGAGCAGTTGAAAGGCGAGTGAGTAGACCTGCACCGCTCGCTCCGAGAGGATATCCGGAAGGATGCGATCTTCCTTCCACGGAATAACCGCAGCGAGATCGTTCTCACCGAGCTCCACGAGAGTCTCATCGAGGCAGCCGATAATGACAGCGAGATCTCGCTCCCACTTTTCAAATTCGAAACTCTGTCGGACATCCATGATTGAGATACCCCGTTGTGCGATGCTCACGCTGCTCGCACATCCCTTGTAGCAGACGAATTTTCCTTCATGCCGATCGGAAGGTATTTGCGGAACATATGACCGAGCTGCGCCTGAGCAAGATACCGCTCCGTCGACGTACTACCGGTAGCTTCATGATACTCGGTCAGCAGTGTTCGGAGCATAGCCTCATCATCATCACTCAGGTCCCATCCGCGTACATATTCAGTATTCACGAAACGCTCGCCTGAACGCGGGAGGAAGATCGTCCCTCCTGTCATGCCTGCGCCGACGTTGTAGGACACCACACCGAGAACAACCACCACTCCATTGGTCATGTATTCGCATGCGTGCAGCCCCACTCCCTCGATTACTGCGCATGCACCGCTATTTCGAACGGCGAATCTGTCCCCGGCCAAGCCGTGTACGAACACCGTTCCCCCAGTTGCTCCATACAGCGCGCAATTGCCGATAATCGTATTGCACGTCGGATCGAACTTCGCCTCAGGACGGGGCTTTATGACGACACGCCCTCCGGACATCGCTTTGCAAACGGAATCGTTCGCTTCTCCAAGAAGCTCCACATCCAACCCTTGCGTGAGAAACACGCCGAATCCCTGTCCGGCGCTGCCATTAAACTGCACTTTGAGACCAGCCTTTGGAGTAGGCTGGAGGGCATACGCATCCTCCACCCCGCCTCGAGCGACAGTTGCAATGCGAGCAGCACTCGTCTCCCTGGCAATTTCGGCAGATACGGTCGCCAACACAGCCCGATCATAGGTTGTTAAAGGATAGGAAATGGAAGCAACTGTCCCCGATTCCCTCGCCCTCTCCAAAGCCGTCACGAGTTCGCGGTTAATAGGATTTATCTCTTCGGCAAAGATCGGCTGGCGGGTTCCCTTAGCCATGATAGCCCCATCGAGGAGAACTCCGAGGTCGAGTCCTCGCTCCTCGAGTAGAGCGGCATGCCGGTCGTTTGTCTGCAAGAGATCGACACGTCCGACTATCTCATTCAAGGAACCGACACCCATTCTCGAAAGATGTTCACGAACATCTTCAGCGATAGCGGTCAACACCTTCACTATCGCGTCAGGAGTGCCTTTGTACTTCGCCTTGAACTTGGCGTCATGCGTGGCGATACCTGCAGGACAGGTATTTTTTTCGCAGATACGCGCCATAACGCAGCCCTCTGCTATCAGCAGGAGCTTCCCAAACTCGAATTCCTCGGCACCTAGAAGAGCTGCCACGACGATGTCACGCCCTGTGTGCAGTCCTCCATCGGTTCGTAGAACCACACTCTCTCGCAATCCGTTTTGCAACAAGGCTTGATGAACCTCAACGAGTCCCAGCTCCCAGGGCAATCCGGTATGCTTCATCGAACTCAAGGGTGCAGCCCCGGTGCCTCCATCGTGTCCCGATATGTGGATGACGTCTGCTCCGGCCTTCGCCACTCCGAGCGCAATCGTACCGATGTTGGCCCCTGCCACCAGCTTGACGTTCACCAAGGCAGCCGGATTGAACTGCTTCAACTCGTATATAAGCTGCTTCAGATCCTCGATGCTGTAGATATCGTGGAGTGGAGGCGGCGATATGAGGTCAACGCCGGGGTTCGAGTGCCGTGCGCGCGCTATTTCGGCAGTAACCTTTACTCCCATTAACTGACCACCCTCGCCCGGCTTGGCACCTTGAGCGATCTTGATTTGGAACTCCTTAGCGGTTACGAGGTATTCAGCCGTCACACCGAAACGTCCGGAAGCCACCTGCTTGATAGAAGCCGTTGTACCCTGTGTGTAGTAGTATGGGTTCTCTCCGCCCTCTCCGCTATTGCTTCGACCTCCAATGCGAGCCATCGCTTCGATGATATCGCGCTGAGCTTCAGCGGAGATTGCACCGAACGACATCGCGCCGGCGCCGAAGGTTCGTAGGATCTCACTCGCCAGCTGCACCCGCTCCGAAGGCAAGGATGTGTCTTGATATTTGATCGAGAGCAGGTGCCGAATACTGACAGGCTCCGCCTCCTCGCCGACCTTCAAATACTCGCGGTACAGCTCAGGATCGCTAACGCTCACCCCCGTGTCCTTTGCAATGCGGTGGATCAGTCGGGAACGGGAGTTCGTCATCGAGTGCCGCTCTCCAGAGGTTCCCCGATTATGCTCTTTGAACTGATAGGTGTGGAGCAACTTCGAAGGATCCGCCGATTCGATCCGAGAAACGATCTCCTCCGCGATGAACTGCAAGTGTACACCGCCGATCGGCGAAGAGAGACGCGGAAAGTACTCTTTGACGAGATCCCTGCCCAAGCCGATCGCTGTAAAAAGCTGCGATCCCTGGTAGCTTCTAACAACGGAGATCCCCATCTTTGACATTACTTTGAGCAATCCCTGTTCGAAGGCTTTGAGCAGATGCCGCTCTTTGACATCGGCATCCAGCATAGCAAGCTCCTCGAGCGGCTCTCCCCTCGCAATCTCCAAAGCGAGATACGGACACACAGCCGTGGCACCGAAGCTAATCAAGGCAGCGATGTCGTGCGTGCGGCGAACCTCTCCTGAATCGATTACGATGGAAGCATCAAGACACACACCTTCCCGCGTGAGCGCCTGTACCACGGATCTCAGAGCGAGCAAGCTCGGAATAGGCGGCGAATCGCAGTCTGCTGACCGATCGCTCAAGATCACCACAGACGCGCCTCCCTCGACTGCCTGAACAGCAATCGTGCCGAGTTTGTGCAAGGCAGCCTTTAAACCCACCGCGCCGTGATCGCGGGGAAAAGTGATCGCCAACTCCGCTTTGGCCAGACGTGCTTGCGGTGAAAGCTTATCTGGAAGTTGGCGCAGATACGCCATCTGTCCTAACGAGAGCACCGGACTCGAGAGCTCAATCGCAGGGGCCGGAGGAATCAACTCCTTGGGTGCAAAGATATTAGGGCGAGCACCCACATGGGTAACGAGATCGGTCACCATCGATTCCCGAAGATAATCGAGCGGCGGATTCGTCACCTGCGCGAAATCTTGATAGAAGTAATCGAAAAAGGAGCGCGCTTCATTCGACAAGATAGCCGGCCGCGCCGTATCGCCCATGGAGCCTATCGGCTCCTTACCGGTGGCGATCATCGGAATAAGGAGCTTCTCCAGATCCTCTTCGGTGTACCGAAAGATGTGTTTACGCTCGAGAGAGCGCGGCTCTCCGGGCCGCGGAAGGATATCGATCTTTTCGAGCCGTGGATCGAACTGCACTTCGCGATTCTCACGAGAGTGGCTGGGATCTTCGAAGTGCACCTCACCCGATGCGAGCTCCACCGTCACCCCAGTCCCTGCATGCAGCGAGCCTTTAGCGATGATAGTCGACTCGTCGAGCGAAAACGAACCCGCTTCGGAGCACAGGTAAAAACGATCTTCAGTCATCGCCCACCGACACGGGCGGAACCCGTTACGATCGAGACGCGCGCCGATCGTCTCTCCATCAGAATACGTGATGAAAGCCGGGCCGTCCCACGGTTCCATTGCGCGACTCCAGAAGCGATAGAAGGAATTGTGCTGGTCGGCAGGCGGCATCATGATTGCGAGCGCGTCGTCGACACGAGGGATACTACTACGATACTTGAGCGCTTCGACCATCTCGTTGAGGCTTCCAGAGTCACTGATGCCCTCATGTGTCAGAAGCTCGTCCACAGGTACACCCAGCTCCTGCTCACGGGCGTAGGACCAAGAACGATTACCCGCGATCGTGTTTATCTCACCGTTGTGTCCTATCAAGCGGAATGGCTGAGCCTTGTCCCACGCCGTCCGGGTATTGGTGCTGAAGCGGCGATGAAAGAGAGCAAAACGGGTCTTGAATGCCGGGTTTTGAAGGTCAAGATAAAACTTGTCGATGGCGTCTGACTTGACGAGCCCCTTGTATACGATCGTCGTGGTCGATAGCGAGGTAAAGAAGAACTCGTTGACTATCCCTCGCATCCTCTCCTTGGTGCGAGTGCATTGTTTAGCCGCATAGAGAAGCTTGTTGAAAGACTCATCTGTCCTACAGTAGGTCGGTCGCTTGATGATGACATGCTTGATGGTGGGCAACGACCGCCTCGCTTCAGGACCGAGGACGGATAGATCGACCGGCACATCGCGATACTCCAACACCTCCATACCCATGAAGGAGAAGGTTTCCTCGAAGATCCTGAGCGCCAATCGCAAACGGTCTTGGGCAGTTGGGAGAAAAAGGGTTGCTACCGCTACTGATCCTCGCTCGTATCCGAAGATCTCGAACGGGATATCGGCCATAATACCCACCCCATCGGCGCTGACGTTATCCGCAGCGCAGGCACCGCGGTGCTCGACGCATCTAAGCGCCTGTAACGCCTGTTGGAGTAGTGCATGGGACGGGGTGTTCGTGCGGCTGGCTACGAAGCCTACACCGCAGGCGGAGTGCTCGGACTTTTTGCTGAGAAACACTGCTGCTTATTCCGTCTAAAAAAGTGACGCCTAACAACACAATAGAGCAGGTAATCCAGTAAGCCACGCCCGTTAAGGAGAGGGCCAACGTACCCGCTCTTGTCTAAAAAGCGGCCTGTTCGAGGCCTTCCTGGTCTATATCACACAATACGATGCACTCGCACAGAAAATGTGTGCTCTCCACCACGGAAAGTGAAGATCTTTCTCAAAAGAGCACTCGCGCCGAACTGTACACCACCATGCCGACCAGAAGTGTAACCAGCATACTACGGCTCAACATCGCTCCCAGCGTTGCAGCCACTCCACCCCACATCTGAGGATTTGATACACTAAGAACGAAAGCGCCGTCGCTCGCCTTGGCCATGAATATCTCTGGAATCACGATAGCAACGAGAGCTCCAACGGGTGCGTATCGCAAGGCGCGCTGCACCTCTTCTGAAAGTGTGATCCGGGCACCGAGTAAGAGGAAAAAACTGCGAGTGACGATACTCACCAGGGTTAATCCGATTACAACCAACCAGATCCGTGCGTCCGACATCACCCTTCTCCAGCCGAGGCTTCTCGGACCAACAACTTGTCACTAGCAATACCAACGAGCATGGCAGCCAAAACCGCCAACGCCAGGTTCAATTTGAACGGAAGTGTCATCCCGAAGATGGCAACGAGACCCGCTGCGATAGCGGCACACACCGTCGAAAGTCGATCGACGAGGGGAACTACAATTGCTACCAGAGCAAGTGTTCCTGCAAACGACAAACCCCATGTTTGAGGGATAACGGTTCCTAGAAGGATCCCCGACAGGATACCAACCTGCCAAAGGGTCCAATTCGCTAGCGCTAAACCGAGGAAGAACGGCACACGCAAGGATTCCTCTTCCTTTCCTGAATATCGGGCCATGAAGAGAACAAATGTCAGGTCTCCGTTCAAATATCCCAGCAAAGCCCGCTTCCATAACGGATACGCCTTGAAATGTGGGTGTAACGCCGCGCTGAATATCACGAATCGCAGATTTACGACCGCTCCGGTCAACAGCACAGTCCAGATCGGGAAATTACTCGCAATAAGAGGCAGTGCCGCTAACTGAGCGGAGCCGCCGTACACCATCAAGGCCATACCGACAGCTTGCCTCAAGGAGAGCACCGATGAAGACATCGCTATTCCGGTCACCAAGCCCCACGCCAGTAGCGCAAAGGCGTAGCGCGCTATAGTTCGCACCCCATCAAAGGCCGCGTGGCGCTCCGAATTCGACCACTTCATGTTACTTCCCTCACTAATACTTCCCATAGGGGTCTGGAGCTCGCGCTTCGCACTCCAAAGCTTGTGAGTGCGCCGTCAAATTCATATCATCGGGACGGTACCCGTCCCGTGTGTGCACCGGCATAGTCTTTCTTGCCCAGAGACGGTATGAAGGCCTCGCAAGAGACTAAAATCTTTTCTCCCAAGGACATACTACATGGAACCGACTCAATCTATGGACTACGTGACCCTCGGGCATTCGGGCCTTCGTGTTTCTCGCCTCTGCCTCGGCACCATGACCTTTGGCCTACAGTGGGGCTGGGGTAGCGACGAGCACACCAGCACTGCGGTACTCGACCGATACCTCGCTGCCGGGGGAAACTTCCTGGATACGGCGAATATTTATACCAAAGGCTACTCTGAAGCGTTCATCGGAGAGTATCTAGCAAAACAGAGAGGCACACCGTCGAACTGTGCGCGTGACCGACTTGTGATAGCCACGAAGTTCATGGGTAACCTCTACCGCAACGACCCTAACGGTGGGGGTGCCGGCGCCAAGAGTCTGATCGCAGCGTGCGAGCAATCCTTGCGTCGTTTAAAAACGGACTACATCGACCTCTACTGGGCACATTTCTGGGACCGACTCACTCCGCTCGAAGAGATGCTGCGTGCGATGGAAGACCTGAGGAGAGCAGGTAAGGTCAGATACTTCGGCTTGTCGGATCACCCGGCTTGGGTGTGTGCCGATGCTCAACACATACTCAAAGAGATGAAGGGAGCACCTCTTATCGGCTTGCAGATAGAGTACAGCCTCGCGCAACGCACTGTAGAGAGCGAACTGATACCGATGGCGCGCCACTTCGGCATGGGCGTTACTCCGTGGTCTCCGCTACGAGGTGGAGTTTTGAGCGGTAAATTCACACGCCAATCTCGCCCTACAGATCCCACGCGGGTGCGGATCAACAGCCCTCACCTGAATGAAAAGAACTATGCAATCATCGACGAGCTCCTTCGGATCGCAAACGAGATCTCTTCTGAGCGGAGCAGTGCTGTCTCGGCGGCGCAAATAGCGCTTGCCTGGTTACTACAGCAACCGGGAGTAAGCTCAATCATCGTTGGAGCGCGCACCTTGGAGCAGCTTGAAGACAATCTGGGCTGCCTCAACGTGACATTGAGCAGCGATCATCTGGATGCCCTCAATCGAGTCTCGGCTGTTTCCCACCCATTTCCCCACGACTTTCTCGAAAATGCACAGAACATCATCCGGGGTGGCACAACCATCAATGGCACTATGAGTAGCGTATGGGATATGTCGCCTGAGAGCGACGAGGAGCGGTTTTAGCGCCTTGATAAATAAGCTTTTTCACCTGTGGACAAGGGAGTAGTTGCCCAAGGTGCTCGTGGTTTCTATACTGGAGACACCGCGCATGGCGGCAAGAACAAACAACTCGCCTGCAGCTCGAACGCGCAGGGTAAAAACCTTCTCTAGAGATGTGAGACCAACCAAAGCTAAACTATGAAAACGACGATTGCGATCCTACGAGCTGCTGGACTTCTCGAGGGAACCTCCTACCTCATGCTCCTTTTCATCGCTATGCCGCTCAAATACGTATTCGGGCAACCATTCGCTGTGCAGTTGATAGGCTCTGCGCACGGCGGGCTATTCGTAATCTATGTAATGGTTGCTCTATGGGCATCTCGCAAGCTTGCATGGCCGATGCGTAGGCTCGCGACGGTCATCTTGGCAGCCATACTCCCATTTGGACCTTTCGTAATTGATCGGTCGTTACAAAG
>JBILFA010000058.1:0-21032 GCA_044351795.1 Bdellovibrionota bacterium | reverse complement strand
CGGTCATATCGGAGGACAACCTAATAGGGGGACTTCGCGGACTCGAGTGGGAAACTTTGGTGTTAGCGGGCCGTGAATCTGCACGTCCACGTGGGACCTCCTGATTCTCATCCAGCTATTTCGGTAGAGCGGATATCGGCGATTGATCTGAGTTTGTCTTCGGCAAGTTCAGTCTTCGGAAGCAAGCTACAACCAACGATACCAAAGTTGCTTGATGATGAAGAGGAAACCGGTGCAGGTGCAGGATGATGAGAAGGATGAGGAGCAGTAATAGGAGGAGGAATTGCTATCGCTAGTATGCTAGTTAAGGACATAACGAGAGAGTCGGCGGGACTGTCGCCTGTCACGCAATCGTTATCCCACCACTCATCCGACAATGTTAGTCTCGTCACCGTCGAGGATCCCATCTCCATCAGTGTCCGGGTTAGTCGGATCTGTGCCGAAGCGAGATTCCTCGAAGATGTCGTAGAGCCCATCTCTGTCTGTATCTACCCGCAGCTCTTTGGTATGTCGGGGGTAACTTCGAAGAATATATTTTACGAAGACATCCGAGATGGCCTTATATCCCTTTGGCGTAGGATGGATCTGATCGCTTGAGAGGAGCCGCTTGCTGACGAGATCGAAACGGAGGTCTGCCGGAGTCGTTGGAGTGTTGGATTTGAGGATCAACTCGTCAAGTTCCTTCATCCACGGACCTTGAGAGCCGCGATTCGGATACATCATGACAGCCATGACCACCAGCGGAGAGCTGCCGGTGAGGGCCGACACCTTAGTAGTGATGAGAGACCGCGCACGCTTGAGGTTTCGCAAGGCGGCGCTGGGAAGCCCAAAGAGCCAGCGATCGTTGCGCCCGACATCGAGTACGACAATATCTGCCTTTACGAGCGCCTCTGCAAGCGACGCATCTCCCGTTCCTTTGAATGCTTGCTCCAGATTCGTAAGCATCTCTCGAGTCTTCAAACCGAGAATCCCGAAGTTGTGAACGGTAGCTTCCGGTAAACGAGCTTGAGCGCGTAACACGTATCCGCCCCGATTGTCGTTGGCAGTATCCCCGTATCCGTAGACCAAGCTGTCGCCGATAACGACGATGTTGGCCGAAGAGTCACAGTTAAAATCCGGAATACGCCCAACCTTAGGACACGCGGAAGCGGCCGGCGCTGTGGCGAGCGTTAAAAACAGCACAATACTCGGGAAAGTAAACTTCATAGGGCCTCCGGTCATAACCGATCTGCTGAGTCGGATACTAGCAAAGCAGATGAAGCCGATGCAACGCTAGCTCACTAGGGCGGCACCTATAAAGACCCCTATCATCATGGCTGCGAGGGCTACCTTACCCGCTGTTCCAAGAAGCAATCCTATCCAGGTACCGACACCGACCTTGGTTGCTTGTCTAAGATCCCGTTGCGCCACGAATTCTCCAAGAATTGCCCCGACAAATGGCCCAATGATGAGTCCCGGGAGGAGGAAAAATATCCCTACGAGCGACCCAAGCATGGCCCCGACTACAGCGAGTCGACTGGCGCCCAGGCGCTTAGCTCCGAAGGCAGTAGCGAGGAGGTCGATGACGAGCGATAAAACGGCCAATACACCACAGAGTACGACAGGAACTACCCCAATTACCGAAAAATCTCCCCACCACGCTACCAGAAGTATTCCGCAAAAGATGAGCGGCGTGCCGGGGAGCGCTGGAAGTACGGTGCCGATGGCTCCGCCAACGATACACACGCTCGCTACTAGCCAAATGAGCAGTGTTATAATGGTTTCCACAAGATCTCTCCTAGGGGATACTTAGCTACGTGAGGCAAACCCTACAGTTTCGGAGTAGGGAGGGGTTGCCTCGCTTACGTAAGGAGGCTGTGCATGGGGACTCAGTGGACACCGCGCGGCTTTCACGATCTCTCGGCAAGGTGGAAAGAGCAAGTCCGGGATAATCTGTTGGTTCAGAAGGATTCCGCTCATCATGGTACTGCCCGGTTTATTGGTTGATGTGATCGGTTTCAGCGGCTTTCTAGCGTGCATCTTCGCCGTTGCTACGCTTCTCCGGGGTTTCCCCCACACCATCAAGCGCCCCACGGGAGAGGTTGTTGTCTCGTTATCTTTAGCGGTCCTCGTTCTTGCTCTCAAGTTGGGAACCGTCCTCCGTTTCGAAATACCCGATTCGGCGGAGTATCTCGGGATAGCGTCACGTTTGGTGCACGACGATACGTTTCTCTTGCATCTTAACGGACGAGATCTTCCAAGTCGTTATCAACCCTGGTTTTCGTGGTTTCTGATCTATCCATTCATGCGCCTCACGCAAACGACTTGGACCGTGGCGATTGTGCCGCCGTTCTTCGCTATCCTAGGGGTCTATGCATCTGCGTTACTGGCAGCCGGTATCCTCCCCGAACAGCGTAAGGCGCTCGCTCTAAGCGTCGGCGCAGGTGTGGTTCTCGTGCCGGCATACCTTTATTTTTCCGGGCACTTAATGACGGACGTGCCTGCGACGGTGCTTTCTGTGCTACTCGCGGCGGCCTTTTGTGCCGGTCCAGTAAAAGCGCGCCCCCTGGGTGAGTTGTGGGCGGTCGGTATTCTTGGATCGTTCTTGTTCTCTTTGCGGCCGGTGAGTGTTGTGGTGTTGCTTCCCTTTCTGGTCGAATTGCGCCGAGCACGTGTGCGTCTCCTTCCTCTCATTGTTCCTACCGTGGTGATTGCGGCCTCCTCGCTGTGGCTGAATTATCAGATCTCGGGTGACGCGCTTCGTAGTGGATACAACCTGTGGGTCGCCATACCGTACGATTACTTTGGGCGGACTTTTTCTGTTGAATTCCTGAGTGCAAACGTCGATGCGCTCGTCAAGGATCCGGTTTTTGTCGTATTCGTTCTGGTCGGCTTGTGTCCTCTGTCCAAAAATGTCCGGAATCGTCTTGGTCTCGCTACTCAAGAATCGAGAGCGATAGGTTTTGTTTTCCTGGCGCTCGTTCCGCAATTGATTCTCCACCTTGTCTACTTCTACTCCACAATTCGCTTCTCTATTGCTCTTGAAGTAATCTGCGGCGTCCTCGTGGCGTGTCGCATAGCTAGCATCGTCTCTATACAGAGCTTTGCCAGGGCAGTAGCGCTTTTCGTGCTCGTGGTTGGGTTCGTCGCGCTGCCGGGCTCAATCTCGGCGATGCGTCAATCAGCGCCAGCAAAGCTTTTAAAGCTGAAGGACTGTGCACCGAAAGATGCCGTCCTCGTCAGTGCTCGGCACCCCGTTCTCACTGAGGAGTACGTTGTTCGTGGTTCGGCTCGAACCATAATGCCGATGTCTCGTCGTACTGAGTTAGCCTCTAAGGTGCTAGTGTGGAGTAAAGTTAAGGCTCCGGTGGGAGTGGTAATAGATCCCCGCCACCATCGTGCCGAGTGGCTCTTACAGGCGGGAGCGGAGGAGGTCTATCCGCATGTCGCCGTTGATCAAGCGGGGCTCTTGAGGGATGCGATTAGGAACGGTAGTACGGTCGTTGTTGATACGGAGATGGCATCTAGCGAGGAGATTGAGGCCCTGCGACGCTCTTTCATCTTGGAACCGATCTGTGCGGAATTTCAAAAGCTTGTGCTGCTCCCTCTTGTGCCGTAGTGGAACCCAGGCAAAACCTCTCAGCGGAGGAAGGCAAAAATATCCCTTCCTAACAGTAGTGTTCCGGCAACGCCTTGATATCTCTCCTTGCGATTTTGGCAACGTATTTGCTCTGTAAGGGTCATTAGACAACCGTGGGATGGTGCAGGATGCGACATCTCGGCTCAGGAGAAGCCGCCCACATTTTACTAAATGTGAACGCCCTATGATTCGATCCCTGCACGGGCGCGAGGCGACTGATGCCACGCGTGCCCTCCCGCATACAGAACCGCTGGATGTAGCCGCTGATCAGGAGCTCGCAGATGAGTTTGAGGAGCTTCTTGAAAGAGCTCGCGGTCGAGTGAGCTCGGCAGGCGAAGAGATCTCTGCCTTGAGTATAGCACTAGCTCAAGCGCAAACAGCAATTCCGATTCGTCAACAGGCGCCCGTCGAAACTCGCGAGCGCGTCGTCCCATTGGAGAAGAATTGCGAGAAGAATGAAGAAGATATCGCCGAGGAAGAAGGGCAAACTCTACCCGCTAAGGCCGAGTGCGCGGCTCAAGGAGAATCCCCTTTGGTTGAAGAGCATAAACCCTCTGATGTGCCCCCTCCGGTTGAACACGAGGAACTCGAGAACTCTCAGCCAAATCCGCAGGAAAATCCCGAAAAAAGCGATATGGTCGACGGTGTGGCCTTGAAAGTATTAGCAGAGGGGGAAGAAGAGGGTGCGATTGCTGCGGAGGTCGTGGCTGAAGAGGTTATCACTCCTAAGCGAGCGGCGGAGTATCTTGGAGGTGATAAAGCTAGTAGCTCAAAAGAAGAGTTTCAGGGTACGCAGAAGCCCCTCGAGTTTGAGGTGGCTCCCGAAAAAGTAAAGACAGCCCTTCCAATTCGTTCCGAAGCCCGACCCGAAGAGCAAGGTCAAGGCAAAGAGAGTGATAGTGTAATACTGAAGCCGGAGGATGTGGAGTCACTCTCGTGGCGGCCCACTGCCGACACATCCGGATCTCGGGCTTCTGTGTCGCTTCCGACGGATACCGCGTTGAATCGCAGTGGCGACATGTCTATTCAGATGGCGATTCTTCGACAAGCATTCGAAAGTGTTAAGGGTTTTAGTGGTGGTCGGCATGACGCGAATCCCAAGTCCGGCAGCACCCCAAGTCAGTCAGTGGGCGCAGCGAGTGAGTCTCGCAGTACGCCTGGAGACATTGAGCGTAAGTCTGCGAAGCCGATGACTCGGGCCCAGATGCACAGGATGCTCGAGCGGGTCGAGACTGCGATGAAGGAGGCAGCCCGAAGTCGAGATGGCAAGACTATCAGGTTCCGAGTCGAGCCCTTCAACTTAGGTGAGGTTAAGGTCGATGTCAGTCTTAGAGAAGGGCTCCTCCATGCTCGTTTAAAAGCGGAAAATCAACAGGTTACTGCGGTCCTGCGTGACAGAGCACACGAGCTGCAAGGCGCACTGAGAAAGCTCGGATTGGATGTCGACAACGTGACAGTAACGGTTTCCGAAGATGAGGAGGCACGCTTTACCGGAACTCAACAGGATCTGTCCGACGGAAAGAGTTACCAAGACGAGCGGAACAACATGCCGGGTGAGAGAGCGCAAGTCGTTGAAAACAGAATTGGCAACGAACTTGCTGACGTATCTGCAGCAGGACCCTTGAGGGTGTCGGACGCAATTCTCGATCACTGGGTGGCGTAATAAGGAATTGGAATAGAATCATGGCTAATACCTTCATTCCAGGTGGAAACCAACAGCTCGGCGCTATCTCATCGGCTTACCCCAGTGGTTCGACTTCGACGAAGCAGCGCAATGACGAGATCGGCAAAAACGAGTTCATGCAGCTCCTCATCGCGCAATTGAAGAATCAAGATCCTGAAGCTCCAATGGACAGCAAGGAGTTTGCTGTTCAACTCGCACAGTTTACGCAGGTTGAAAAGCTGATCTCGATCGATCAGAAGATCGGTAACCAGAATAGCAGTATCGGCTCGATGGCAGGATATCTCGGTCAACAGGTCGTTACGGATAGTAAGGATGTAATGGTAGCGGAGGGCCAAGGAGGGCAGCTCCAGTTGAATCTGGCGCAGGATGCGTCGAACGTCGAAGTGCAGTTGGTTGGGAAAAACGGTGAGGTAGTCGGTGAAACATCGCTGGGGGCTTTGAAGGGCGGTAAACAAATCGTATCGCTCAGTCAACTCGCCGTTCCCGATGGTATATATGGAATCAAGGTGTCAGCGATTGGTAGCCGCACCGGCGCCGCATTCGAACCCACAGCTCTCACCAGTGGTCTCGTCACAGGGTTTATCCCGGGACCGGATCCAAAGTTGATGGTGGGTGGGCGTGAGGTTTCAATTAGCAAAGTAAGAGAAGTAACGGTTCCGCCCTCTCCGGCGGGATAGCGCGTGCATCAGCACACGGACGTGTCTGCTGAGTGGTCTCAAGGATGATCATGTGAGGTTTTAGCGGTTTCAATGGGACCGAACCGGAGAAGTGTTTCCGGAAATTAACAACGCAGGTTTTTTGGACGGGAGAGTCACGTGCCGAGTATCGTTAATGGTCTTTTTGCAGGTCGATCGGGTATCGCCAGCCATGGTGCCGCAATAGCGGTTGTCGGCGATAATATCTCTAATGCCAGCACTATCGGATTCAAGGCTAGTAGAGCCGAATTCGAGGACCTCATGGCGGGAGAATCCTCAGGCCGCACAGCAGTTGGTAGCGGCTCGTCATTGGCGGCGGTCAGTACAGCATTCGAACAAGGTACCTTTGAGTTCACCGGACGGCCTCTCGACCTCTCCATAGATGGCAACGGATTCTTCGTTGTTGCCAAGGACGCGCAGCGTTTCTATTCTCGCGCTGGAAACTTCAAGGTTGATTCGGCTGGTTTCATTGTAAATCAAAACGATCTTGCCGTGCTCGGGTTTCCCTCTAACGGTAGCGGAGCGCTCGAACCGCTCAATATCAACACCCTGGAGCAGAGTAGCGTGGCGACGACCTCAGTGTCTATCGCTGGAAATTTGAACTCGAGCTCTCCAATCATGTCGGGAGTGATACCTGACACCCAGGCAAATCCTCCGGTGACAACCTACGCTGACCTCAACAGTGCAGCGTCGTACTCGACAGTGTTAGACATATTTGATTCGCTTGGACAGAAGCACACTGTTACCTGCTTCTTCTTTCACACGGGTGCCAATGAGTATACGGCGAGAGCATATGTTAGTAACGAAGAGGTAGATGTGAATCCGACTGTGTCTGGGTTTCCACGGTTAATTGATGCGACGCTTCCTGCAAATTACGAGAAGGTTCTCGAATTTAAAGGCGACGGTCAACGGACCTCTCCTCCAACCACGGGCAATCCTGATATTCAGGCCGCCATTACTTGGAACAACGGGGCAAATCCATCCAACGTGAGCATAAACTTCTCGCCGTTCACTCAATACTCCGCCAACGCTAATATCCTGTCGATCGCGCAGGACGGCAAGGGTATTGGAGCAGTGACCGACGTTAGTATCTCTGAAACCGGCCAAATCTCAGCTCTGCTCTCGAACGGGCAGACCGCATTGATTGGAAGTGTAGGACTCGTGAATTTTGCTAGTCCGGAAGGCTTGAACCGCATCGGAAACAACCTGCTTTCTCAATCCAATGCGTCGGGTGAGCCGATCGTAGGACGACCAACCTCTGGTACCTTCGGCTCCATCAAGGCAGGCGCGGTCGAGCTCTCGACGGTGGACATTGCGTCGGAGTTCGTGAAGATGATTACCTTGCAACGTGGATTCCAGGCAAGTTCACGTATTATTACGACGATCAACCAGCTCCTGAACGAAATTATTCAGTTGGCGTAATACCTGACTGAGAAGTACCATCGGATTATGAGGTTTACCGATGACGAGCTGAAGCGCAAAACCCTGGCCCGAGACTTCCGGGCGGTCGCTCGACTCATCACCCTGATAGAAAACGGCGATGTCCACGCGCGCGCTCTTGCAGCATCGCTTAGGCGCACCGCGGGAAGATTGCACGTTGTGGGTATAACCGGTTCGCCGGGAGCCGGAAAGTCGACGCTTGTGGATCAGATGGCGAGCTTGTATCGCCGGAAGGGCTTGTCCGTAGCCATCGTAGCGGTGGATCCTTCCAGCCCTTTCAGCGGGGGTGCCATCCTGGGCGACCGTATTCGTATGAACCACTCGTGCGACGATCCGTCTATTTTCATTCGTAGCATGGCTACGCGCGGCTCTCTCGGTGGACTCTCAAAGGCAACGCTCGAGGTTGTGCATGTTCTCGATTGCGCCGGATTCGACATCGTGATTATCGAGACGGTTGGAGTGGGCCAGGCAGAGGTAGATGTCGTGCGAACGGCTGATACGTGCGTGGTCGTCCTCGTGCCGGGGATGGGAGACAGCGTTCAAATCATCAAGGCAGGTCTCATGGAGATCGCCGATATCTTCGTGATCAACAAAGCCGACCGGGAGGGTACCCTAGCGCTCGAAAAAGATCTCTATGCGCTTCTGTCCCTAGGGGATTTTTCTGAAGGTAGCTGGAATCCGAAGATTTTCAAAACAATAGCTACCTCGGGTATCGGCGCCGATCTCGTAGTTGATTGTACCCTAGACCATATCGCCTGGCTCGAGAGCTCATCACTAGGACAAGCCAGGCGGCTCAAAGTGGTCGGGCAGACCCTTAGAATCCTAGCGGCGGAATGGATAGCGGGCACAGCCTTGCAGGGTAAGGGAGAGTTAATCGATCGACTCGCCCGTGAATGTGTAGCTCGCACCCGTACCCCCCTGGAGGCGGTCGGAGAGATAGTGCGAGCGAGCACGCCCACTTGAGGGATTTAGCCTGCTTGTTTTCGATGCGGATTTATTGGTTAAGACTCTCTCGCGAACCTCCGATAGTTCCTATGGTTGGTAGGGTACCGTGCTCGTCGCGAAGGTGCGTAGCAGGTGCATGCCGTGGTTCTTCCTGAGTGGTTCAGGTAGTTCGTAGGTGGTTCAACGGGGAGTTCCCGACGTATTCCGAGAACGTAGTAGTGATGTTTGCTTCCAGTTGTCTCATAATGTTCTTTTGTGCAGCGCTAACCGTGTGCGGGTTGGCGGTTGCCTTGCGAGCTCGTAGCAAGAGCAGCGAACTAAAGGACCGATTCCTTCAAGTGCAGCGCCAGGCTATGGAGGCTCAGAGCGCGCTTCAGCGGCAAGGACGTTTGACGAAGGAGGTCGCACACGAGCTCAAGAACCCGATTGCAGCGATCGTCTGCGCCGCAGATTCATTGGAATTCCTGCTCAAAAGTGAGATGCGAGACCCCGAACTCGCAACGCTCAGACACATGAAAGCTCATGGTGAATATGTTCTAAAGCTCATGAATGACTTCATTGATCTGACCCGCTGCTCGGGTGGTCAGCTGTCTAGTAGAAGGCAGTCGCTTCGTCTCCATGACATTGTAACTTCCGTTGTCGGACTTCTCGACCCCAGTGCAGGACGAAAGGGAGTTGCCATTGAGCTCGCTAGTGAGCATGAGAAGGTATGGGTAGAAGTCGACCCCAAACACTTGAAGCAGATGCTTTTCAACGTTGTGCAGAATTCGATCAAGTTCACCTCTTCCGGCGGAAAGGTGCTCATTTCCTCGTATGTCGGTCCGGATTCCGAGTCCGTGAGCATCGATGTGCGTGATACCGGTCCTGGAATTTCAGAGAAGGAGCTGGAACGTATCTTTGATCCCGTATGGCAACTCGAGCGGCACCGCTTCCCGCAAGACGAAGGAAGCGGCATCGGCCTTGCACTGACAAAAACTTTGGTAGAGCTCGAGGGAGGTGGAATCTTCATTACGAGTGAAGAGGGGAAGGGCACTACCGTGCGCTTAATTTTGAATCGTGCCGATCCTCGACCTCAAGCGCTTGCCGAGGTAAGGGAACCTCTCGATATGGCCGGAGCTCGTCCGCTCTCCGGACAATCGGTCCTTGTCGTCGAATCGGACCCTGTTGTTCGCGATACCCTTATGCGAGTAATTGAAAAGCTTGGTGCGGCAGTTGACGGTGTCGGTATGGCAATAGATGCCGTGAATGCTGTGCACAATAACACGTATTCGGCTGTCGTCATTGATGAGAGCGTGGACACTATGTCGGGTTACGAGCTTGCGAAGCTGGTCCGTAAGGAGATTCCAGAACATTCCGGCCGTGTTTTGATCGCCTGTGCGGGACCTGTGGATCAGAATGCGTGTAAGGATGCCGCAGTCAGTGCAGGAATTGAAAAGCCGCTAGGCCCGAAAGCAGTGCTCGATGCCTTGATGCCGGATTAGTCCCATCGTGAACGCCGCCCATTTCGATTGCGCAGCTAGGGTGACTTTGACATAGTTTGTTGAGCTTCCTGAGTAGTCTTTCCGTGTGGCCTTTCCGAGGAGAACAACGTGCCTGAGGCATCCAAAAATCGCGAGAGCCCGAAAAACTGCGATTATAACGCCAATCAAGAAGATCTTGAGTCTTTCATCGAGGCGGCTTCAGACAGCCATTTTCCGATTCAAAATCTACCCTATGGAATCTTCCAACCGAAGCAAGCGCTGGCTCGAGTGGGGGTTGCGATTGGAGACAAGGTTCTCGATCTCGATGTGCTGGCAGAGGCAGGTATGTTGGGAGAGCGTGCCCGAGCAGAGCGAATTTTTTCGGGACCGTCTTTGAATCGCTTTGTCGCAGCAGGGAAAGAAACGTGGGAGACTAATCGTACAACGCTGAGTCGATTGCTGAGTGCTGACTGCCCGGATCTTCGTGACAATTCGGCGTTGCTGTCTAGAGCCCTTCATCTCAGGTCCGAGGTCACGATGCGGCTTCCGATCGAAGTTAAGAGTTACACCGATTTTTACTCTTCACTAGAGCATGCAGTCAACGTAGGTGCGCTCTTCAGAGGAAGAGAAAATGCCCTCATGCCAAATTGGAGACACGTCCCTATAGGCTACGACGGGCGAGCGAACTCTGTTGTCGTGAGCGGCACTGATTTCCATCGTCCATTCGGACAGACCAAACCTTCCGAGGATGCAGGGCCGATCTTTGGCCCTTGTAAATCGCTCGATTTCGAGCTCGAGGTGGCGTTTGTGGTAGGAGTAGGTAGTGAGCTTGGACATACCATTCCAGTCGCTCGTGCAGAGGAGTCTCTTTTCGGTATGTTGCTTCTGAATGACTGGAGCGCTCGCGATATTCAGAAGTGGGAGTACCAGCCGCTAGGACCGTTTCTTGCGAAAAATTTCTGCACGTCAGTGTCTCCTTGGATAGTAACAACCGCAGCTTTACAACCCTTCAAGGTTCCTGCTCGTCCCCAGGAGCCGGAACCGTTGCCGTATCTTCATTCGCCACGGCGGGTCTTTGACATCCACCTCGAGGTGGCACTGCGTTCCACCTCGATGAAGGAAGGGGAGGAGCTGGTAGTATGTCGTGGTAACTCCAGGACACTCTACTGGGATCACTGTCAGCAACTGGCACACCACTCCTCCAACGGATGTCCAATGCAGGTGGGAGACATCTTTGGGTCCGGTACCATTAGTGGTGATTCCCAAGACTCCTTGGGTTCCCTGCTTGAACTCACGCAGGGAGGAAAGCAGCCGATTATACTACCCACTGGCGAAGATCGTCGCTTTTTGCAGGATGGTGATTCTGTAACTATGCGTGGCTGGTGTCAGGGGCATGGCTATAAGGTTGGATTTGGAGAGGTTGTTGGAACGGTTCTGCCAGCACGCTCCTCCTAACAGTTTGCACAAAACGCCAGCCGATTGTCATTGGCGGATGGTCAGGAGTGCTCAGTTGCTTCACACTATGTTCACATATGCTGAACGTAATCAGAAAATTTGAACAGTATTGTGATCGCCTCAGGGAGATCTTCTCGCACTCTGCTGCGTTACTTCTTGCTGCTCTCATACTGATCGTATGGCGGCTTGTGCTGTCTTCGCCTGCGGATCCTGATCTTTTCTCTCGCATCAGCATGGGCAGGTTAGTTGATAAACTTGGGGCCGTTCCCCTGCATGATCCATTCTCGTTTACCGCAAAGCTTCCACTTTGGATTGACCACGAATGGCTTTCCGGGGTTGTATTTTATCAAGTAGGTCTTAGGTGGGGTGATGCCGGATTCGTGCTCCTCAAGCTGTTTATGGCCGCATGGACCTGCCTACTCCTAGTGCGAGCTTCGATCCTCTACACCCCCCAGGCTGCGGGTCGTATGGCTTGGATGGGGGTCTGTATCCTGGAGGCGTCCTTTCTTTGGGGCAGCACCATACGATGCCAAGTCTTCACCTACTTTGTCATCGCGTTAATTTACTACGCATTTGCGCAGTATCGAGTCAAAGGAGTTTGTCGATATCTTTTGTTGATACCCGTATCATCCGTTGCATTGGTAAATATGCATGGAGGGTATGCACTCGAGGTTCTGGTGCTATGGCTCTTGGCTGTTTCATCTCTTGTGCAAGGTGAGCGCTGGAAGCTCCTTGCCGTGGTGGCTGCCTTGTCGAGTCTAGCTCCCGCGCTGACGCCCTACGGTTTCGAAAGTTTCGTGACTTACCTCGTGCATGCGCTCACAATGGAGAGACCTTCCATCAGTGAGTGGTTCGCGCTGTACCGCGATCCGGCCGCTTTTCTCCGTGTGAGCCTGATTGTCACGCCTCTCGTAGTTGGAATCTTTGCAGCCCTTCGTAATAGACAGCGGGATTTAACGGCGCTGGCGCTTCTTTGCTTCTCATTCTATTGCGGAGTTAAGCATATACGCTTTCTTGGTTTTGCGATGCTGACAGCGATGGTGTTCGGTGCCGGATACTTCGGTCGTGTAGTCGAGCTTCTTCGGCACAGGCTCACGTTCCGAATGGTCATGGTAGAGCGTTGTTGCGCCGTGGTCGGTGCCGTGATGTTTGCTGTAATGTCTGTGCAGATTGCAGCCGCTTTCGCACGATCGGACTCGTGGCGACTAGATACTCGCATCTATCCGGTAGAAGCCGCTGAGTGGCTTCGCCGATCGGGTGCCACGGGAAGGCTGCTTGTAGATTTCAACAACGGCAGCTTTGCGCAGTGGAGGCTCTACCCCAGATTTCTCGTGTCTATAGATGGTCGATATGAAGAGGTATATACCGATGATACAGTAAAGGACGTCGGTTTGGCGTTTTCACCTCACACTCTGCAGGGAGCAGCCGCTCTTCAAAGAATCGCTCCGACTCACATCCTGTTCCACGCTTTGGATGTCACTCCGGACGTGCAGTCCTCATTGTTGTCAGAATGGCGAGAGGTGTATCGCGATGATCGTTATGTGATCTACAGCACTATCGTTGACCACCCAACCCCTCGAATAACACCCACTACTACTTCGAGCTCCACCTCGGACCTGTGGGACCCTTTATTCTAGGCCTGAATTCAGCTCCTTTGCAGCTCACGAAGAGCCACACTACAGGTTAGAGATACTTGAAGTTAAACGAAGGCTTCAGCCTGAGCAGAGTCTGGTACATCAACTTGATCACTGCTTCGATATCTGAGATCTCGGCCATCTCTACGGTCGTATGCATGTAGCGTAGCGGCAGCGAGATCAAGGCGGAGGGGATACCTCCATTCGAATACGCAAAGGCATCGGTGTCTGTTCCAGTTGAGCGTGATGCCGCGTCGCGCTGAAACGGGATTTTCTGAGAGTCCGCCGTCTCGATCAGGAATTCGAGCAGCTTGTTGTGTACTGCGGGTCCATAGGTGAGAACAGGACCCTTTCCGCATACAGTGTCACCTTCGAGGACCTTGTTGATCATGGGAGTCGATGTGTCGTGACAAACGTCAGTGACGATAGCCACATTCGGTTTGAGGGTGTGCGCCAACATCTCCGCACCGCGCAGTCCGACCTCTTCTTGCACGCAGTTGGCGATGTAGAGCGAAAAGGGAAGCTTCTTCTTGTTTATCTTGAGAAGTCGCGCAACCTCGGCGATCATGAACCCTCCGATTCGATTGTCGAGCGCACGTCCGACAAAGTAACGGTCATTGAGGGTCATAAATTCATCTTCATAGGTGATGACGCATCCTACATGGATACCCATCTGCTCGACCTCCTTCTTGTTCTTGGCTCCGACATCGAGGCAGATGTTCTTCATGTTGGGGGCTTCTTCGCCTCCCTCGCGTCGGGTATGGATTGCGGGCCATCCGAAGACCGCTTTGATCATTGCGCTCTTGGTGTGGATGTTGACGCGTTTCGACGGAGCAATTACATGGTCGGATCCGCCGTTTCGCTTGACATGAATCAGTCCGTTATCGGTAATGTACGATACGAACCACGAGATCTCGTCGGCGTGCGCTTCTATCACCACTTTGAAATCGGCCTTGGGATTGATGACACCATAGGCTGAGCCGTAGGCGTCGACCTCGATCGTATCGACAAAAGGCTTGAGGTACTCGATCCAGAGCCGCTGTCCTTCGACTTCGAAGCCGGTTGGCGAAGGATTGTTAATGTAGCGCTGGAGGAATCCAGTCGAGCCTTCGGTTAGGATCGTAGGCTTGTAGGGTTTGCCGGTCTTGACCTTTTTGGATTGTGTCTTAGCCATGAGTTCGTAGATCTCCTTTGTTCAGCGTGATTTGCATACATAGTGAGCCGAAAACCGAGGGACCGTCGCGCGAATCCCTATGCTCTTTGCTCTCTGGCGCATGCGCGCCACAGTTATAGGGTGCGAAGATGTGCTCAGCGTGACAGCTCTTTTACGACGATAGTAGCCATAATCTCGCTCGTTCCGCCGCCAATCGGCATCAGTCTGAGGTCGCGCCACCATCGCTCGGGAGTGAACTCAGTTGTGTACCCATACCCTCCGTGGATCTGAATCGCTTTGTCGGCTATCCAGACAGCATCGTCGCACATCAGGCGCTTCGCCATCGCGACGAGCGACCGGCACTCTTTCCCTTGGGCGTGTTGAGCCAGGGCGCGGTGGGCGAGTGCTTCCCCAAGAAATATCTTGCGCTCCATCTCCGCGAGGTATCCTTTGATCACGGGAAAATCGCTGACCTTCATCTTGAAGGCTTCCCGCACCTCGGCATAACGCTTCGCTTCTTCGAGGCACATGCGCGCCCCGGCAAGCGAAGTGAGAGTTAACATCAAACGTTCCCAATTCAAATTCGCCGCCGCTTGTCCCCATCCTTCGCCGACCTTGCCGAGAACGCAGCTATCGTCAACTTCGACATCTTCGAACGTGAGTTCAGCTGTATCAGAGGCGCGCCAACCGAGCTTGTCGAGGGTCTTCGATACCGTAAAGCCCTTGGATTTGGTGTCGACAACGAAGGTGGTAAAGCCGCTATAGCCTGCAGACGGGTCGCTCTTAGTGAGCACGAGAATAAAGTCGGCGCGAGCGCCGTTGGTGATAAAAGTCTTTGAGCCGTTCAGCAGCCAGCGATCCCCTTTGCGCGTGGCCGTTGTACGAATACGGGCAAGATCGCTTCCCGCGCCGGGCTCAGTGAAGGCGTATGCTCCGATAGCTTCTCCCTTAACGGCTTTAGGTAGCCAGTGATGTTTAGCGTTCTCTGTTCCGAACTTCTCCAACGCGTGGCTTATCACTAGGGAGTGCATATTCACCCCTACGGTAAGCCCCATAGACGCAAGTTCGCCGAACGCCTCGCACCACGCTCCTGCCATGAGGTAATCGCCGCCGACGCCACCGTATTCCTCGGAAATGAGAAGCCCCAAGTAGCCTTGAGAGCCGAGTAGATCGAATACCTCGTTAGGAAAGTATCCAGCACGCTCCCACGCATGGACTTTGGGCGAGAGCTCCTGCTGCACCATCTTGGTCACTGCATCAATAAATGCTTCCTGCTCGGCGTAGAAGGGGTGTGGTTTCATTGTAGCCTCTCAGCGATTACCTCCGCGATGTCGCGGACGTCCAAGGTCTCCTCGTTATTATTGAGTTTAACTCCATCCTCCATCATTTGCATGCAGAAAGGACATGCAGTTGCCACTGTGGAGGCACCGGTCTTGGCAGCCTCTGAAGCGCGTATTGAGTTGACACGCTCGCCGATCTTGAGATCCATCCAAAAATGACCGCCTCCGGCACCGCAGCATAAGCCCTTTTCTCGGCTGCGTTCCATTTCAATGATGCGTAGGCCTTTTACGGCGCGAAGCGTCTTGCGAGGAGCCTCGTACTCGTCGTTGACACGTCCCAGGTAGCACGGGTCATGGAAGGTTACGTCCTTCAGATCACCGTCCTTGAGTGGGAGTTTGTCCTGCTCGATCAATCTGCGTAGTAATACCGAGTGATGGATTATCTCCGGCTGCTTGCCCTCTCCGAGGTTTCCGAATTGCGGATACTCATTCTTGATGGTGTTGAAGCAGTGTGGGCAGTTCGCCACGAGCACCTTGAACGAGACCGACTTGAGGAGCTCGATGTTCTGTTTTGCCAGCGTTTGAAAAAGGTTCTCTTCGCCGAGACGGCGCGCAGGATCTCCCGTACATCCCTCGAGCGATCCCAGTATTCCGAACGAGAGCCCCGCCTTCTCCATGATCGAAACAAGCGAGCGAGCGATCTTTTGTTTGCGTGGGTCGTACGCCGAGACGCATCCAACCCAATAGAGGTAATCAACCGAATCCCCTGGTTGGAGCATCTTCACGTCGATGCCATTCAACCATTTGACGCGATCCTCCGGTGGTCCATAAGGATTTGCTCTGCTCTCGAGCGACCGTAGGGTGCTTTGAGCCTCGTGTGGAATCTGTCCCTCCATCATCGTCATGTGACGTCTGTTTCCGACGATCTGATCGACGTGATTTATTCCGACGGGACATGCCTCTACGCACGCAAAGCAGGTATTGCAGCTCCAAAATACGTCAGGATCAATGACATCTCCGGAAATCTTTGCCTCGGCGCTGCCGCCGAGGGTTCGCACAGAGCTTTGAACTTTCGGATTGTGAGCCCGGTACGGACCGTCACCTCTGTAGCCGTTTTCCGCGGGTACGAGAGCGTTGAACGGGAGCGCGACGCTCTTCATGAGTGCCGCATCGAGGGCAACGGCCGGAGCAGAGAGCTTCGAGGTGGGGGTGCTCTCGGGATGCGCTTGTAGCGCAAAGGCGTGGTTGCGAGTGTCGAGGATGACCCACTTCGGCGATAGCGGCTTCCCCGAGATGTATGCCGGGCAAACCTCCTGACACCGTCCGCATTGCGTACATGCGTCGAGATCGAGCAGATTCTTCCATGTATAATCCTGTATAGTTCCGAGACCAAGGGAGAACTCTTCCCCGGCTTCGACTAATTTCTCGATGTCTCCAATGAATGGGAGGTTTCCTTTAGCGCGGGTAGTGCGCGAGAAGAAGAGATTCGCGGGGCTCGAAAACATGTGGAAGAACTTCGTATAAGGGAAGAGCGCCACAAAAGCATAAACAGTAAGCGTGTGGAACCACCATATTAGAAAGTGTGCTTGTCGAGCTCGTTCGTCCGGTAGGAACCACACCGCGTTGGCGAACAGCCATCCGATCGGCGAATAGAGCGCCCACGGGTCATGGGTAACGTGAATGCGTAAGCCTTCCAGAGCGAATCCTTGCACGACTAGTACAGCCAACATTGCAAGGATGAATATATCGTTCATCGCGTTATGAACCGGATCCGCGTTCTCGATAAAGCGACGATACCCGAAGTACACGATTCCCCCGAGCAAGAGAATGCCGAAGAGGTCGCTGAACATCGTCACATAGAGATAGAATTGTCCTTGGTAGATTTTGATACCCAAGTCGTGGTGGATGAACACCATCGTCGTTGTGAAAAGTAGTACCAGAAAGCCGGTGTAAACCAGCAGATGAGCCAACGCAGATCCACTTCGTCCGCGGCTTACCTTCTTTTGAAAGAGTCCGGTTTGAATGAGATCATCAAGCCTCTCCAGCCAGTGCCCGGTATACTCCGAGGCGGGCTTGCCGGCTCTCCACACTGCTGACCTACGCATCACACCGTTAAGGCCGATTGCGACCGCCACGACGAGCAGCCCGTACAGGGCTATCACGTTCGGAAGCGTGCTTACATTCCACATTATTTCTCTAGTCGCATTCATGGCTTAGTGAATCCTCTGGTCCTCAAAGTCAGCCGCTCCAGGCTACCCGCATCTGAAGCTAGGCACCAGCTCTCACCTTCATATCCAGCCGAGGGGAGAGTGGCTGGGCTATTGTTTGATACTGCGTAGTCGTTAGGCCACGAAACCTTCCAAAAGGATATAGCTTGGGCAGAGATGAACCCCAAGCATGCAGAAGACTTCAAGCGCTAAGACCCCCGTGCCGACCTGAAGCTTTAGAGAGAATGCGCACTTATGAGCCTCTGATCGCTTCTATATGATTGAAATTATTGTCTTATTTTAGCTGTGGTAGGTTAGTTGACAAGCGGTGGTCTAAGTATTCACAATAGACAGAGACATTATGGGCCCCGACCCCGAGCTATTTAGTCATCATACACTCGGCCAATGGATAGATTGGCCGTCCTCAAGCAATATCCCTTCGAACCTTCTGGTGACGAACTACTGATCCACATTCATTATGGAGACTCACCCGAGTAGTATCTCTACTGTTTTGTTGTCCGCTATTCCTCTCGTCATATCGGCATTGTCGTACATATTTTTCATCGTTGCGTCTCTCTCGATAGCGCGTAGTAGAACAGCACGCCTCGAGGAATTAGTCGAGGAGGAGGTGTTTGGCGCCGCGGGAGCACAACGGATCCTCAAGCAGTCCGAGGCGTATCTGCTTTATACACAGGTCGGCAGGTTTCTCTCATCCACTGGGGCGGGTTTCTGTCTCGCATTTCTCATGCGGGATATCGCCATGCTTTTCGCGGACCACGGAAATAATGGAACGTATGGACCTTTGCTCGCGGTCGTAGTCTTCGGGACGTTTATCTTTTTGACCCTTGTGGGGGTTCAGATAGCGAAGTCTCTATCGCTGCAGTACCCGGAGAGAAGTCTCTGCCTGATTTCCTCGCCTCTACGTATTACCTATCCATTTTTCGGTCCGGTGGTCCTATTTCTTCACACTGCGGTGTCACGTGTTCTGGGGAGGTTTCGAGTACGTCTCATTAATGAGCGAGAGATGGCCGTCTCTGCCGATGATATCAGCGAGATCGTGAAGATGAGCTCTGAGGTCGGCGCTCTCGATCAGAATGAAATGGAGCTCATAGAAGGCGTAGTAGAGCTCTCTGATCGTGTAGTGAGTGAAGTCATGACCCCGCGCACAGATGTGGTTTGGGTACGCGAAACTGCTACCATCGACGACATTGTGCGAACCTGCACTGAGGATGCTGTGTCGCGGGTCTTAGTGTGTGGTGCGGATCTCGACGAGGTGCGCGGCGTCTTTCTGAGTAAGGATCTCTTGAGGTTCGTGGGGCGCCATGCCGCCTCGGATTCATGGAAGCCGTTCCTTCGACCGGCGTACTTTATTCCGAATACCAAAGCAGTTGATGAATTATTGATCGAGCTGCGCGAACGGGCGGTTCATCTCGCCATCGTACTCGACGAACACGGGGGAGTGGATGGTGTTGTTACCCTTGAAGACCTCGTTGAAGAGATCGTAGGCGAGATCTTCGATGAGTTTGACGCCCCGAGCGAAGCTCATCCCAATTGCGTTGAGGAGGATGGAGAGCTGTTCGTTGATGGTTCAGTTCAGATATCTGATTTGAAAGAGAAGTACGCTATTGAGCTCCCCGATGGTAATTATGATACCGTTGCCGGGCTGGTCCTTGTACATCTCGGGCGGGTGCCGAGCTCCGGCGAGGCTTTTGGGGTAGATGGTTTCGAATTTCACATCCTCGAGGTTGATAAACAGCGTGTGGCGCGTGTTTCGATCCGCAGGGTCTTACCGTCACCGTCCGCGGAGGGTGAATCGTCAGGGGTTTTGCTGGCTGCCAATGGGGGTCAAGCAGTTACCTTAAGAGAGGCAGGACCGCGTTCTCTTCGAATCTCAGAGGCCTCTTAGCTCATCTATATTCTTTGCAGACTAGTCCGAGGCAGCGCGCAAAACCGTATGCGTGCGATCGATACGGAAAGAGGCAGCAGCGAGAAGTTTCTTGTAATATCAAATATCTAGGTTGCCTTAGCCCACAGGAGCAGGCATGGATTCTGACACATCCGTTTCAGCGGAAGCCGCCGAACTAGCGAAGGAGAAGTCCCAACCTGTATCCCCGGATGCTCGTGGAGCTACTGCGAACGCAGCGCCGATAGGCGCCCCTACAGGAAGTGCAGCAGCGCCTGGAGAGCTTCCAAGGGTCGAAGTGAGCGCAGGCACTATCACCCGCATGATGGGTATCGCCTCGATCGCGGATCTAAGGCTGCTCGAAGGACGCATTGATCTTCTTACCGCAAAGGTCAGTGGACTTGTGACCAAGGTTGATCGAGTTGTATCGATGCTCGGGAGTGGGCCGTCTGCGAGCGACATTGATCGCTTGGAGATACAGATCGGTACTTTGAAATCACTCATCAAAGAGGTTTTAGAGGTCACCTCTTCTGAGGCTGACAAGCGAGCACTTGCAGACGAAAGAGTCGCAGCGCAGGAGCAGAGTCGCAAGCTCCGAGAAGGTATCAAATCGAGTGAAGAGTAAAAGACGTAAGAAGGTTTGCTGAGCAAAGGAGATATATGCCGCGTCCGAAGAAATGCGCAGAACAATCAACAACTGCCGAGAATACTCCGCTTTCGCAACAAATTGAGAAAACCAAAACTCGTGCAAAAAGCTACACTATGGATCTCCGGGTACACAGCCCGGCTTCCCTAGGATACTTGGGAGTGGAAGGCCTGGATTCAGCGCCGGCGATTGTTCGGTTAGCAAAGGTCAAGGGACTCGACGTAATAGCTATTACAGACTTTTTCAGCGGTGACTTTGTCGATCGCATGGTAAGCGCGGCGAAGGACTCTCCTCTCACGGTCATTCCCGGCGTAGGCGTGCGCTGCAAGGTCGGCGCGTGTGATGATGTGGTGTTGTCGTGCCTCTTTCCGGAGAACGTTACTACCAACGACATCAACGCCTTTCTCGACGCGTTGCAAGTTCCGGTAGCGATGCGGGGCAAGCAGAACTATCTCGTCAAGCTACCGCTGGACAAGATCCTCTTTGCTCTTGAGAGTTTTAACGGCGTGGCGATTCCGAGCCGACTCGACAAAACGCCGCATCGTATGACGGTTCTGCCGACGCTGGTGCAGGATTATGGTTTCAGAGCCTTCGATCTAGCTTACTCAGACTCAGCGGCTTTCTTCAAAAAGCGCTGGCCCAAGGTGAAGTTCCATCTCTTTACGTTCTCTGATGCGAATGCCCTTGCACAGATCGGAAGTAGGAACGCTCGTGTAAAGCTTGCTAATCCCGGTTTCCAGGGGATTAGGGAGATGGTAGCCCGGGAATCTCAATTTGACTCCGCCTAAGACAGAGTAGGGGCGAGCCTGAGGCTTCGTAACGACCACCTCTACAAGCATTATCGGAGGTGATAGTCCGACTTACTTCAAGGTGATTTCCGGGACGCCTACCTCTTGCAACGAGGTGGGTTA
>JBILFA010000153.1:0-6991 GCA_044351795.1 Bdellovibrionota bacterium | reverse complement strand
CTCATCTTCGGCCAGCGCCGAAAGATCGGATTTCGCAGCAGAAGAGCATTTTTCCTCAGCCTGTTAAGGGAAGAGATCCTAGATCAACATTCACCGCAGAACAGGGACTTAGTCTTGCCTCCCTAGGTCAACCTCTCAGTCGACAGCTCAGCCAAGGTCTTATCCGCATCACGCCGGATCTTTTGCATTGTATCGATACAGTAGGAAGAGCGCAGGTTGCCGAGCCCATCAAGCCCAAGGTCCTCACTTATGAGCCGTAAGGCTTTTGTGAAGGATTGAGAGAAAACCAGAAGAGAGTCTATAGATATCGAGTTATCACCCAACTCGTTGAGGATGAACGCAGTCACATGTTCTATGCGTGTCTCGTACGGCTCCCACTTTTGGACACCGAGCTGTTCTCGTTCTGCCGGAGTTCGCTGTAACGCCCGAGCTACTTGGTTATCGACAGCCTTCATTGCCTGTAGCAATCCTTCTTCGAGCTTACCTATTTTTTGGCTCATATACGCCTCTTCACTCTTCAACCCGATAGTTTAGGGCCTGCTCTCAGATATCGCCGAAGCTCGAGTCTCGGTCAAGGTTACAGGGCCAAAAAGGTGCTCTTACGTGCTGGGAATGCAGCCGCCCCCGGCAGAAAAACAACCACTCGAAAGCCCTAAGCACCTAGCGCCACTTGGGCTTCGTTTTCTTCAGAGTCACGATATTCGAGCTAATCCCTCCATCGGTAGTCTGGACCACCACATCAATGCTTTTACGGTCGGGGATTACTACCTTGACGAAGAACTGGAAGCGTCCATCGTCATTCGTCACTGTCGAGGCAATTACAACGTCCTCAGCGAGTAGCTGAAGCCGGACCTGAGCCGACGGCAAGTTTCCCGCCGTGAGCATTGTTCCCGAGAGACGAACAACGGGAGCACGCATATCTCCAATCCGTTGCTTTATGAGGGTGATCGAGGCCTGGGGAATCGGCGTTTCATCTCCCGGTTCGGGAGTAGGCGCTCCTGTGCTTGGAGGATTCGGATTGTCTGTGCGGGGCACAACACTCTCTGTGGAGAAACACGACTGACTCTCGGCCAGGTGACTGTTTATTTCGCCGAGGCTCGTGGAGGAGAAGGATTCCGCTGGAGGAAGCGATATACTCGGATACATCAGGCTACCTCGGTTATTCGAGTCGTGATAGGCGCCGAAGTTGTGTCCTACTTCGTGAGCGAAGATGCCTGCGGTTGGACCCTCACCAAATGCCTGAGTAATCCCGTAAGAAAGACTCGGGATCGAGCATATGACCCCTATGTATGCGATACCGATTACGCCACCATCGAAATCCTTACCCGTAAACAGATGCTTGAGATCGACGTCTTGTTCGAAAGTAGTGGCGTTCTCGCCCAGATTGGCCGGGTTTTCCGTATTCCGCGTGAAGGCGCTCAACAAGCCGCCCGGAGCCGTCATCGTATATGGAGAAGTGTCAGTGTAGACGTGCTGCTTGACTATCTTGAAGCGGACATTGAGCTGGCGATCATAGATTGCTTCGGCCACATTGATGATACTTGCAATAGTTGCATTGCTATTCTCGCCGTATTTGGCGAACCACTCTGGATCCGCATCGGTACTAAGAGTAACGATGTTCGCGGTCTTCATTACAATTTCTTGACGCGCGAAGCTGCGGATCGGCTCCACGACAGAGCTCTCGTTCGAGTGTCGCTCTACCTCCACCCCACACGCACCTCTTCTGGCCGCTGTCGAAGGGATGCTCGACACATTCGCCTTTACAATCAGCGATCCGTCGAGTGAAAGACTAAGGGTGTACACTCTCTGGCGCGATCGTCGCGAACCTTTGACCCGCCCAGGGAAGGTGACCTTCAATTGATTCCCGATAATAGAGGCGGCTGTGGGAAATATTTTACGCCCGGAACGACGCCAACCTCCGCCTAAAGCTAATCGACCCTGAAGCAAAACCGGGTCGATGGTGTCTTCTCGAAGCACCCCTCTCTCATGCCGAAAGGATCGCCAGGTCTTATTTTTGCGGATTGAAAAACGGGCGTCGATTGCGCCCTCCCCGTGAATCCGACCTGCCAAACGTACCGTGGGAATAATTTCGCGCTCAGCTCTCGCTCCTACGGTTTCGGTCAATTGGTAGAATCCTTGCAGCGCGACATGCGTACGGTACGGCGACCTACTTTGCGTGTGCGCGAGCTGCATCCAGCTCACGGCAATAACAAAGATAACTAGGTTTCGGAGACCCCTGCGCTGTCCCATCTCCATACCTCAACCCCTCAGAACCCGAAAAAACCAATCCCCTGAAGCCGGTGCAAGAAAACCTCTTCTCCGGAAAAACACTACACAGTTGTTTACGATGCGATCGGCGCTAGGAGGTCTCGATTTTTTGGGTTTCATGAAGTGTCTTGTGGAAAACTAAACTTTTGAGACACTGTCATGGGCTCGCTCGTCGATGCTGTAAGTGAAGTCATGCCCTTTCAACTGCCCTGTTGCTCTTCCTGTGGGGGCTAAAACGGTCAGTCCGGTGACATCTTCATAGCCCCCTATACAAGGTGAGCCACACAACTGCAGGACAATCCACGGTGGAGGTGAAATTCGTGAATCCTTTTCAAAGCAACGGCATCATGCGGTCCCACATGGTCGGTAAGAGACTCCTCGGCCTAGCGGCTCTTATCTTACTTAGTGCCTGTGCTCGCCCACCTGTACCCTCACCGGAGTCCGCCTTCAGAGAGGTGGCCGCCACGGAGATCTTCGACGACCTCGGGTTCAACGGCTTGCTCGAAGCCATCGAGGCACAACGATCGGTATTGGAACGAACTTCCGACAAACAGATGCGCTTCGGTCCTGTCGTGGTCACACGGGGAGAATACCTGCAAGCATTAAACGAGCTCAGTGAGGTCCTAAGAAAAACTTCATCCTCGGAAGAGAAGAGTGCCTTTCTGCGCAGCAAGTTTCGTTTCTTCGAAATCTACGGTGGTAAGCGGTGGGGAGAGATACTTCTCACGAGCTATTTCGAGCCGGTCATTGGCGGCAGCTCCGTGCAGACCTCCAGGTATTCACACCCTCTCTATGCCAAGCCCTCCGACCTCGTGACGATCGACCTAAAGGATTTCGCCGAGAGATTCAAAGGAGAGAACGCCCTCAAAGGGAGGCTTCACAATGGTACAGTAGGTCCCTACTACACCCGTGAGGAGATCGATGGTGAGGGAGTCTTGAAAGGCAAGCAGCTCGAACTCTGCTGGGTTGATCCGATCGAAGCATTCTTCCTCCACATTCAGGGATCGGGAACGGTACGGCTTGAGGATGGAAGGGAACTCTTCATAACGTATGCCGACAAAAACGGGAGAAGATACGAAGCTATCGGCAAGTTCCTCAAAGAGCGTATCGCTCCACACAAGGTCACCATGCAACGAGTCGAAGCAGCCCTGCGTGAGATGCCTGTGAGCGAACGGGATCAACTACTCTTCAGGAACCCAAGCTATGTATTCTTCAGATCCTCACCTCAACGAGCCATTACTGCCTTAGGGATTCCGGCGACTCCAGGAAGAACGATCGCCGCGGATCCCAAGTTTGCTCCCAAAGGGGCTCTCGCCCTCTTGAGCTTTTCTAAACCGACCCTCGAGCCGAACGGGGCGAGCGATCCCATCGGAGAGGTCGAGGTAACTCGCCTCGTGCTCGATCAGGACTCCGGAGGGGCCATCACGGGTACCGATAGGGTCGATCTCTTTTGGGGACGTGGCGAGGAAGCAAAGCGATACGCCGGGATTATTCAGGACCAAGCTCGTATAGTGTACTTAGTTCCGCGATAATCATCTGCCTCCTCCTGGCGACATTTTCGAGCAGTGGACGCCTGAAGTAGACGCGAAAAGCTGTCATCCCTCTACGCTTAGGCCGGTCACCTCGTCAATCCTAACGATTGGTATTGAAAGAGAGGTACACTCTAGGGAAGCGGGTGGCTACTCCTCACCGACGTCATCCTCGAATGGCAAAATCGGATTACCAGGTGCGAGACCAGGCGGAGGCTGAGGCAACGCTCGTTGCGAGGGATCGAAGTTTCCAGGCGCCGGTTGCACAGGAGGCGGAGGTGGAGGCTCCGCGTAGGGCGCATCAGGACTTGAAGGAATCTCTCGGGCGATATCCCGGACTAGGTCGCGCGTGGCCGAATCTATTGCCGACGTCGAAACCGGCGCCACGGTCATCTTCGGAGTGGGTTGCGCGGCAGCCATCGATCCTCCCGAGGGAGATCTCCAGCGAATCACCTTACCGCGCTGAAACAAAACGTAGGCTCCATGTGGATAGTACCAGACAACCTGCCCCTTGAGCTCGCGCTCAATCTTCTCTTTTGGATCTCCCCACAGTGTTACGACCTGACCGATAGTATTTCCGTTACTCAATTCGGGGTAACGACCGTCGCCATAACAGGTCTCAATCGGCCCACCGACAACGAGCCCGATCACTACTATCCAGCACATCTGCTGGCCACGACTCATAAACACCATCGATTCCGCTCCTAGCTCAAAGCTTGTGTGAGCTCGCGCAGTGCACGCTACTGGGGCAATGAGCGCACGCTCCTTCAGCAACACATCTCTCCGGCCGCACGAGTGCTGCGCCCATCAACGGCTAATAGTTACATGAAACAGCTTACTTCACGCAAGGGACTCGATTATCCAACCTGAGAATGGCGAACGATCTCCCCTCGAATCATGTACAACACATCCTCTGCGATATTGGTCGCGTGGTCAGCGATCCTCTCGAGGTTGCGGGAAACTGAGAGCAACAGGATAAACCGGTCAACATCGTCGGGGTGCTCCCGGATAGCTTGAATAACCTGTTTATGGACGCTGCGATTGATGTCATCAATTGCGTCATCAGAGGTACACACCCACTTCGCAACCTCTTCGTCGAGATTCACGAGCGCCTCCAGACTCCTACGAAGCATCTGTTGAACCTTGCTCTCGACATCCTGGAAATCGATGTGTGCGCGGGGCGGGCTCGTGATCGCGCTCAAGGCTCGAGCTCGACTGGCGATATTAACTGCGAGATCTCCTATCCGTTCCAGATCGTTGTTGATCTTCAACACGGCAACGATGAACCGGAGATCGGTAGCAACCGGCTGATGGAGTGCGAGGATCTTCAGACACTCCTCCTCGACCTCGACCTCCATGAGGTCAACTCGACTATCACCGTCGATCACCTCGTCTGCCAGATTACCATCGCGATTCTCTACCGCCTTTACGGCGTTGTAGACACGCTCCTCGATAACTGCGCTGAGTTCGAGAATTCTGACCTTCAAACCTTCGATAGCGCGGTGTAAATGCATCGACATCAGGTGCTCCCTTTACGTGGCTGCCGACACTATCCGAACCGGCCCGTGATGTAGTCCTCAGTTTGCCTCTCTTTGGGCTTAGTGAACAGCTCCTTCGTCGCCCCAAACTCGACCAACCTCCCCTCGTAAAAGAACGCCGTGTTATCAGAAACGCGCGCCGCCTGCTGCATATTGTGAGTCACGATCACTATCGTGTACTGGCACCGGAGCTCTCCGATAAGATCTTCAATTTTCGCTGTAGAGCGGGGATCGAGGGCTGATGCAGGTTCGTCCATAAGGAGCACTTCCGGATCCACTGCTAGAGCCCGTGCGATACAAAGTCGCTGCTGCTGGCCGCCGGACAGGTCGAGAGCACTTTTGTGAAGTCTATCTTTTACCTCCTTCCACAAATCCGAGCGAGTTAAACTACGCTCTACGATCTCTTCAAGCTTCGACTGATCGCGAAGCCCGTGAATACGGGGGCCGAAAGCAACGTTTTCGAAGATGCTCTTGGGAAAGGGATTCGACTTCTGAAAGACCATGCCGACCCTCTTGCGCAACGTGATCAGGTCTATATCGGGCGAGTATATATCCTCACCTTCAATCTTCACCGTACCCCGCACCCGAACTCCATCGATCAGGTCATTCATCCGGTTCATCGTGCGCAGAAAGGTCGACTTGCCACAGCCCGATGGCCCAATAAACGCCGTGACTTCTCGCGCGGGAATTGAAAGATTTATGTCATGAAGCGCCTGATACTCGCCGTAAAAAAGATCGAGGCCCTTCACCTCCACTTTGATCTCACGCTGCGCGACGTCCACTTCGGTATCCCCCTCGACTACGGCCCCCTCAGCAAACTGGATCGCCGCTGGTATCTCCGTCTTAACCGTATACAGCTTTTGAGCAAACATAAACCACCCCCCTACCTTTGCCTGCGCTGGAACCGTGACCTCAGCCAAATCGCGAGCGCATTCATAAGCAACATTATGAAGAGAAGAACAGAGATCGCCGCAGCCGCGTTTGCGTGAAACTCAGTCTGAGGCCGAGAGAGCCAGTTAAAGGCTTGGATTGGCAGGGCTGTAAAGGGCGCAAAGATTGAGTCAGGGACAGACGCCACATACGTTAAGGCTCCCAAGGCAACGAGTGGAGCGGTCTCTCCAACTGCTCTTGAAAAAGCTAAAATGCACCCGGTGAGAATCCCAGGCAGTGCGCTCGGCAAGACCTGCGTCCACACCGTTTGCCACTTCGTGGCACCCAAGGCCATTGCCCCTTCTCGATACCCTTTGGGAACGGTACGCAGCGCCTCGCGTGCGGCCATGATGATGATAGGGAGCACCAGAAGCGCGAGCGTAAGCGCTCCCGACAAAACACTGCGCTCGAAGTTCAACACTCGGACGAAGACCTGCAAACCGAGGAGTCCGTAGATGACAGACGGCACTCCCGCTAAATTGGCAATACACAGTTCGATTAGATTAGTGACTTTCCCCTTTCTACTGTACTCCTCCAGATACAGCGCTGCGCCGACACCTATCGGTAACGCCGAAAGCACAGTCAGGACGATCACGAACACACTCCCGGTCCAGGCTGCGTATATTCCCGCTTGGTCGGGCTTGCGTGATGGGAAACTAGTGAAGAACTGTACGCTCAAGCGTGACCATCCGTCAGAGATGATATCCCATAATAAAGCCACCAACA
>JBILFA010000152.1:0-7009 GCA_044351795.1 Bdellovibrionota bacterium | reverse complement strand
GTGCCGCTGTGGGGGGGGGCGTGGGGGTGGGCGTTGGTCTTACATCCACCGGCTCTTCTCGATACTCTATCCATTCGGGTGAGCGCCCTGATGGGCCTCCCATCGCTAACGGGATTCCACCCAAGAGTACCGGTATGAGAACAGCGCCCACTAAGATTTTTACAGAGAAACGCGTCTTCATTTAGCCCCACGCAACACCAGTGACCTCTATGGTGTCGGAAGGCGATTGAAAAAACTTAACAGGCTTCGGAAAAATAACCCCGAACTCGCTCACATTTCTTTTTTGGGTCGCGGGAGCAAAAAAGTTCGTGGTTTCTGAGTTGCTAGCCTTGAGGCGCTGCGCATAGCTGCGCCGAACCCGGCAGCGCCGCCTGTGATCGGCACATCAGGTAGGCCCAAGCCTTTAGAATTATTGACAAAAAGCCCATTCTTCGGGCGTTGGCATTACGTCTCTGTCCGAGTCGCGCTTACGGATTGCTTTGCAGCGTCGTAAACGGCATCAACCCCAAGCTCTGAGCGCGTTTAATCGCCTTGGAGACCTTGCGCTGATTGTAAGCGCTCAAGCCGGTGAGACGACGAGACAGGATGCGACCACGCTCACTCACGAACTTCGAGAGCATAGCAACGTCTTTGTAATCGATGGACTTGGTCGGATCCTCTGTGAACGGGTCGAGCTTCTTACGACGCTTGAAGAGCTGCATCCTCTGGATAGAAGGGAGCGGCTCGAACCTACGACCGCCCTCAGCACCACCTTCTGACGGAGCAGAGGAGCTGTTTTTTCCGCGATCTTCGCACACCTTCATCGGGCGGCCGTTAACAGCACGATTATTGAGGGTCTCAATAGCCTTCTGGGCATCCTCTTCGCGCTCCATCTCTACGAAGGCGAATCCCTTCGAACGCTTTGTCTCGCGGTCCGATGCCACGACTACGCTGATAGAAGGACCAACCTCCTCGAACAGCTGGCGAAGCTGCTCACTGGTGACTTCAAAGTCGAGGTTGCTGATGAAGAGCTTCTTCTTGTTCACACCCGAATTCATTGACTACTCCTAAGAATCGACGAAGCGGAAACCTAACCCTATGGGTTAAAAATGTCAAACGAGCCGTTGCAGGCCCAATTCAGCTCGAATTCCTACAGAAGTACCCGAAAAAATGACCTAATAACTTAAAGTAACTTAAAAAACCTATTGACGCTCACATCTAACCTAATGTACTCCTACGCGTTAGGATTCGTGAACATGCCCAACTACTTGCGTCAATCAAGTGCCTGTGTGTGACGGCTGTTTCGGTTGATTGTGGTAATGAGGGAGAGGCATCAGAAAAAGCTGTGCCTCTCGAGCCAAGCTTCACAAACGGCAGGAGGCCCCGCTAATGACAGCCATAGTAGGTTTAGTAAGCGCAGAGGTTGTTTCAGCTCGGTCACTGTTTCCTATCCCCCTATCCCCTAACTTCCCATAGTTTATCTTTCTAACTAACTGTACCTGTTGGAGATCTGTGCGCGTATGAGTAACTCTGCGAACAAATTTTTGCCCGAAGACGAGAACGAAGCATCCTCCCCGGTGAAACCTGAGAGAAATCTACTTGCAGCAGTTCTGGCTCGAGCAATCTGCGACGCGTTCGGCACAGCACACTGCGAGCGGCACGTCGTACGCAGTGCTCGCCAGTGGTTGTTCGGTAAGCTCACCCCGAAGCGCCCATTCAGCTTCGCGTGGGTAGCATTGCACCTCGACCTTGATCCGATCTCCTTGCAGGAGAGCTTGAGGCAGTACGAGGGCAATCCCGAGGCTATTCAAGAGCGCTTGAGCCTCTTGAGGTAATACCTCTCTCTACAGTCGCGCTAACGCGCCGGATTCGGAAAATTCCTACTACCGCTTGAGGTGTTTGCTTCAAGCGGTGTACGTACACCACATGTCGGACAAGAAAAGTATCGTTGCATCTCCAAAGGTCGCCTGGGTGGCCGGAGCGCTGACGATAGTAAGCGCTTACAAGCTATCGCTTGTCGCTTACGAAACCGGCAACTGGCGTGGTATGTGGTTTTCTTTGGCGCATGTGATCGTTGTAGCGATCGGCGCGACCTTAAGTCTTCGAGAAGTTCGGTAAGCGTTTCTCTTTGACAGCGGAGAGCCCTTCCGCAAACTCGTTCCCAGCATAGTTGATGCTCTGACACAGCGCTTCACGCTCCAGAGCGCGTGGTAACTCAGACATGTCGCCCCGCATAGTTTCAAGCAGCTGCGTGCTCGCCTCAGGGCCGCAAGACAGTATCTCTTCTGCTACGCTCTGAGCCTCCTGGAGTACAGCGTCCTTTGGACCGACTCGGGACACCAATCCGATCTGGAGCGCCTCGGCAGCACCGATTACCCGCGAGGTTAGTAGAAGTTCGGTTGCCACACTTCGTCCAACGATGCGAGGCACGAGGAAGGTCGCTCCCATTCCTGGGTGAAGGCCGAGCTTGAGAAACGTAAACCCTAACTTAGCCTCCACCGAAGCGATACGCACGTCGCAGGCGCACGCTAAGCACAGACCAGCCCCTATTGCAGCTCCGTTCAGCGCCGCGATCAGGGGCACTTGAAGCTCGAGGATGCACAAGAAGGAGTCGTAAAAAGCCTTCATAGCGATACGATTGGCTTCTCCACTCACCGCACGCTTGGCATCGAGCATGGCAAGGTGCCCACCGGCCGAGAATGCCTTTCCGGCACCTGTGAGGATCACGACCCGTACACGTTTGTCATTTCGGAGCGAAGCGACCGCGGACGAAAACTCCCGAGCCATTTCGTCGCTCATCGCGTTCAAGTTACCTTCGTCATTGAGAGTTAAGGTTGCAATACCCTTCGAGTCGACTGAACGTGTAACTAATGCCACCGAGAGCTCCTGTTGCTGTGCAATCGTTTATTCTGATCTATGGTAGCCGCTCTGTAGCATCAACTGGGTACGTAGTGCCCTGAGCACACGAAACGACTCAACCCTATGATGGATTGAACTAAGCCATGTCGCAACGAAAAGCTGCTCGCTCCGTTACGGAGTTCATCGAAGTTCTGCGTAGAGAGCATGAACTGGTTGAAATATCATGTGAAGTCGACCCCTACTTGGAGGTCGCGGAGATCCATCGTCGAATTATTGATCGGGGCGGCCCGGCGCTCTTGTTTTCGCGGGTGAAAGGCGCTGATTTTCCTCTCGTTACGAATCTGTTCGGAACCACTCGTCGTGTCGACCTCGCATTTGGAGGGCGTCCTGAGCAACTGATGCGAGAGGTGGCAGCACTTCCTCATACCATGATCCCACCGAGCTTGAGCAAGGTGTGGGAACATCGCCGCACGTTCACCGATTTGGCCCGAGTCGGACTCTCGCGGCGACGGTTCGACAGCTCGCTTATTGTAGATACGCCTCCGCGCTTGGGCAGGCTCCCGATGCTGACCTCCTGGCCCCTCGATGGTGGACCGTTCATCACCTTACCGCTGGTGTATACCGAGCATCCCGAAACCGGCGTTCACAACCTCGGTATGTACCGAATTCAGCGCTACGACGATGACACGACGGGGCTCCATTGTCAGATAGGGAAGGGTGGGGGCTACCATCTTGGGGTAGCTAAGGCACGAGGAGAGCCGCTGCCTGTCAACATCGTGGTAGGCGGGCCACCGGCTCTCATCCTTTCCGCCATCGCGCCGCTGCCTGAAAATGTGCCTGAGCTGCTTCTAGCCTCCCTCGTTCTCGGGGAGCGGATGCCCTTGAGCGATAATCCTCTCGGTCCGCTACCACTGGTGCCGACTGCGGAATTTACTTTGGTAGGAGAGGTAGTCCCGGGCGAGATGCGACCGGAGGGGCCGTTCGGTGATCACTACGGGTACTACTCGTTACAGCACGATTATCCTGTGTTCCGCTGCAAGGGGCTCATCCGCCGGCCGGGAGCGGTGTATCCCGCTACGGTAGTGGGAAAACCACGCCAAGAAGATTTCTTCATCGGAGAGTATCTTCAGCGACTCCTCTCACCGTTGTTTCCTGTGGTGATGCCGCAGGTAAGGGACCTCTGGTCGTATGGAGAAACAGGCTTTCACGCCCTGGCATCGGCGGTCGTACACGAGCGCTACGAAAGAGAGTCTTTACAGTCCGCCTTTCGTATCTTGGGAGAGGGCCAACTCGCCCTTACGAAATTCTTACTGCTGCTCGATAGTCCCGTTGACCTGACTGATTTTCGCCGCGTTTTGGAGGCCGTTCTTGCGCGAGCGGACTTTCGGCAGGACCTCTTCATCTTCTCCAATACAGCTATGGATACCCTCGACTACACCGGCCCTCGGGTAAACCACGGAAGCAAGGGGGTTCTGATAGGATGTGGCAAGCCGAAGCGCGAGCTTCCGCGGGAATACAGAGGAACACCATCCACCCGCGTTCGCAAAGTCCGTCCTTTCTGTGCGGGATGCCTCGTCGTTGAAACAGCATCCTTTGAAACTAATACGACACTCGCAGCCGAGATTGCACGCGAAGAAAGCTTCGCTTCATGGCCGCTTGTCGTAGTAGTAGACGATCTCGAAGCTACCCTCTCGAACTCGAGTTCATTTCTTTGGACGGTTTTCACGCGCTTTGAACCGGCAGCGGATATCTATGCAGCTCAAACGACCACGCTGCGGCATCACTTGAGCTACACACCCCCAATTGTGATCGATGCACGCTTTAAGCCGTGGTACCCCGCTGTTGTGGAGTGCGATTCAGCTACGCAGCAGCTGGTGGACAAGAGGTGGCGGGAGTACTTTTCCACCGCAGGGTCGCGGTAGTGCCGCGATAGTGCCGTAGAAGAGGGATTTTCAGAGCTGAGTTTCACTCCACTTTGCGGCGAGAAAGCAGCTCCCGGCTTCTACTAAAGTGTCAGTAAAATGCACTACCACTTTTTGCTGCTCCGGAAGCTCGAACTGCGAGATCTCTATCGAGGTACGTTTGCTGATGGTGCGCAGCAGCGCATCTCCTCGCCCTAACTCCAGACGAGCTTCAACAGATTCCGTCCTCGGTAAGATAATCGGTGAGAAGGGACCTGGATCTCCCTTTGGACGACTCAGGATGTGCTTGAACGTGGCAGAAGGTGTTACTCCCGAAAGCTGCTCATCGAACCACCTCTCCGGTACGGATATGCCTTCACTGGCAAAAGTGCCTGCGCGAACTCTACCTGGGTTCTGCTTGTCGGTCGCAAAGAGACCATCCGCCTTCGTAGAGTAATAGTAGCGTGCACCCGTGAGCGCGTACCCATTGCGTTGAAGACCGGCGCGCGGAACATACGAGCGAGGGCAGAGAGCAACGGCTCTGATACCACATTCCGCCAGTGGAGGGACGAACACGAGAGTGTCGGTGCCCCCTTTGCCTTCCATCCAGAGGGCCCTACCACTAGTCTTGTCCGGCATCAGGAGATTGCCGCCCGCCTCACTGGGGAACCTAGGTTTGGAGGAGCGCACGAGCACGTCGTGCTCTCGAAAATCGATAAAAAGAGAAAACGGAGAACCTGGCGCTGAGGCATCGGGTTCATTTTTCTCGAAAGCGACCTCGACGCTCATGTCGCTTTCGGTCAGAGCCAACGCCGCTTTGGAGCCGGTAGCCTCAATCGCTGGCGGTCGTACGACGGAGGGGCACAGTTGCTTGCGTGCGCGTTCTATCTTTTGATCCTTATCGGGGAGCGTAACGAGGGATGCCAGTAGATTCCGAAACTCGTCCGAGAGTGCTTGTGCGTTAAGTGTCGAGGAGCTGGAGAATCCTGCCCCGGGAGAAGGTGTGGTGGAGGGCACAGTAGGCGTCTGAGCAAGACTCGATGGAGTCATCACAGCGAGCGACCACAAAATTCCGGCGTATAAGGAGTGCTTTATCGTCATACAGGTGTGTGTGCGTATCCTAAAATACATATGGGCTCCTTATGCCCCCATGTGAGCTAACCCGAGATGAAGAGCAGGAGGGTCGATCTTTAGTAAGGAGCTGCATGATAGTATTTGATGGCGCGCGCCCTCTGGCAAGAGTCCGAAGAGTAGAGGATTAGGATTTTCCCCGGTGCGAGGGGCTTAGAATCCGCTGCGAATAATAAGATGCCTGCCGGCGTTCTTGGCGTGCTGGCAGGAGAACGCTTGACCTGACGTCGGCCAGCGAGCAACCATCAAACAGCGAGGTTTGAACGACCAACGAAAGCAGGCTAGAGTGCCCTTGCACGTTAAATGCATAGGAGGTTCGGCATAGCATGGAGTTCATCACCTGGTTCATCGATTTCTTCATCCACATCGACAAGCACCTGGAAGAATTGGTTCGGGCTTACGGGTTGGCAACGTACATCCTGCTCTTTGTTATCGTTTTTTGTGAAACCGGCTTGGTGATAACTCCGTTTTTGCCGGGCGATTCCTTGCTGTTTGCAGCCGGTGCCATAGCTTCCAAAGGGAGTCTGAACGTGCATCTTATGGCTCTGCTGCTCTTCATCGCGGCGGTCATAGGAGATGCGGTGAACTATGCCGTAGGGCGATACATCGGGCCGAAGGTATTCGAACGTAAGAATTCGCGAATATTTAAACAGGAGTACCTCAGCCGAACGCAGCGGTTTTTCGACAAATATGGAGCCAAGACGATTATCTTCGCTCGCTTCGTTCCGATCGTTCGTACCTTTGCCCCGTTCCTCGCCGGTGTCGGTACGATGTCTTATCCAAAGTTTGCAACGTACAACGTGGTTGGTGCGGTAACCTGGGTAGGGCTTTTCACCTACCTCGGCTTCTTCTTCGGGTCTCAGCCGATTGTAGAGAAGAATTTCAAGCTCGTCATTTTGGCGATTATCATCCTCTCGATCTTGCCGGCTGTGGTTGAGATAGTCAGAGCGCGCCGTGAGGCACGCTCAGGAGCTCTTGGGTAACGAGACGATTGTAAACCCAGCCTCATTCATTTTGAAAAAAATGAATGAGAATAGCTGGGCGAGCGCAATCTTGGCGGAGCCAAGTTGCGCCGTAGAAGACAACAAACTCCTAAGTGCCGAGCGTGTGAAAGTTAAGGGTCATGAGAGACTTTAGCT
>JBILFA010000151.1:0-7075 GCA_044351795.1 Bdellovibrionota bacterium | reverse complement strand
TGAGTGAGAGCGACCCCTTATCACTTGACGGCCAATGGAATCACCGCATCGTGACGGCTGAATCAGTTGATGTAATATTCGGGACATTGGGAAATGGGAGATCGTTTCAATTACCTGTAGATCTCGAGGCCGTTAGCAAATAATCCAGAGTGCCCCAAACTATCGTCTCGGGTGAGCCGCCCAGGTTCTCTTGCATGTAGACAAACCACCCTAGCTTTGCCAGATTCCCTGGTGTCTCCGAGGAAACCCGCCACATGTCTGCAGCGTCTCGCATCGTCGTCAAACTTGGTACTCAGGTCGTCGTGGATCAAAATACGGGGCTCCCCGCACTTGAACGCTTGAGCGCAATTGTCAACGACATCGCCTCACTCAAACGCCAAGGCCATGAGGTAATCCTCGTCTCTTCGGGCGCTGTCGGAATGGGGCGTCATGCACTCGACATCAGGGGACCTATCGACCTTCCTCTAAAACAAGCGTGCGCGGCAGTAGGGCAATCACGTTTGATGGCGCTTTACGGTCAGCTGTGCGAAGCACTTAAGGTCACCGTGGCGCAGGTGTTGGTAACATCACAGGACTTCACCAATCGCGCCGCGTATCTCAATCTGCGCTGTGCGTGTGAACAACTCTTGTCTCTAGGCACCCTTCCGATCTTTAACGAGAACGATGTGGTCTCGGTCGCAGGGATCAAGGATCGTGGCACCTCTCACGAACCGGCAGGGCAGAGAAGCTTCGACGACAACGACAAACTTTCAGCGTTAGTGGCAGGCAAGCTATCGGCAAAAGTTCTCATAATCCTGACGAATGTTGACGGGGTGTATACCGACAATCCGGTCAACAATCCGGATGCGCTGCAGGTCGCGCGTATCGATTCTCTGGAGCAACTCTCCGCTATATCCTGCTCCGGCACCTCTGCCTTGGGTCGTGGCGGCATGGCCTCGAAGCTCGAGGCGGCAAAGATAGCCGGGCTGTGTGGAGTCAAAACGGTTATCACCTCGGCAACTCGGCCCACTCCGGTAACCGCTGCCCTCTCCGGCTCATTCGGCACGACGGTCGAATTGGATGCTGCAGCATCTCCGTCTTTGCTTAGCGGACGCGAGCGTTGGTTCGGGCTGTCCTCCGGATTTGCCGGGGTAGTAACGATCGATATGAAGGCCCGTGAGGCGCTCGAGCGCGGATCCAGCAGCCTTCTTCCGGTCGGTGTCGTCAAGGTGGAAGGAGACTTCACGATTGGTGACATCATCAGCATTATCGACATCAACGGCGAAGAGGTCGGACGAGGTATTTGCAGCCAGAAAGCATCGTCTCTGCGCACCATTGCCGGTAAACGCACTCACGACGCCAAGGAATTACTTTCGCCGGAGGAGAAAGAAGAGGTAATTCATCGCGACAACCTGGTCATTTTCAGAGAGGTCCACGATGTTGCGTAACGATGTGCAAGCGCTCAAACAAGGAGCTCAGCGGCTTCGGACAAGCGGAGCCGAAACTCGTTCGCGTATGCTGGCAGTTCTGGCCGAGGCTATCGAGGTACACTCAGCGCTGCTCCTTGCCGAAAACGAGCGCGACTCTCAGGAACATGAATCCTCACTCGAGCCAGCACTGACTCAACGGTTGAAGCTCTCTGTCGACAAGATCGACACCTTGGTGCAGGGCATACGCGAACTCGCGAAACAACCCGATCCCTTGGGTGCCATCCTCACCCGAACTCAATTAGACGAAGGCTTGATACTCGAGAAGATCTCGGTTCCGCTCGGGGTAGTTGCCGTGATCTTCGAATCTCGCCCGGATGTATTCTTTCAGGTGTTGGGATTGGCTCTGCGCTCCGGAAATGGTGTCGTGCTCAAGGGCGGCCGGGAGGCTACTCACTCAAATCGAGCTATGCTGCAGATAGCTCGCGAGGCATTCATGCGCGAGGATCTACCAGCCGAGTGGTTTACCCTGATTGAGGGACGCGAAGCCGTCAATGAACTTTTACAGTTCGATGATCTGATCGATCTGGTTATACCGCGCGGCTCTAACGAATTCGTTCGCTTTATTCAGGAGCACTCTCGAATACCGGTCTTAGGCCATGCATCCGGGGTGTGTCACCTCTATGTGCACCCATCGGCTCAGGCAGAGCGAGCACTCGAGATCATTGTGGATGCAAAGACGCAGTACCCGGCTGCATGCAACTCGGTTGAAACCGTGCTAATAGACGAAATGATAGCGCCCACCTTCGTGCCAAGGCTGATGACTACCTTACAAGCGGCAGGAGTCTACGTTCGTGGATGCTCTCGCTGTGAAGAGCTCCTAGACGTCATAGACAGAGTTGCAGACGATCAGTGGGAGACGGAATACGGCTCCCTCGTGATCGCTCTCAAAGTCGTTCCTTCGCTCGAAGCGGCGATCGCTCATATTAACCGCCACGGCTCTCATCACACTGATGGCATACTGGCCGAGGATCAATCAGTCTGCGAGACTTTCATCGAAGCGGTCGATTCTGCGAGCGTCTTTGCAAACTGCTCAACTCGATTTGCTGATGGTTATCGCTATGCTCTTGGCGCCGAGATAGGTATCGGAACCGGCAAACTACACGCGCGCGGCCCAGTCGGAATGGAGGGGCTCTTGACCTACAAGTACGTCCTGCGTGGAAATGGGCAGATAGTGCGCACGTACTCAGGAAGAGACGGAAAAGCCCTTCAATTTAAGCGATTGTCGTAAACAGCGCCTCGCGCTGAAGGACGATCTCTATTCGATGCTCCGCGACGCCAAGCAGGCTTAGCCTGCGTCACACGCGCTACAGCGCATCTCTCAGGCGCCTACGCCTTCTTGGCGCGGCGCCTGGGGTTGTCCCGTCTACGAACCCTTGAAATACCCTCCCAGCTTCGCCAACCAACGCTTCGAGGCTAGAGCTGTCCTCTGGCTAACAGCCTTAATCTGAACCGCGGGCGAGGACACGTTAACTCCTTGTGCGGGACATACCGCACCGGCACGCAGAAAAAGCTTACTAATCTTTTTCTTTCTCGTTTTGGTTGCTAACAAGCGCTGCGAGAAACCTTTGAGGGAAACTGCACGAGTAGCTACACCTGTAGGGATAGTCCCTACGAGCTTGAAATTCACTGCGGTATCCGTGAGGCCCTCGCCTGCATAAACTGAAAACCTACAGTCGTTGAGCCCCTGCTTGGCCGTGGCGTTATTTGACTGAATATCAAAGGAGAGCGTTGCTCCGGTCTTGTTTTGCAAGAAGGAGAAGGCCAATCCGAAGGTGTTACCGATCTGGCCACTGCCATTGTTGCCGCTTCCGCTACCACTGCCAGAGCCGCTGCCGGTACTGTTGGCACTGCCACTGCCACTGCCGCTGCCGCTACCACTACCACTACCACTACCACTGCCACTGCCACTGCCGCTTCCGCTGCCGCTACCGCTACCAGCACCGCCGCCGCCGCCGCCGCCCGTGCCGGAGCCACCTCCGCTGCCGCCACCAGTTCCAGCGCCATCGTCGTCTCCCTCGGGCGAGTATTCAATTGCACTTGAGCCGGCGAACACATCAGCCAAATGAGAGAAGCTTATTCCTAATGATGCATTAGCTTGAATCCCTGTAGTGACAGTGCCGCCACGATTATTTAATGGAGAAGTCGACTCCACACGCTTGTAGTTGACATGTATTTTGCCGGTCGCTTCACTAAGGATTAACTGGAAGTCGATGCGACTCACCTCTGTCGGCTCGGCTTGGTTTCGCTCGAACTCGAATGCTTCGTATGTCAAGACGAGGCTCCGATCCCCCACCGGGCCGATCACGGCGGAGTATACTGCGCTGTTAGTGCCGAATCTGATATTTCCCCACAGCATCGCGATGGCGGGGCCCTGCAGCCTTTCCGAGGGCATGCGCTCGTTGGGGGGCGGCTTGTTTAGTATATCTCGTTTCGCTTCTATACCGGGCAAGGCAACTCCATTGTTGAGAATCCAGAAGGAATTGACCGATTCCCCGTAAAAAGGAAAATCGAACGGGAGCGTGACCTTGGTAGAGACTTTCGCTGGGGAGAGATCTACTTTCGCGTGTCCACTCGGCGAAATCCACTCAAATGGCACTACGCCCACCGTGTAATTCTGCAAACCCTCAAGTGTCACGGTAACTTCGGATTTTAGCGGCACTCCATTAGTTACATCTGCCTTGACCGTTACAACGTTGTTACCCGCCTGCATGTCCAGGAAGGCCGAATAGTTCTTATCGCCTGCCGACGTGTCCCCATCCGTCCCATCATCTTTGAGCTGAAACGTTTGCCCTCGTATCGTAGCTTCATGCGACCCGACCAAGGATATCCCACACGCCTTTGTGACTACTGAAAAGGGAACTGAGCCGATAGGCACCGGCGTGCGATCACGATGGACGAGGACTTTAGTTTGAGCTTCTCTGGGGCAACTCCCTGCGATGACGCTGACGATCTTTTGATCGGCAAGTTCGTCTCGACCTTGCACAGCTAGTACGATTTCCGGGATGGTATCTCCATCTCGATCAAAACGAGGATCCGACATTACCGTTACCGGCGTTTCATAATAGCGCCAATAGGGCACATCCAGCACATACGGCTGTAGGGAAAAGTCGCCTATGAGCGAGTTATCTTTACCGGATAGAATCCACAACCTGAGTCTGTCCTGCTCGAGTTGTTTGTCGTCAGAAGTGTAAATGACTGTTGCGAAATCCGGCGTTCCATCACGATTCAAATCGCCCACAGGCACAGGACTTCTCTTCTTTTCTATCGGCTCACGTAGAGGTGACTTCACAACACCCAAAGAAGCTAGCGTCCTTCCTGACAAGACATTTAGTCTATCCTCATGACTCGAAAAAGCGACCTCTGATACACCATCGCCATTGAAATCGCCCGTTTCTACGATGTTGTATCCCAGATATTCATCACTATTTTCTCCGCGCTTGAGCACAACTCCGCGACATGTGGCGCCATCGATAAAAGCTAACGCTCCAGCACCATCGAACACCTCGCTTGAAAGAAACGGCATCCCGAACAGCACGTCACGGATCCCGTCTCCGGTCACATCTTCAATGCCCAAGATCGCCGAGATCTGTGCCTCAAACCTCGAGGTTGAGGTATCAGTGTCATAGACACAGCGAGTCTCCAACGTGGTGCCTCGGAGCGCAAAGATATAGACTGCGCCAAACACTTGGAAGCCATCGGGCACGTAGGCGCCAGCTACGATCTCACCTCTTCCGTCACCGTTCAAATCGACAACTTTGACGCTCTCACCTAATCCGCTGCCGGGTTCAGCTCCTTGCTCGAAGGCGAGCAGCTTGCCGGTAGCTCCTGAGTACACCGCTACGTGACCGCGTTCCTCTTCATCAGCATTAGCAGAACCTAGCACGATATCTGCCAGTCCATCTCCATCGACATCTCCGACGCTCATCGTCGGGGACGATGAGCTGTTATACTCAGGAAGTGTCATTGAATAGGGAATCTCTGCCCCATCTGCTCCTGAAATGATGCGCACTCTATTGGGGGCCGAATTCAGGGCATTGAGAAGCACCATGTCCGAGATTTTATCTCCATTGAAATCTCCGGATAGGTCCACGAGATCCGCACTCCGTATGCCCGGAGTCAGGACCAATCGGTCCAAGAGGGTTTGGGCCTCTGCTCGGGTTTGGAAACTCAGAAGAAACGCGCACGTAAGTGCAACACCGATGAGTGCCGACTTTAATCCGGATTTATCCCGAGCACTTGCGACCATCTCTACCATAAGACTCGCCTCACAATTTCTGAAACGTTTACCAACGCGCTATTCTGCGCGCCTTACGCGACACTGCTTCCCGAGGAGGATTCAGAATGCACCGCAAATGCCCTTGTCCTTACTCGTCGATCGAAAGCCGCTCTAGCAGAACAGGCTGCCATAAAGAGCAGACTTAAGATAAACTTTTCTTGACTTTTTACAGGTGCGGCGTCCCATAAGCTTATTGACACACGTGTATCCAGTGAGCCCTGCGAGGGCTATTCGATGTTGCTCCTAATCCCCTCGAAATCACTGCACAAAGGGCGCGATCTCACCCCTACTAATCTTTACTCGAGCAAGAATGAGAAGGACGATGCTATATAATCGGTGTCTTGCAAAAAAAGTTGCGTAAGAGCCTCTATAGTGGTTTTACGAGGCGGACGTTATTTGCCGAGGGGCACAAGGAAATACGCTTCGACTGCTAACGAACAGGTACTATAAGGGGCCGGCAACCGCGAATGTATAAAGCAATCCTTTTTGATTTCGATGATACCCTCGTCGATACCAGGGCCTCGAAAATCCCAGCGATCGTCGACTACTGCCGGCTTGTACACAGCGTAGAGGTATCGTCCGAGCAGGTTACTCGCAATTGGGGCATTCCCTTTATGCAGATGATGCGGGAGCTGACGGGTTCTCAGGAAATCCACACCGCTCGCTATCTTGAAATATCAGCGAAATATCCGCTTGTACCATTTCCCGAATCACAGTCTGTCCTTGCGAAGCTTGCTGCAAAGTGGCCAATCGGAATCGTAACCTCTGTGGCGCGGCCCGTTTTGTTGCATAGCATCGATGCGCTACGTTGGAATCAGCAATGGTTTTCTGTGCTCATCGCAGAGGGCGATGTTGCTGTGCATAAGCCCGATCCTGGTGTATTCGAACCAGCCTTTCACGCACTTCAGCTCACAGACGAATGCAGAGAGAGAGTCGTGTATGTTGGCGACTCGGTATCAGACGGTAAAGCAGCTATTTCCGCTGGTATGCGTTTCATCGGCATCGCACGTGATACTGAGCGACAGCGACTCTTTGATATTGAAGGCTGGCAGTGGAGCTCATCCCTCGAGGGAATCTCACGCGCGGTCCAGCTATGAGAGGACAAACGCTACAATCTCTAACCATCCCAAAACTCTTTTCAGAACGCTGCTCGTGCCTCCTCGAGACGGCTTTTCGTCTATCGACGGACCTTAGTTTCAAGCGGCACTAGTCCGCTCGATTCGGCCGACCCCAGTTGAGCTTTGTGCGCAGAATATCGAAGTAGCCTTTCTCCTTCGAAAGCACGAACTTCACCGTCTGGCGAGCCTGCCCAACTCGTACAACATCGCCC
>JBILFA010000057.1:0-21702 GCA_044351795.1 Bdellovibrionota bacterium | reverse complement strand
CGCTTGAAGCCGTAGCTCTTTCTCCAGTAATTTGCGTTCTTGCTTGGTTAAAAGTCGACCCACACATTAATAATCTTACTTTTTTCAACGCCTAGATAGATCCTTTCTGCAGCCCGCGTGTTTTTTTTGTCTTTTACGGCGCAACTTGGGCAAGCCAAGATTGCGCTCGCCCTGCTATTGCAAGTGATTTTTTTCAAAAATCACTCGCGCAGGGTTTATTAATCGCCGTCTCACATCGAAAGTTGCCTTGAGGCAATACGAGTAATCGCTTCTACCCATCGTAGGGGGAATTGTATGCAATCCCGTCTTCGCCGACCTCCGTTACGATGACTGTGCGAAACTTATCTGTGTTGGTGATGGGGCAGAGGTGCTTTCTGGCCTCAGGGTTTACAATGTTCTGCGGAACAGTCAGGTAGGACAAGTCGGACTCCCCTTGGACCCAGTTGGCCTCGGGGTGGTGAGCCAATTGCGCTATCTGTTCCGGCTTTGCAAAGTGTGCCATCCGCTACCTCTACATCAGATCCTAAAAAGATCACCTTCATTAATCAACACTGCTTCGTCCTAAGGTACACCAGATGATATATGAAAGCTAACGCTGGCCTCCTGCGATATGGCGCTCATAGACGGTGGGACAACGAAGATGAGCGCATCTGTTGGAAATAGAAGCTCCTCCCGCTGGTACATTGTACTTTCTTTACTGACAGATACCTTCCGCCGCGAGCTAATCCGTCCGCTAACTGACACCTGTAGGTCAGCAAAACCCCGTGGTCTATGTTCACTGAAAAGTAGGGGACACGAGTCAGAGAGGCTTCCTGCGCCAACGGCTGCTGCGACTCAACAGTATGTACCGCGGCAGAGCCCACCGGTTGTTCCTACCGCGATGAATCAAGACTACGCACAGGCACCAGCTCCAAAGGAGAGACAGCCGCGGCCGTCGATTCGTCGTCTTCAGATCAATCTCACTCCTGACTCAGAACGGCAGGTGAACGAGCGCCTCGAGATCGTCTCTGCGCAGAGTGCTGAGAAGAACATCATGTTTCCCTTCCTTAGCCGGGCCACAGGAAAATCTTGGCTGCACCATCACGTACCGTCATCAGCCCGCCACCACCTTTCAGCTAGTTACAGAAAAGTGATTGATCTTGCCACTCTTCTCCACGGGGCCATGGATGCAGAGCAACCTATGAGCAGATCGCAGCCTCGCGCCGAAAGCGTGAACTTCAATTGATATTTCACGCCTTTGATGTCATAATTTATGCAAGGTGAAGAAATATAATAGAATCATAAAGTTAACTGATTTTAGAGCTGGGTCCGCATTCCTGCTTGGTCCGCGCCAGGTCGGCAAATCGACCGCGTTACGGACCTTTTACCCGGATTCTCAGGTCATCAACCTTCTAAAAAGCGAGGAGTACCTTAGCCTGTCAAATGATCCGAGCCGGCTTCGGAGCATCGCTGCCGCAGGGAAGCTTACAATCATCGACGAAATTCAAAGGATCCCTGAACTGCTGAATGAAGTGCACTATCTTATCGAAGAGCGCGGCGCGCGCTTCCTCATGACGGGCTCGAGCGCGCGCAAGTTGCGGAGAGGAGGGGTGAATTTACTTGGAGGGAGAGCTAGGACGTTTCGCCTGCACCCTCTGAGTATGATCGAATTAGGCGATGACTTTGATTTGAACAAAGCTCTTCAGATCGGAATGCTTCCGGCAGTTTGGACCTCAGAGGATCCGGGGATTCTCCTGAGCGCCTATGCCACCGATTATCTGGAGCAGGAGATTATCGCCGAAGCTGCGGTGAGGAACGTCGCAGCATTCCGTCGCTTCCTCTCTCTTGCTGCTCTGATCTCTAGTAAGCAGATCAACTACACGAAGCTGGCCTCGGACGCACAGGTAAAACCAACGACGCTACGCGAGCACGTAGAGATCCTGATTGATTCACTGATCGCATCACGAATTGCTCCATGGCAGGCGGGTCGCAAACGCAAAGTGGTGTCTACTGAAAAACTTTATCTCTTCGATACTGGAGTAACCCGCACTCTGCAGGAACGGCGTTCCTATGCACCCAACACGGCCGAATACGGTGAGGCGTTCGAGTCTCTCCTCTATCATGAACTTCGTTGTTACAGCGATTATGTCTCTCAAGAACGGATCTCATATTGGCGCACTACAACTGATATCGAGGTCGACTTCGTTCTTGGCGACCGCTTAGCGATAGAGGCTAAAGCGTCGAAGAACTTAACAGATGGCGATTTGAAAGGGCTGCGAGCAATCGACTCAGAAGCATCCTTCAAAGCCCGCATAGTGGTATGCCAGGAACCGCACGAGCGAAGAAGCGAGGACGGAATTCTCATTCTACCGTTTGAAAACTTCGTGCGGCAGTTATGGGCGGGGGGTTGGGAGTAGATCTAGTCTCCCTGTAGCGGGGCTACCATTTCCGAACAAGCACACAACTTCCATCGCTCTTCACCGATAATAACGTTCATGGCAAAGGCGATGAAATACCACCCTCACGGGAGCGTATTGTTCTGCACGTTTAGTTTGGAAGAGGGGCTTTTGCTCCTTGCCAATCCTTTGTGCAAGGCGATCGTAAAGAGCTGTCTGGCTCGAGCACTGATACTTCATCCTGTCAGGATCTGCCACTTTATCGTCGAGGCAACCCACGTCCATATCGTCCTTGTGGTAATGAATCCCGACGATGTCCACGCCTTCATCCGCTGCTTCAAGACTGAATCAGCTCACATGATTAACCGCCTCTTGGGACGAGGAAAGCGAACCCTTTGGTGTGAAGGATACGATAGCCCCGTTGTGCTTACCCCTGTCAGAGCATTTCTAGCTATCGCTTACCTCTATGCGAATCCAGCAAAAGACGGCCTTGAAGCCTCTATCGATAAGTATCCCGGATTCTCATCTTGGAAGATGTTTCTGTCCGGAGAGACAACTCATCAATTCAAGCGCTTACGCCGACCTCAGTTCTCATTCATTCCCCGCCATGCACACAATCTCCGCGGCTATACCAGGCTAGCAGATGCACTCCTCACCGATTCACAGGATACCCAAACGTTTATCCTTGAGCCGAATGCCTGGATGGAGGCGTTCGGTTATCGCTCTCCCGAAGATCAACAGCGCATCAACAAGAAGCTCATCGAGCGAGTGAGGCTCTTGGAGGAACGGGCTGCGAGACTCCGAGCTACCAACAACAAACGAGTCCTAGGGCGAGAGAAGCTCCTTAATCAGGTTTTAAACACAACCTATCGTCCCCAACGCAGCGGTCGTCGCATGTGGTGCCTCTCAGAGAAGCGAAGTGTGCGCGTCACCTTTATAAGATTCTTCAAGGAGCTCATGCACAGAGCACGAGCAGTGCGGCAGAGGTGGAAGGTGGGGGACCTTACAGTCCCCTATCCTCCTGGTTTGTACCCCCCATCGATGCCGAAGCTTGCCGATGTTCTAGGCTGCTAGGCTCCATCACCACACGCCTTTTGCGATCTCCGATTCGCGATGCACACGTGTACCTAAAATGCGCGCTCGAGCGATACCTCATCTCAGCATTCGAGCGTCTCCGACGCCTCTCCTATCGATTTTGATCACCCGGATCCGCTCATACACAACACTAGCCACGGTACAGAAAAAAAATTCTCATAAACGTATCCGACAGCTTTTTTCTTTCCTTTAATCAGAATTTAGCGTTAAAATTCTTATTATGATTAAGAGGTGTTGTAACATAGCGAAATCGAGTAGTTTTTTCTTATTTGGTCCCCGTGGTGTCGGTAAAACCACCCTTCTTGAGGAGCAGTTTTCTGCCGAGGACTCCCTGTTTATTGATTTATTGGACCCTAATACCTTTGGAGATTTATCGATTGATGCCAAGCGGTTCAGTGCACTCGTTGATGCTCCAGAGAATATCGATAAGAGAGTCATCGTCGATGAGGTCCAAAAACTTCCTGCACTACTGGATGTGGTCCACTCCCAGATCCAAAAACGAAAACGACAGTTCGTGCTTACAGGCTCTAGTAGTCGTCGCTTGAAACAGAAGGGAACGAATCTCCTGGCGGGGCGGGCATGGATCTACAACTTGTATCCATTTGCATCTGCGGAGCTTGGCGGTCAGTTCGATCTAAAAACCTGTCTTGAGCGTGGTGGGTTGCCCGATGCCTATCTTGCATCAACTGCACAGGACTGTTGGGAATACCTAAGTGCCTACGTTGGAACCTATCTGCAAAAAGAGATTCAGGAGGAGCGATGGGTGAAAAACATCTCTCCTTTTCGAAAGTTCCTGGCTATTGCCTCTCAGATGAACGGAAGGATCATCAATAAATCACGGATTGCAACTGAAGCAGGGGTAGACGACGTTACTATCGCTAACTACTTTGAAATTCTCGAGGATACCTTGTTGGGATTTTATCTTCCTGCGTACCATACCTCGGTACGCAAAGCTCAGCGACATGCTCCTAAATTTTACCTGATAGACCCCGGCATCAAACGCGCGTTGGACAGAACCCTCTCCACATCTCTTGTCCCGCATACTTCGGCATGGGGAGATGCATTTGAGCATTGGGTTATTCTAGAGTTTAAGAAGTACATAACCTATGCTCGGCTCGATTGGGAGATGTCATACATCCGCACCAAAGACGATGTGGAGATAGACCTTGTACTGGATCGCCCTGGCGAGAGGAAGCTGCTAGTGGAGATAAAATCAAAAGACCGTGTCTCGGAGTATGACGCTAAACCCTTGGAGACCCTTGGTACAGCTCTAGATGACAAGGCTGAACGCTGGTTGTTATCTACTGATCCGATTGAGCAACGGTTTGCTGGAACTCGGGCAATTCATTGGCAAAAGGCCCTACAGGAGCTCTTTACCCTGTAGCTGGGCTACTTTTTACACCGCACTAGCCACGGTACAGAGAAAAAAACTTCTTTAGTGACGGGTTGGGTGCGAGCGACTTCGACGATGACTGCAGCAATAGTGATGTGGCTGTTGCGGCGCTGGTCCCCCGGAATTTAAAAAACTAGATAGTTGGATTTAGGATTCTTGGGTTCGAGGGTTCTTGGAGCCTGCGTAGCAGGCTTGGTTCTTGGGTCTTTGGGAAAATTTTTGTTCAGCCCCTAGCCACTAGTACCCCCTATTGTGTCAAAGTCGCCCGAGTTCGTCACAGCCGAAAACCAAATCGGAATTAGTTTCAGCCACTCTACGATATCAACCACTTCGCCTACTTTTGAAAAGTCGGGGGCACCAGTGTAAGGGACGACCCATGTAGTCAAATAAGGGGAGACCTCGGATATGGCGCTCATAGACGGCGGGAGGACAAGATGAGCGCATCTGTTGGAAATAGGAGCTACTAGTGGTTTGTGAGGAGAGGAAGAGACCTAGAAGCGAAAACGCGGAGACCGCAGGATGGGCATTGCTACGATACTCATGGGAGCTAGTGCACGAGTACAGCCGACTTGAGGGGCCGACGGATACTCGTAACATTCGGCTGCGCCGTCTGCGTTTTCCGCGCTCATTAACCAAAATATTCGGACACGGAAGAACTTCGTGGCTTACCGAACGGGGCATAGTTAGCATCCTGTGGAGAACACAAGCGTCGACGGGAATGTCGCCCCTCACGCAAACGTCTATAGGGGAGAATGACAAGTCATTCGAGCAGATAGCTAAGGCGCCCGCTCATTGAGGCGTTATATTCTTGAAACTAAGATGGATCGATCTGTATTCGCGAAGATATTAAGAGGAGACCTTCCGGGTAGTTTCATCTACCGAGGAGAGCGGGTCTCGGCTTTTCTTGATGTTCAAGGAGTCAATGAAGGCCACTGCCTGGTAGTTCCGAATGAGGAAGTTAGATCACTATCGGAATTGGATCCGGAGATCGGCAAGGACCTTTTTCACTTGGCTCATCGTATAGCCACAGCCTATCGTAAGGGTGTTGTCCCGTGTGAGGGCGTAAATATTTGGGTATCGGATGGAGAGGTCGCCGGACAGGAAGTCCCCCACGTGCATCTGCATGTCGTTCCGCGTATATCAACGGACACATTGAAAATCAGCTACCAGGCTGAGGATTGGTGCGAAACGGAGCGGCCTGCGCTCGATGCAATTGCTCATCGAATACGCGAACGCATCGACAAATGAAGGACCAAAGCCCGGTATCGTGAGGGCACTATCTCTATTATGCGTCAAAGTTCAATAGATACGAGTTTCGTTACAATTTACTCGTGTAGCAGGCAGGGGAAAGAGCATAGGGGCCTTGCAAACATACTGAGGGTTGGCTAGCTCCGGTACCGGTAGCAAGGCTATACAACCCACTGAAAGCTCTTGTTCGAGGGTTTCTCTTTTGTGGCGTTCCTGAGAGGATCTACCAGGATTGTAGAAATTCTCAGCCGACGGTTAAGATTACCGGCATCTTACTCGATGTATCTATTGGGCACCGGAAGGGAGTTCGCGTGGCACGCCTTTGGAACAGCACATTTTTAGCATCTCTCTGCATTCTGACGCTGTTCGCCGAATACAACACGGCGAGCGCTCAGATAACGTTCTCTTCGCCCGCTTCTTCCATTCGTGTTCGCGCCTGTGACGATCTCGCCACTGACCTGTACGGAGATCCGTGGGACATGTCTAATGCAGAAGATATCAATAATTATATAGTCGGTGATGTTGCCGGGCTTGCAAATCCGACCTTCAGCGGAGGGGTTTTTTCAGCTACTACGGACGCGTTCCAAGCTGCCGCCTTTTATCTTTTCTCTCCTCAGATCATCAGCACTATCTCTTCCGGTGGTCGGTTCGGCCAAGACCTGAACATAGTTCCGGCGCGAGCGGTTAAGTATCGGCAGCTTGCTCTGCGAATGTACACAGATACAGCTGAACCTGCCGGAGGCGTTCGTTTCATCTTCAACAGAGGAACAGACTATGTTCCGAACAGAACCGTTACGAAACGGTTCCCAACCAAAGCCGGATGGCATGTGTATCGATTTGATCTGCCGAGTATAGAGATCAGTGCTGCTGAATCCTCTAATACACGCCCGTGGAGCGATGGATCGATTACCAGCCTTGCCGTGATGCCTGCGGCATTTTCAGGTTCGCAGGTCAAAGTCGACTACATTCGGCTTGAGGATCCAACTTCATGCCCGACCGTAGCGTTTACACACATCGCCGCTGAGAACGGCGACGGCTCGCGGTACAATCTCTATCTCGACGATAACAACAATCCTCTAGACGGCTACATTACCCGGCTGGCGATCAATCAAGCGGCTACCGGTGCCGCTACTACGACTAATATCCCTACTGATGGGTTAGATCGGGGTGTTCCCTATAGGGTTGTAGGCTTTCTTCACAACGACTTCGCAACGCTGGTGGAGAATAACCCGTGGGATATGTCCGAGATCGGTGACATATCTTCCAGCGCGCAGCTCTCAAGGCTCAGTTCAGATGGTTCAATACTGAGCGGCACTGCGAGCTCCGCAGATCCATCCCTCTATCTCCGCATCGGTGCAGAAGGTATCGACGCATCGATCTTCAAATATTTTTCAATGCGACTCTCGCAGAGCGCAGCGAGTAACGTAGCGCTTTACTGGAGTACATCGTCGGGAGGAAGCGGTGCTTCATTTGTCACCGATGCAAACGGTGATGGAGTCTTTGAGCTTGATTTGGGGGCAAACTCCGCGTGGACAGGCACGATTCGAGAGCTGGTGCTTCGTCCGGTTTCTAGGGCAGGGCACTCCTTCTCAATTGACTTTGTCTCACTACGATCCAGTGGATACGTGAGCTCACTCGCCGCACCCACCATGTATACTGCGGCCGGAACCATCACTCAGAATAATCCTCCTCTCATATCAATTATACGCCCCGGTCTCGAGGGTGGAGAGGCGTTTCAGAGTTGGAACGGTAATCCCGGTGACGCAATTCTCACCAGTAATCTTGCAAGCGATGTGGATCCAGCATTCCCCATGGAGTCGCTCACCGGATATCTTCCAGACGTGCGAGTCGTGGAAGGAAACCGAGGAGACTTTCTGAAGGGCACGAATCTAATCGGTAATGACGATCCCAACATTTACTTCACCTTTCCAACAGGTGCTGACACATCAGTGATCGATGGAAATGCGTATCGGAACCTCTGTGTGAAGCTGCTCATACAGCGAGATCTCGACGTTTGTCTCGGTTCCATCCTCAAGCCGGTATGGATTAACGCTGATAATTCATTTACTGACCCCCAGGCTGCAGTGACGATCTATAATCGTTGGAGTAGCTCTCGCTGGCAGGAGTACTGTTTTGACCTTCCCCGAATTAATCTGCTTGGCACAGCGCCTCAGCCTTGGAGGGGAAATATACTGGGGTTTCGAATCGATCCGCACGAGTTCCATCGCGATACATGTGGTCCAGATGGCGTCCCAATTGGGAATCAGACTCAGACAACCTTTATGTTGGATTGGGTGCGACTTACAAAAGATGTTGTTGCAGACAGCGGCGCTACAAGCATTTTGCTGGATACGCAGGATAGCGACGACTCTGTGTCTGTTGATCTCTACCTGAACACCTCTGCGACTACTTCGGGGGGAGTGCCGGTGGCGACAGGGTTACCGTCCGGCAAGCGTGTTCACGTCATCTCCACGAGTGGAATTGCCGACGGGGTTTATTATCTGTACGCCGTCTTGAATGACGGTCTTAATACCTCCTCTCGTCTGGCCTCAGGTCGGCTCGTTGTCAGAAATCAAGGGCTCTCTCGCGCTCCACCCGTTTTGAGTTTGGAGTCACCGATAAACGGCATGCGTGTGTGCTCGACGATTCAGGTGAAAGGGTTCTCTCTTCTGACAGATAAGTTGGAACGTGTGACCGGAGTTGAACTGGCTCGTAACGGTGGTGTCGTCGGCGTCCTTGAGCCGCGCGCTTTCTCGGTGCATGCTCGAAACGCATACGACCCAACCGTGTTCGAGTCGAGTAACAGCGGATTTAATGGAAGCTTTGATATCTCCTCATGGCCTCTGGGGACGAATGTTGTTGAGGTGAAGGCCTATTCTCCGGATGGCGTCGTAGCTTCAAGCGGGTTGATCACGGTAGAAAAGTCTGCAGTCGGGTGTGCGGAACCGATCACGGATCCTTTGTCTTCCGGTGTTCCATCGGGAATTGATGTGCCCGATGCGAGCGAGCCCACCCCAGTGCCGACGCCAGCGTTCAGTAGCCCGATCATCAAAAAAGCTACGATCTCGAAAAGCGGAGTTTTCGATCTCCTGATAGAGAGAGCGAACGATTCCGGGCGGACATGCACTCTCTCATTGGCCATCAGCGCTAAACCGAATTCATCGTTTAAGCTGGTAAAGTCATTAGCAAACAGCTCCCCAACCTACACGGGACGGTTAAAGAGATCTCAGATTAGGAGAGGGGTGCTAAAGAAAGCTTACCTTAGAGTGACGAAGGTTTGCTCGTACGGCTCGGGGTCCGGTCAAGCTCAGATACGATTTCAGCAGAGCTCGGGAGGGAAAATAAAGTCACTTTCGAATCTGCTGGCTCATTTGAAGAAGCTCCCGTGACGAGAAGAGGCAAAACCCCGCTATCGCGTGCTTTTGCTAGTAGACGTAATCAAGAATATCTTCGGGTATACTAAGGTGCGTTGTTTCGCCTCATTTCCCTGAGCATCGACAACCGCTTGGCTTCGGAAATAAAGGACGCGCCGCGAGATTCGGCATATTGGATTCGATCCTCGATTGGGACTGGATACAACTCAGGGCAAGCTCCGGCACTAGCGCCTCCTTTGAGGGTCTCTCCAACACACCGAAGGCCGACCTCTCGTTGTTCCTTGACGTTAGGATAATCACTGATGAATCGAAAATTATTACGCATACCGACCACCGCAATTAGTGCAGTGACCATCGCCATCGTTAATCCGAGCTTCTTCCAGCGAACAGTCCCACCCAGCCAAAGAGCTGCGACACAGGGAACTAAAAGGCTCGCAATCTCAGCGTAACGAGAGGACTTTGCGTTCGAGAGTCCAAAACCGGCTCGCCCGATGCTAATAGTCGCCAGAGCGGCCAAAATAACCAAAGAAATAGTGAACACCTGTACGAAGGCGTCACTGTACGTGACTCGCGTTTTTCTCCTCAATAAGCTTAGGGAAAAAACACTCACGGTAGCAAGCACGAGCACCGTCGAAACAATGCTCTGAAGAGAGGCGACGCGCGTGAAGCCGAACCCTAATGATAAAAGATTTGAATAATGGTCCCAGAACAGAGGATCGTTCGGCAACACCATGGCGATGCTGCTCCTACTGTGATCATGCAGATAGAACTTGACCGCGGTAGCCCAGGCAAACACCGCGCCGCCGACCATGAGAACCTCCCGCAGCAGGGAGGTGGTACGCTGGTCCTTCCAGACAAGAAAGCGAAACAACACAAATACTAGGATTACGACCGCCGAGCCCGGCAGTCCAGCGCTAAACGAATATATAGAGAATATGAGAACAGCGACCCCTACTGCTAAGCGAATCCATCCAAGATGCCGACGGAAGAGCAGGTAAACAGAGAGCATCAACCCAAGCAGCGTAATATGAAATTGAGATTGGAACCCCCACAAGTGATTCTCACCGGCCAGATCGGTAACCTGAGAAAGGAAACACAACGCCAAGAACCATCCCGACGTGGCGGGAACCGCTCGATGGATCATATAGGTAAAAAAGCCGACCATTCCGAGGAAGATGGCGAAGTTCATTCGGATCTGAGTGGCGATATCCCATCCATTTAACTGAAACAATAGCCATGTCTGAAGCCGAGTGAAAACAATTCGATGCTCATTGTGCTGAGTCAAAAGCCAACTCAACGAAAGTCGCTGAGGTAGTTGCTCCGCTCCACCGAAGGCCTCCCACTCATCCCAATAGGGCACATTAACCGAGCATCTCCAGACGATGACGTAGTGCAACACTGCCAAAGCTCCAACGACAAGCCACGCCGCCGCGGTAAGATAACGACTGGAAACTCCAAGAGTACGCAGACGAGAGACGTCAAGAGCCATAGCTACACCTCTAATTGAATGCAGGAGGTCCGTTCCTACACAGTATGAGGAACTCCGAGCGGCAGTGTACTCACGTGAAAGTTCCAAGTACAGATGATCAAGAGGATACAGGCGCCGCTGTTTGGGTAGCTCTCTCGGATCTGTCGAGAGGGATGTCCCGTTGAGCCCCTTCATCCGGCCCGGAAACCGGCTCGCTCACGTCTTGGAGAAGCTCCATGTTGTGGTCGAGACCCTGGTAGTTATACTGTCTTTCGGCGCATGCGGCGGCGAAGTGCCGCTTTCACGCCGGTGGATTGAGCAAATGGAATTAGGAATAAAGAACAAGAAGGCACTCGTATTCGCATCGTCCGAAGGACTCGGCAAAGCGGTCGCTCATGCGCTTATTGAAGAAGGGGTGAAGGTACTGCTCAGCTCCAGGAGTGAGGACAAGCTATCTTCAGCTGCGGCAGATATCGGCGCGGAGGGCTACATATCATGCGACCTGAGTCAAAAGGGAGCCGCAAGAAGGCTTGTTCAAGCTTCCATTGAGAGGCTAGAGGGGCTCGATATCTTAGTCACGAACGCCGGTGGGCCTCCCGCTGGAACATTCCAAGATGTTTCAGTTGAGCAGTGGGAACTCTCTTACCAGACCCTATTCATGAGCCTCATAGAAGCGATTCAAGAAGCAGCTCCGCAAATGAAAAAATCTCATTGGGGGCGAATTCTGATGATAACCTCCGTCGCTGGAAAAGAACCCGTCAAGAATCTCACGATTTCCAATTCCCTGCGTGCAGGTGTTCATGGACTGGTAAATACTCTGAGTAAGGAGCTGGGTCCTGATGGAATTACTGTGAATGCGCTTCTTCCTACCTATACGAAAACGCAGAGGCTGATCGATCTGAATAGGAATACAAGGGAGATGCTTGCGCACATACCGGTCGGCAGATTGGGAAGGCCGGAAGAGTTTGGAAAATTGGCGGCTTTTCTCGCCTCAGACCATGCCGGGTTCATTACTGGACAGGCCATCGGCTACGACGGAGGCTCTTTATCAAGCATTTAGACCACACTCTAAGGAAGCAGAAGAGCGAGCTGCTTCAAGGCAGAACCTGTTTCATCCTCGGCTGAGGTAGAAGTCCGGTCACTACGACGATTCCTATTACCAACGCTCCGACCCACGAGAGCTGGGCGGCCGCTCCCTTCAGGTCGAGCCAGGTCCAGATGGGCTCAGAGGCTATGCAGGCTAATCCGAGCACAAAGCCGACTCCTTGGAATTTGTCCTTCCATGTAAGCGCTCTTCGTTCGAATGATTGCCATGCATCGAATCGTAGGAGGAGAAGGAGAGATGGGATCGCGAGCAAGGCTGAAAAAACAAAGTAATGGATCCAGCCGAGCTTCTCTACGATGACTCCTGCCTGCGAGACCAGAACAACTCGCGACACGGCAGTAATGCTCGAGAGGAGCGCGAACTGGGTTCCGGTGAACTGCCGATTGCATACCGACATCATGAAGCCCTGAAGCGCTGCCACCCCGAGGCCCATCATGAAGTTTTCCACGAATATCACGAGGGTCAAAAGGGGTAGGTTGTAGCCGATCGAGGCGATTGCGATGAAGGCGAGACCGGCAGTGCCTTGAAGGAGTCCGAAGATCCAGAGGGCGCGTTTCAGTCCGATGCGATCCATCAGTGCTCCGCCTGACAGGGTTCCGATGATCGTTGCGATGAGACCAAAGACCTTCGTAACCCGTCCGATCTCAGCCTTTGAGAAGCCGATCTCCATTAAAAACGGCGTGGTGAGAGCGGTGGCCATCATGGTCGACAATTTGTAGATCATGACGAACAGAAGGATCTCGATCGCTCCTGCTCTCGTGAAGAAGTCGAGAAATGGACGCGTCACGCGCTCGTTCCACGAGCCGACCTGTGCCGGAGAGTTCGAGGAGAGGTCGGGCTCCGGCGCGAACACGGTGACAAGAGAGGCCAACGCCATAACACCGGCCAGGATAAGATATACGGGTTTCCACGGAAGGTGCTCGGCCATTTCGAGTGCTGCAGCGCCACTCACGAGCATAGCCAGGCGATACCCCATGACGTAGACGCCGGCGGCCTTTCCCATCTGACTTTTATCGACGAGCTCGGTGCGGAAAGCGTCCGTCACAATGTCCTGAGAAGCGCTGAAGAACGCGAGAGCGATCGCAACGAAGATCAGTTCGTGAATGTGGGTTTTGGGAGACGCAAACGCCATCACAGCTATCGCTACAACGAGCGCTACCTGCGTCACGATCGCCCAACCCCTGCGTCGCCCCCAAAAAGGCGGCTGTACGCTATCCATAAATGGGGACCAGAGAAACTTTGCTGTATACGGCAGACCTACCAGGGCGAAGCGGCCGATGGTGGCAAGGTCAATCCCCTCATCTTTCATCCACGCTTGGAGTGTTCCACCGGTAAGGGCCAGTGGAAGTCCAGAGCAGAATCCCAGGAAAAGAATAACCGCCATGCGGCGGCTGAAAAACGAGTGTGATACCGAATCGGCCATTAGAGAGTCTCCGTCGCGCCATGCGCAGGGTAGCACTCGTGACGACGACGGCGAAGATGCTTTCTCGGCAGGCTAAAACTCTTCTAGGATCTCGAGAACGGTTCTAATCGCATGTGCGTGCTCGCCGAAGCGAGCTTGGTGAGCCGCTTGAAGAGCCGGTGCACTCGTTCTCATGTATTCCTCGTAACGCTCCATGTTATCGCAGAGGTATTGAACGGCGTATGTCGGAGTCATGAGGTGATCGGAGTGAACCTTCAAAAGCCGTGCGGATGTGAACAGGCCCGTTTGAAGGATCTCGGGGATGTGTTCACGCTTCATCCACTCCACCCACTCCTCGTGGACGGGGTTCGCGACACCAAGGGTGACATTGTATATTACTTGGCTCATAACGACCTCAGATCGGATGCGGCTTCAAAGTGAACATCCACGTTTTTCTCATTATATAATAAAATTACGCGTTCGTGGAGAGATTCGGAACGAGCTGTCGAATGTGAGCGACGATCTGCGCTGCAACCTGCGCAGATGAGATAGAGGAGGTGTCGATAACGATGTATCCCTTCTCTCGGGCTTGCTCAGCGCTCAAAAGGGGTGCGACCTCCCGGGTCATATCTCGACGGTCTCTCGTCTGCAAATCATTCGCGGTGCTCGCGAGCTCTTCTGAGCTCGGCGAGCGGTTGTTTTGCTGCATAAATCGCCGAGAGGCGCGAGTTTCGGGGGCCGCGTGCAGAAGGATACGCAGAACGGGCTGGCCTGTACGTTCAGAAAATTCCTCCGGGAACACCTCCGAGCCCTGAGCTCGGCCGACAGTGACGCAGCCTTCGCGCGCTTCTTCGAGTTGGCGGCTCTGAAAGATCGTACGTAAACCTTGGTGCTTCGCGATTTTCGAAGCAGCCTCAGCCACATCTTGGGTTTCGAGGTCGGCGGTAGGTATTCCGAATGAAACGAGTTCGTGTGCTACCAGCTCGCGGGCGATAATCTCGTCATGTGAGCCCTGCTCGGCAGTAGAGAAGACGAAACGATGACCGAGCGCTTCGATCTGCCCTGCGTTGTCAGGATCAACGTTGTTGCGAAGAGCGATACATCCTAAGGCTCGGAACCAACGACCTGAGTCCAGGACAGGGGCTCCTCCAATAGCTTCAGCGACCAGTTTAGCTACCGAAGATTTACCGGAACCGGCACCGCCATCGATTGAAACTATTGGAGGATGGTCAAGGTGTGCGAATACATTCGGCCCTCTAGCAGGTCTTGGGTAGAATACACGAAGCCCCATTCGGTCGAAGTCCGTAGGCTGTTCTGGAATTTGTGCGTTAGTCACAGGTTGACGTTCCATAGCGTATGGGGATTGTACGGGGAGGAGGAGAGCTACACAACGTAGGGGGGCGTTTCTGACTCCTCGTCCTGGGAAGGTTACCTGCAGGTCGCGCCCCACTATTACCTTACGTTTCTAACGTACTGATTGTGCTTGTAATACCTATGGTAGCCCTGCCCATTACCCTTCGATTAAGCGATGCAATCCTTTGAGCTGCTTGTCCGCAAGGTCTCCTAACTCAACAGCGCTCAAGCGGGAGATGTCGACTTCCGGGCAGCGCTCCGCAACGAGCTGCTCGTAGGTTACTCCGTCTGATGCCAGAGCCTTCACCTTGGTCCAGTAATCAATAACGTCTTCGATATACTCAGGTACGTGGAAAGCCCGTGAGCCGGCATCGTAGATTGTGCATCTTTCGAGCGGGAATGCAGTGTTTTCGTACTGTGATGTGATGAATTCCGGCGCGATCGCTCCATCGCGGCGTAGTAGATCCGTTCCATCGATCTTGATCGTAATGGGGGTTTCGGGGCCTGCAACGCCGAATACGCCTTCGAAATACACGACAGTGCAGTGTACTGGTGAGCCTTGAGCTTTCTCGATACGCTCCTTCCATTCCGCGAGTATCTCCCCCGAAACTGCTGCTCCGATCGTGAAGAAGGTGACGGATCGGTAGGTAACCGATGGTTTGTGCTCTTGCTCGAGTTTGAGCAATCCGTGCTTGAGGCTTGTTCCGGTAGCTACAACATCTCCAAAAACGACGTCCATCGCGCCTTGCGGGTAGATCTTGGCGTACGCGTCCTCGATGATCTCCCATTCTCCAGTGTTGGGATCGGAGAGGCGTCGTTGGGCGCTAATGAACCACGCTCCGTGCCGGTTCCATAAGAACGCATCTGCGAGCGCTTCTCGGAGCCCGAAGTTGAGGCCTCCGCGGAGGATCGTAAGAACATGAGTTGAGTGCTCGTTGCCGTTGAAGAGCTCGACTTGTTGCAGTCCACGTAAGGCTTTTGTCCCTGCTATCGTGAGCTTTCGGGTGTAATCGATCCCGAGAACGAACGGATCGTTACAGATCGCCCTCGATTCTTGGGTGGAGACAACTACTTCAGCTACTCCCGAGAGTGGATTTTTACGTTCTACTGCGTAGAGGGAACAGTCAGGGAGGGTTACTTTGAGCGGGTGTAAGTGCTGCATCGAAGTCCTGTTTACATCGAAATAGGCGCATCTTCTCCAGTTTCTTAACCGAAGATTACGCTATCTAATCCCTTCAGCACTGCTTTGACAGGGCTAGTAGGATTCGAAGTCGCCCACTGCTGCCAATGATGGAGTGAGGAAGAAAGCCCGTTTGTAATTCCGACAACACCAGCGAACTGCTCACCCTGTCGAAGTAAATCCTCTCCCCATTGCTCAATCTCCGGATGCCCGAAATAGTTTTCAAGCTGGCTTGCTCCGATACAGTTGTTCAAACTGTTGTCGAAGATGATCGTTTCAGATGGACGAACTTCAAGAGCCTTTGCGGCGACGAGCCACATAAGCGGGAAGGGCTTCCTTTGCGGAGTCGTATCCCCATATATCCTACAGGTCTCAGGAAAGAGGTCTTCGAATTCGGCGCCGGCGTTGGCCTTGCGAAACGCCTCTTGTAATACTCGTTCCGCAACGCCGCCAGGGCTGTTTGTACAGAAGGCTAGGCGCCTCTCATCGAGGAAACATTGAGTAATCATGTTCAGAGCGCCGGAAGCGAACTGCACCTTGTTTTCTTGAACAAAGTGGCTCAGAACCTCGGCTCGGTAGGATGTTAAAGTTAGCTCTAAAGACTGCTCTCTACTATGCCCCCCTACGACCTCAATAGTTAAGCCGCGCTTCTCACAGATCTGAGTCAGAAGCTCCAAAAGCCGATCAGAACAGTCATTTTCGAGGCAGTACGCCACGGTGCGGCAAAGCCGCTCGGCCCCCTCATAGTCAGTGTACCGCTTAGATCCTCGGCTCGATACCCACGCTCGTAAAGCGATATCCCAAGCCATTCGTTGATGGGTTTCGCTTATCAAGATGCAATCGTCGATGTCAAAAATCATCGCCTTAGGATCATTCGTGAGCTTCTTGAGAACGGAGTATTTGAGAGAGAGTGGTTTTGCTTCTAAGTGGTCGATGGTGTGGGCGTAAGAGTAAAGCCCATATTTACGAGGTGCATAGACGAAGAACTCGTTCGCGCATGTTCTGAGCCGGGCTATGTCTACCTCGAGCTCGTTTGTGACTAGCTCGAGGCCGCCCGAAGCTGTGCAATAAAGCCTTGCTAGGCTTCTCTGAACCAGGTCTACAGCTGAGCTGAGTCGGCCAAAGGAGTCAGGGCAGTGGGGATAGTGGTCGCAAAAGCTGGGAACCATGCTCAGTTCGCTTATCGTCCGATCAAGTTCACGTCTCTGCTCATTGAGTATTGGAGCAGCGCGGCCGAGATTATTCACGGATCCTTTTATGTAGCTGAGATCGGAGATAATGGCCCGCACCCGTTCGGGAAGCTCAAAGAAAAATCGGTAGGGGCCGGTCTCAAGTCCGCCCTCTACATGCTGCTTGATTGTACGAGCAGATAACCGAAGGTCGTGTGGCTCTATACTACTGTCTAGGAATTTGGGTTGAGAGAGGGATAACTCGGATATCGGCGGGGGAGACGGTGGCGTTGCGGGTCCTGTGCATGCAGGAGCGCGCAGTTTTCCGGTCTCTGTGGATATCCCCATAAGGTAGCCTTTGAAGTAGTGGTTACTCGCCTTATCTTGAGCCCGGGTAACATTGATATCTCAGCTTTTCTTGCTATGCAATTCATGACTGCGATAGTGCTCGCGTAAGAAATTTCAGAAGCTCTCATGAGGGCGCAGTAATAGCCTAGGAAGTCGTGTAAGTGCGGCGGCTTGGAGTTGGAATACCCATCCAATTGGGCTACCGTATCTTCTAGCTCTCAAGCTCGGAGCATCAGTTTGAGGAGGCGGGCCGAAGCTCCGCCGAAGGCGTGTGATGGTGCTTGGTTGAGGTTATGGGTGCTTAGAGGCCCTAATAAAATGAGTATCGTGACTATTGCTTCAGCAAAAAGCGGTAGTTGCACAGCATACTGGGGCGCTCAGTATCTATCGAAATGAAAGGACATATTTAGACAAGGCGGTAAGCATGGCTCCGTTTTTGATAGGAATCGCAGGTGGTACCGCTAGTGGTAAGTCAACCCTTGCCCGGCGGCTGGTGCGGTGTGCCGGACGCGACCAGGCCGGCTTGATCGAGCTCGACTGGTATTACCGCTGTCAGGCGGATCTGGAATTAGATCGGCGCGCCTCTGCGAACTACGACCATCCGGATGCTTTGGAGTTCTCGCTCCTGGTTCAGCACTTACACGCGCTTCGCTCAGGGACGAGTGTCGACTGCCCGGTGTATGATTTTGCGTTACACACCCGAGCGATAGGTCAAACGCAGCGCATAGAGCCGCGGCCGGTCGTTGTTGTCGAAGGGATCTTACTTTTCTCCAAGCCTGAGGTTCGTGCACTACTCGATACAAAGATCTTTACGATGGCCGAGGACGATGTCCGTTTGAGTCGTCGTACCGAGCGCGATGTCAGGGAGCGTGGACGCACTCCAGAGAGCGTCGTGCAGCAGTGGGAGTCGACAGTTCATCCGATGCACGTGCAGTTCTGTGAGCCTTCGAGGGTTTTTGCGGACAGGGTCATCGAAGATTGCGGCGGTACTGATGCCGAAGTGGAGGACCTTTGGGCGCAATTGTCGCGGGAGATCGCCGGTTCTCGATGATCGTCGTGATCGCGGCCTCGTTCACTCGAACAGGGGAGGGAGATCTTCGCGCGGCACGTCTCGTAGTAGGCAGTGTTCTCCGTGGCTCAAGTGCGCCAGCTCTAACAGAAGGTGCGGTAGGGCTTCCTTGTCTGGATTGAAGAGTCCAAGGGCCGCACAGTGCGAAGCAAAGAGCTCAGCTACGAGCTTGCTATGCTGATAGGCTTTGTTGAGATGAATGGCGAGATCTGTCTCCGAGTAGTTCGTTTCGGGAGGGATTCCGACCAGACCCCATGCCTCGCCTCGTACAGCACCCTCTGCTTTTAATCTAATCATCTTGAGTAACGTGCGCCCACTGATACTCGGGCCTCGGTGGAGAGTGCCGCCGCGATAGCGGCTTGGCCGTATGACCTGGCCAATTGTGTCGAGGATAGCGAGAATCGAGGTGTGCACTGTCCCCTCGAGGATGGCTACTTCGTTGATAGTGAGATCCCGAGATGCGAAGTAGCGCGGCAGTTCAGTGATGAGCTCGATTCGCGCGCCGTGGTAGTAGTCTTGCGACATGAACTCGAGCGCTATCTCCTCGTCCCGAGCAGTGAAGTGGCTGCCTCTTCGGATGAGGTCGAGATCTCGCGGCTTTTCGGGCGATCTGAGGCCCAGAGTCTGGATGAGGGCTTCGCGAGCTGCGCCGCCTTTGAGTCCGTACGGATGGGGAATTCCACTCTCTGAAACGGAAACTGCACTGGAGAGGCCGACTCGCAGAGATGAATCGCACAACTCAAATGGATGAGCACTCACTGAGTTGATGAACTCGACCGCTTCATGTGTCGTAGCCGTCTTGAAGTGGGATTCAATGACCCGTTTCGACAGCTCGCGAGCCGTACGAATCGGTTCAGGCACATGTGCGCTGCTCAATTCAAACGATTGGTGGTGTAAACTGAGCGTGACGTTGGTAGTCCTCACCGTATGGGACTTTAATCCCTAAAGTTAACAAACTGAAGGTCGATGTCCGTTACTTTCGCACGTAGTTCCGCGATAGCGGTCTGAAGATCGTCTCTCTTTTTGCCGGTAACACGCACCTGATCGCCTTGAATTTGCGACGTTACCTTGAGCTTTGTGTCCTTGATGAGCTTGTTGATGCGCTTGCGCTCGTCTTCAGAGAGGGACTGCTTTACCACAACGGTCTGCCTGAGAGTGTCGCCGCCCGCAGGCTGGGGATCCTCGAAGGTTACCGAGCGCAGGCTTACCCCACGCTTGGAAAGCTTTTGACGTAGGATCTCTTCTATCGCGGCAAGTCGCATCTTATCGGAGGTGTGAATGGCGATTTTGCCGTCCTTTTCTTGAAGATCCAGCGTGGCCATTGCGTCTTTGAAATCGTATCGGGTTGCGATCTCTCGCTGGGTCTGGTCTACGGCGTTTTTAACTTCCTGCATGTTGACGCTGGAAACGATATCGAATGATGGCATGGCTGACTCCGCTACTACATGTGCTGACTACTATTAGGTGCAGCACATCTATATGTTCAATGACGGTCGCTTTAACAAGCAGGTTTCGCAATGCGATAAGCCACAGAGCGCTACCTTCCACATCGTAATCCTGCGTGTGTTACGAACGCCACGTCCGCTGTGCGCATACTCTCAATAGCCGAATACGGTGTGGCTCTGCCTCGCGAGTCATGTGAGTGCACTTTCGAATCGCCCTGAAAGAATTCTCCTAAAAACTTCGCTGCGTATGTTGACACCTAGAGGAAACAGCAGCTACTATCCCCGTCCGCTGTGAGGAGCAGAGATGTTCAGCAACGCGGACTTTGAGCCTGATAGTCACTCATTTGAGCGACTGAGGGGCCGAAGAGGCGGCTTCGGAGACGAAGTGACTTAGCGAAAAAGTTAAGAAGTAGCCTTGACGAACCCCCTCAAATATCGGAAACTCGAGGGCCTGTCGCGAAGGTGACTAGCGACAGAAAAGATAGTAAAACAACTAGGTTATGGGTAGAAGTTGCTTAGAATTTCAGGCTACAGCGGCCTGAAATACAAGAGGAACGGTTCATGGTTGAACCAAACTCTAAGCGCAGCTTGAGCAGTAGTGATCCTTGAAGTTTGGAGGGTCTGGTTCGATCTGCGCTAGCAAGTGCTGGGCTTATAAATTTTCGTACAAGCCTCGAAAGAGGTTTGATTACGTAGCAGATTTTTCTTTGAATTAGAGAGTTTGATTCTGGCTCAGAATGAACGCTGGCGGCGTGCCTAAGACATGCAAGTCGTACGTGAAAGTAGCAATATGAGTAAAGTGGCGCACGGGTGAGTAATACTTGGATAATGCGCCTCTTCGCTGGGGATAACCAGGCGAAAGCTTGGCTAATACCGAATAGTTCGGTCGAGGCTGCGGCCTTGATCGATAAAGCCGTAAGGCGCGAAGAGAGTAGTCCAAGTCCCATTAGCTAGTTGGTAGGGTAAAAGCCTACCAAGGCTACGATGGGTAGCTGGTCTGAGAGGACGATCAGCCACACTGGAACTGGAACACGGTCCAGACTCCTACGGGAGGCAGCAGTTAGGAATTTTGCGCAATGGGGGAAACCCTGACGCAGCAACGCCGCGTGAAGGATGAAGGCTTTCGGGTTGTAAACTTCTTTTAGCAGGGACGAACACAATGACGGTACCTGCAGAAAAAGCACCGGCTAACTCTGTGCCAGCAGCCGCGGTAATACAGAGGGTGCAAGCGTTATTCGGAATTACTGGGCATAAAGAGCGCGTAGGCGGCTCGATAAGTCTGATGTGAAATCCCTGGCCTCAATCCAGGAAGTGCATCGGATACTGTCAAGCTAGAGTACAGGAGGGGAGAGCGGAATTCCTGGTGTAGAGGTGAAATTCGTAGATATCAGGAGGAACAACAGCGGCGAAGGCGGCTCTCTGGACTGTAACTGACGCTGAGGCGCGAAAGCGTGGGGAGCAAACAGGATTAGATACCCTGGTAGTCCACGCCGTAAACGATGGATGCTAGATGTCGGGAGTTCTTACCCTCTCGGTGTCGTCGCAAATGCTTTAAGCATCCCGCCTGGGGAGTACGGTCGCAAGATTAAAACTCAAAGAAATTGACGGGGGCCCGCACAAGCGGTGGAGTATGTGGTTTAATTCGATGCAACGCGAAAAACCTTACCTGGGCTTGACA
>JBILFA010000150.1:0-7278 GCA_044351795.1 Bdellovibrionota bacterium | reverse complement strand
TCTGGAATTTGGCACGCATCGGTCTCTACACACACGGCTTCCACCTCTTGCTCAAGTATGACACGGAGGGACCGGCAACCTACGATCGCAAGCGAGGATGGCAGTCGGCAGGACGATCTCTTATCGAAGAGAGGCTGGGGATGGTGAAAATTCCTCATCGGAAGCACACGGATAGGATCTTCGGGCCAGGCTATCTTCTAATGGCGTCCGCCTCTGATACGATACGCGCTCGTCTCTTGAGGCGCGATGCGCATGGAGGGCGTAAGGACGCCCCTCGCAACGAACAGTACCAGTGGTACTCGCTTGATCCTGAGACGATGATGGAGTTCCGTCGTGGTTATCTGCTGGTGAGTAACCCTCGACGCGGAACACTCGTTATTCGTAATTCGAGTAAGGTTTTCGGCCGCAAGACTCTACGAAATGTTGCCTATTGGGCGCCATGGGGATATCGAAATGGATTTTCTTATGAAGAACTACTCGATACCTCGCAGAGAAATATCGAACGTTGGATGCACCCCGTACTCGATGCTCGTGTCGTCAAGAGTAAGGAGTCTACCGAGTCGATCTATTTTCTCCTCAGACAACTCGATGTTATTCGGGATTTCAATCGGAGGCAGAAGTTTGAAACATTCCATTCTGACGCTTTCGTACGCGATGTCGAAACTAAAAAGGTACATCTTGCCGAGTTCGGTGGGTATCGCGCTTCTGGGTTTCGCCCCATTGTGGAGTTTTTGAACACACGCTTTGAAGGACTTCAGCAAGAGTTTGATAGGACCGGATCGGTGTCGAAGGAGCTTCCCGCGCTCGCCTTCGCGCGTCCCTGGTATCCGGCTTGGATGACGAATCGTTTCGAGGCCGAGGAAGGCATTATGCGAGCTCAATTGACCATCAACGACGAGGTTCTCGAGGTTCTTCAGGCGTTTGTAGAGGAGTCCTTTACTAGGCGTATTCAAGCCCTCGATGAGCACTACGGCGTAACACGCTTCTTTCAAGAGGCGGGCTTTCAGGCGGAAGGGGAGTTGATACTGGTGAGTCCCAAAGAGAGCCCGAAGACACCGTGGGCAACACTATGAAGCAAGGAGCATAGGTATGATAACTACGAGCAACGATACTATCCGGCTTGAGGCGTCTTTTGTTCTTCCGCACGTGGCGATCGAAGATCGTTCCGGCACTGCCAGTCTCGCTCTGATAGCACCCAAAGTAGAGCCTGAACCGGACGTGGCGCCTGATCCGGACGTGGACCCCCTGCCCATAGATGAACCCGTTGAGCCTCCGACCTTTGTTCCTCGTGAAGACCCCGATACTGATCCGAGCCCGGTCTGTCCGGAAGGAAGCCCCGACGAAGGGGACGGCGAATTCGAAACGTGCAGCCTTCCCGGATCTTTTCGCGTTTTAGGCCTGTGCGACACATGAGCTACGCCACAAGATCGTAAAGGCGAAAAAATTACCGGCCCAAGAGCTCCTGCTCGATCGCTTGGCGGTAATGATGCGCGGTGGACGCATCGGCTACCACAAAGAACGTTTCTATCTGGGGATTACTGCGTATGAAAGCACGGATGTCTTCGTGCGTCTTTTCTTTGAGCGCTCCTTCGAGAGCCTCGTCGATTCGTTCAAGGTATTGTACTGCACGGGGGGTTCTCTCCGCCGCCAAATTGCGCAGCTCGCGCATAGGGCCGATCGCTTCATGGATACTAGCGAACGAAATGTGCCCTCTCCACGCCTGGTAAGCCGCATGTGCTGCCCCGGCATAATCCGGCGCCGTGCGCCCTTTTGCCCCTGCACATACTCCGAGGCCTAGGATATCACGACGCAAGGAAGGCTCGGCCTCGAGCATACCGTGGAGTGCTTGCTGGTCGAACAGAGCATCAGGATAAGGGTTCTTGTCGTGGTCACTAAATCCCAGGCTGAGTGCAAGCGTTGCTGCCTGCTCCCGGAGGGCAAAAATCTGCTCTTTAGAGGCGGTCATAAGCGTATGGCCGCATTCGTAGAGTTCGATCAGGTCGATATCCCTCGGGAGGAGGGGACGGAAGTACTCGATCCCCATGTGGATGTCGACCGAGCATACGGTGTTGATGGAGCGGGCTACTGACCCGACCACGGCTCCCACGATATCGGTGCGGTCGACGCCGTACATCCTAGCTTTGTCCCCCGCTCCCTTAATGATCTCCCAATTCGAAAGCGAGCTCGCGGGCTCGAAGACAGGGACACCGCTTGCATGCGCTATCTTTCGGGCAAGCACGTCCGGCAGTCCCGGTTCCCATCCTTCCGACTGTCCGGATAGCCCTCCTGTGGAAACGATCTGTAAGGGGCTCGGGACTATGAAAGCGATGCTGCGTAGAGAGCGACCGACCAAAGTTAGACACTGTTCTCCGATTAGATCCACAGATCGGGCATCGTACGGGGTATAGGCGATGGTAAGAATTTCCCCTGAGGGCAGCTTCGCCTTGTAGCAACTGCTCTTGCCGACAAAGCATGGCACTGCGAGTTCTGTGTCCCAACTAGTCATCAAATTTCGATGGACTTGTCGAGCCGACTCCGTTAACCCTTGCAGCTCAGATGTCATGGTGAATCTGTCGTTAGGGGAGTGAGTGAGTGAAAACTGCGTCATAGTGTTGCTTACTAATCGTTGCCGTGCTGAAGAGCGTTTGAGCAATCGAGGAGTATAGCGGGTTCGGGGGGCTTAAGGAAATTCCCGACTTTGATGGTTAGCAGAGGGACGAGCTCTTTCAGAGTGCCAGCGGGCAGGGGCGTTCTCAAATATGGCTCTGATGCCGTCGTATGGTATCAAGCCCTTACGCATGCTAATCTGCAAAAAACTAAAAAGCCGGGCTGTGGTGCTGTGGATCGTAGCGAGGCCTTTTTCAAAAGGATACCTATGACCGATCTATACCTCGTAGCGAAGGACGCCGTGGTTTCATTTCATTACACCCTCAAGAACAGCACGGGGGACGTTCTGGACTCCTCTGAGGGGCGTGAGCCTCTGGCATATCTCCATGGATACGGTCAAATCGTGCCGGGCCTCGAGAATGCCTTGGTTGGTAAGGCTGCCGGTGGTGACCCGTTTGTGGTAGTGGTCCAGCCTGAGGAAGGATACGGCGTACGGCACGACGAACTCGTCATCAACGTTCCCAAGGAGCAGTGGACCCTTCCTGACTCTGTCGGAGTAAACGAGGTGATAGAGCTTCAGTCTGATAACGGAGAGCAAACCTTAGCTCGTATAGTCGCTATCTCCTCAGAGGCGGTGACGCTCGATGCCAATCATCCTCTCGCGGGAGAGGCGCTTCACTTCCAAATTCAGCTCACTGAGGTGCGCGCAGCAACGCAAGAGGAACTCTCACACGGTCATGCGCACGGTCCCGGTGGGCATCAACACTGAGCACAGTGGTTGGATCCTGATCAGAACTCGCTCACTCGAAGCTTTGATTGAAGCAGAGCCTAAGCACGCGGCTGAGTCGGTCAACCACCGCGCACTCACGCTACAGACCCAGTCCTAACATGTGTAAACTTTCTTCCTGGGATGGAATCTGGGCTTCATTCCGATCTGACGAGCATAAAACCGTGCGAGCCATTGATATCGCCCTGAGATTCAATCCTATCAAGCCTTCGCTTTCTCCCGAGCTTACGGACATCAGGAATTTTCGGACGAGCGGATCCTCATCGACAAATCTCCCAAAAGCCCCGATTAATGCTACCTGTGCATCTACGAATTCGAACGGGTCCAGGAACGGCGCGATATCCAATGCCGCAACGCGTAGCTCTTGAATACGCAACATGCGTAGTAGTGAGTGCTCCCCCAGTACTTGAGGACGAACCTCGCTGGGACCTGGCGGCGTGAGGTACCTTTTTATAAATTTGCTGAGCTCTGTGAAGAGATCCTTACCGTGACATGCCATGGAGACGAGGGCGTCCTCATCGAGGTGTAGCTCACGTACGAAATCCGACAGCGATGGGTTTGGCGCTCGTACCGCTACTCCAACAGTAGGCACCGAAGAATCTACAAAATACGGCATAAGACTTGCCCCCCTTAGGGGTATTGTAAAAGGTCGTCCCAGACCATCCTCCAATCCACCTACTCAAATCAAGGGATGTCATGGAAAAATAAGTCGATGAATGAGTTTAGTCATTAATGGTTGATGCGCTCTCCGCATGTCAGGGACTTGCAGCCTCTCAGCCTGCGAAATCGAAGCTTGGCGACCCCTTACAAACAGCGCTACACTTTCCACTTGAACAGGCAGAGGCTGCGTTCGTAGAAAGAGGCTGCAAAAAGCTGAAGCGAGGTCGGTGGCAAGCGTGTTGTAAACGAATGTCTGTAAGAGAGGATGTTTTGAACCGTACAGTTACACTCACCGTAGCCATCCTGGTCGGGTCGATGGTAGTGGGGCAGTATAGTGCTGATGCTCGCGCTGACAACAAGGTGATTTCACTCTTATGGGCCAACACAACGAAGGTCGAGGATTTTGGAAAGAAGCCCAGAGCTGTTACATCGGGATTCGACAAAGAGTCGTCGTCCCCGGGTAAGTTTGAGTGGAAGGCTGACCAGGATTCGCCGTTACTTGTATACGACCTCAAGCAGCAGGGGATCGTCAACAAAGAGACGCTCTTTGGAATCTGGACCTACGGAGGCCGGAACTACAAGGATCGAGAGGCGCCGCGTGAGCCATGGAGAGATGCGTTCGAGGCACTGGCGACGCTGGACGGTAATCGGGACTCTTCCGTAAGTGGTCGAGAGCTTCAGCTCGTTTCGTTGTGGTTCGATCGTAATCGCGACGCTCAGGCCCAGCGAGACGAGGTAGTGCCCGCCGCCCAGGCAGGACTCGCCGAGATCTCTTTACGCGGCAATCCCCAGTCCTTATCCGATGACTCACGATACTATCGTCAAGGATATCGAAGGTACACTACGAAGGGCGAACTGCTTACGGGCCCATCGATCAGTTGGGTTGTAGCTTCTCTGGACAAGAAACCCACTCCTACCTCTACAGCGAGCCCAGTACCTCCGGCTGCTGTTGTTCCGGCGATCGTGCCATCTACGGCGCTACCCGCCGCAGATGTCGCACGAATCGAGAGTGAGGCTCCTGCGCGAGAGGGTGAGAAGACGCCCGACGCAGACTCAGGGATCGCAAACTCGAATTTTACATCATTAGATGAACACCCAAGCAGGCGCTTCAATGGTTACTGGCGCTGGGTACAGGATTTTGATGCGCCGCCGGATACGGGCGCTATCCAGCTAGAGATTCTCGAAAATGGGGAGATTAGAGGAAGTTCGGTTTCGTCCGTGCCCTCCAAAGACAATCAGGATCCGGTACTCGTGGCGCGCTTCTTCGTCTTACAGGGGCGAGTAAATGGCGAAACCGGAGAAGGTATCTCCTTCAAGACCCTGGCCTCCGACCCCAAGCAGGAGTCCTCGAGTGTCGCAACGATAGTGGAGCGTGGAGGTAAGACCTTCCTCAAAGGCTCTACTACCGCCAATGTAGTTGATTCAGACGGTATTCGGAGAGAGGTGACCTCCGAATGGCTGGCGGTTAAATCTGACGCCCCGCACTAGAGGATCAGAGATACACATCCGTCTCTCCTGGATTGAAGTCATTGATTTTGAAATGCCGAACGACCCTCAACGAACTGAGGTAATCGTGGACCGCACGTTGAACTCGCCCCGTGCCCAATCCATGAACGACCTTGAGGTGGGAGCAGCCCGCGAGAATAGCCCGATCCACGTGAGCTTCGACCCTTCGTATCGCCTCTGTGGTGGTAAGGCCGTGGAGGTCTATCGCCTTTGGAGGGGGTGGTTTGTGCGGCAGAGGAGGGGGCTGAACGCCCAACGGGTGAACACGGGGAGGTTGAGCGGGAGTAATTTCCCCACTGCGACATATCAACGAGAGCGATCCGATTGCAACGCGATATTTGTCCGCGGATAACAACTCAACGATTACGCCAGCCTTGTTGATCGAGCGAACGTGAACCGTATCCCCTTCGCGGAAGGTGTGCGAAGTCATGTAAATGCTACGCTTCGCTTAGTTTGACCAGGTGGTAGTTTTTCTTACCACTCCGAAGTACCAGTACACCGCGCTCCAGGATGCGAGTGCTGGAGACCTTGAGCGTCTCGTCGCTCACACGCTCGTTGTCGACGTAAATTCCACCACCTTGAATCAGGCGCCGCGCCTCGCCTTTGGATTTGGCGAGGGTTGAGCCCAGCAGTGTTACGATGTCGATATCTGTCACCTGCGAGCGAGCGAGCTCCGACGAAGGGGCATCGCTAAACAGTTCCAACATCTGAGTTGGAGAGATTCCGTCGAGGGAGCCGCCGAAGAGCGCCTGCGCGCAGTTCTTGGCATCGGCGGTTGCCTCTGCGCCGTGTACCAGGGTGCAGAGCGAATCGGCCAGAAGTTTCTGAGCTTCACGCTGTTCGGGGTGGTTTGCGAGTGAGGACTCTACCTGCTCGATCCTTTCACGAGTTTCGAGGGTAAAGATCTTGAGCAGCTTGATGACGTCCGAGTCTGGGACGTTGAGCCAAAATTGATGGAATTTGTAGGGACTGGTGAGGTTGGCATCGAGCCACACCGCGTTACCCGCGCTTTTCCCGAACTTCTTCCCCTCTGAGTTGGTGATCAGCGGAAAGGAGAGAGCGTAGGCGTCGCCCTGGACCTTTTTGCGTATCAGCTCCAGGCCAGCCGTGATGTTACCCCACTGGTCGGAGCCTCCGATCTGGAGACGGCAGTTGTGGGTCTGGTACAGATGGAGGAAATCGAAACCTTGGAGCAGCATGTAGCTAAATTCGGTATACGAGATACCATCGCCGCTGAGGCGACTCTTCACGGAGTCCTTGGCGAGCATGTAGTTGACGGTAAAGTGTTTACCTACATCGCGTAGGAAGGTGAGTACGCTCACATCCTTGGTCCAATCGAGGTTGTTGACGACCTCTGGCGTGGATGAGAGCCCCGCGCGCTTCCACAGCTTTTTAGCCTGTGCTTCTTGCAGCTGTACGTTCTCAGCGATCTGCTCCAATGGAAGGAGGTTGCGCTCTGCACTCTTACCGCCCGGATCTCCGATCATCCCTGTGGCTCCACCGAAGAGTAAGATCGGCACGTATCCGGCACGGGTGAGGTGGATCGATACGAGCAGCGGTACCAAGTTACCGACCTGAAGTGAGGGTGCGGTCGGATCAAAGCCGACATAAAATGCGTCTCCAGAACGGAGCTTGGAAAAGAGCTCTGAATCAGAGGTGTCCTGGAGGAGGCCGCGCCAGTGGAGTTCTTGAGATATGTTCATAACGAACTAAGTATA